>NZ_CAXBOD010000037.1:0-49725 GCF_963977235.1 uncultured Albimonas sp.
CGATCGACAGCGCCTCGATGTTCAACAAGGGGCTGGAGATGATCGAGGCGATGCATCTGTTCGCGCTGCGCCCCGACCAGGTCGAGGTGCTGGTGCATCCCCAGTCCATCGTGCATTCGATGGTGGCCTATGTGGACGGCGCGGTGCTCGCCCAGATGGGCGCGCCCGACATGCGCCACGCCATCGGCCACGCCTTCCACCACCCCGCCCGCGCCCCCCTGCCGGTGGAGCGTCTGGACCTCGCGGCCATCGGCGCGCTGGAGTTCCGGGCCCCCGATCCGGTCCGCTTCCCCGCGCTGCGCCTGGCGCGCGAGGCGATGGAGGCCGGCGGCCTCGCCGGCTGCGCGCTGAACGCGGCCAAGGAGGCCGCGCTCGAGGCGTTCATGGACCGCCGCCTGCCCTTCATGGGCATGGCCCAGGTGGTCGAGGAGGTGCTGGCCGCCCTCTCGCCCTTCGGGCCGGCGCGCGCGCTCGACGACGTGTTCGCGATGGACATCCATGCGCGGGCGGCGGCGGGGGCGCGGATCGCGGCGCGGGTGCGCGCCTCGGGTCTGGGAAAAGGCGCGGCTTTCGCCTAGCTTTGCGGCTGTTCATCCGCGCTCGGGGTCCCCGGGCGCCCCTTCGGAGGTCCCATGGACGCGTTCTCCCTGTTGTCGAGCGCCGGCGGCATCGGCTTCGCCGTCGCCTCGTTCATCGTCGTGCTGGGCGTGGTCGTGTTCATCCACGAGTACGGGCACTACATCGTGGCGCGCTGGTGCGGGATCCACGCCGAGGTGTTCTCGATCGGCTTTGGCAAGGAGCTGTTCCACTGGACCGACAGGCGCGGCACCCGCTGGCGGCTGGCGGTGCTGCCGCTGGGGGGCTACGTGAAGTTCCTGGGCGACGGGGACGCGGCCTCGGCGCGCGCGGACCTGCATGAGCTCGAGCACATGAGCGAGGCGCAGAGGGCGCGCTCGTTCCCCGGGGCGGCGCTGTGGAAGCGGGCGCTCGCGGTGGCGGCGGGGCCGGGGTTCAACTTCATCCTCTCGATCCTGATCTATGCGGGCCTCGCGATGAGCCTGGGCATCGGGTCGGACCGCCCGGTGATCGGCACGCTGGACGAACGCGCCTCGGTGACGGCGCAGGGCGTGGACCCGCTGCAGGTGGGCGACGAGGTGCTCTCGGTCGAGGGGGTGGAGGTCGCGAGCTTCGCCGACATCTCGCGCGCCTTCGCCGAGGCCTCGGACGCGCAGCCGGGGCGCGAGCGGTTCGCGGTGACGGTGCGGCGCGGGGGCGAGGTGCTGGAGCTGGAGACCACCGCGGCGATCCCGCCGGTGGTGGGCGCGGTGACCCCCGACAGCCCGGCCGAGGAGGCGGGCTTCCGTCCCGGCGACCGGATCCTGTCGGTCGACGGGCAGAGCGTGGGCGCCTTTGCCGACCTGCAGCGGATCGTGATCGCCTCGGGCGGCGGCGAGCCGGTGACCATGGTGCTCTCGGACGGCGCGAGCGAGCGCGAGACGATGCTGACCGCGAAGATGCAGCCCTATCCGACCCCCGAGGGGGGCATCGAGATGCGCCCCCTGATCGGGGTCACCGCGATCCCGCGTCTGGCGCCGGAGGTGGTGACGCCGGGCGTGTTCGAGGCGGTCGAGATCGGCGCGATCCGGACCTGGCAGATCATCGCCTCGTCCTTCGCCTATGTGGGCGCGATCATCGGCGGCGAGGCCGACAGCTCGGGCCTGGGCGGTCCGATCAAGATCGCCTCGCTGTCGGGTCAGGCGGCGGGGGCGGGGATCGTCGCCTTTCTGGGGATGATCGCGATGATCTCGGCCTCGATCGGGATGATCAACCTGTTCCCGATCCCGGTGCTCGACGGCGGCCACCTGCTGTTCTATGCGATCGAGGCCCTGCGCGGCCGTCCGCTGGGCGAGAAGGCCTCCGAATACGCGACCGGCGTCGGCCTGGCCCTGGTGGTGGGGCTGATGGTGTTCGTGACCTACAACGACCTGATGGGCCTCTGAGCCATACCCCTTTCGCCCGCGGCCCTGTCCCGGCCGCGGGCGCCCTGCCCCGTCCCCCGCCCCCTCGACCGGCCGCCCCGTCCGCGCGTCGCCCTCCCACGCGCGCCCCGGGCGCCCGCCCCCGGTCCCCTCGCGAAGCGCCTGTTCCCCGGAGCCGTCCGTCGCGATGCCGACCGGAGCGACTCGTCCGCCCCGGTCAAGGATCGCGCAGCGACCCCCGCAGGGGGCTTGTCCTTGACCGGGGCGGGCGAGTCGCTCAGGCATCTTCAGCGACGGACGGCTTCGGGGGACAGGCGCGGCCCTGTTCCCGGGTGAGTCAGGAGCCCGCCGGAGGCTCCCGCCCTCGACCCTCCCGCGCCCCCTCCGTCGCCGGCGCCCGACAGCCAAGCCCGCCCGCAGGGCGCCTGCAGAGCCTTCCTTCCACAATCGGTCTACAGGCGCCCTGCGGGCGGGCTTGGCTGCGTTGCGACCGGGGCAGGCCACGGTTCTCCATTCGCAGCACGCCATTCGCCGCGCGCCGGTCGCTGGCGGGACCCTGGGCCGGCGCGGGCCCCGCCCAGGCGCCCGGCCGCCTGCGTCCCCCCGCGCCGACCCGTCGCGCGCCCGGACGCGGGGGCGCCGATTGACCTCGGCGCGCGGGCGGCGGAGACTCGGCCTCTCTGCGAAACGTCCGGAGACAGGATGCTCCCCGACCCGAGCCCCGCGCCGACCGCCGCCCTGCGCGCCTTGCCCGGCGCGCGCGGGCCCTCGGCGCGGCGGCGCGGCGAGACGGCGCCCGGCGCGGTCGTCGCGCGTCCCTCCCGATCCGGCCTCGAGGCGAGCCCTGCCCCATGAAGGACGACCGTCCCGACCCCTCTCCCGATGCGCCGGTCGCCGGCGAGCCGCTCGGCGCCCCTCTTGGGCGCGCGCCCGGACCGGCGAGCGCGCCCTCCGCCGCCTCGGCCCCGCGGCCCGCGCCGCGCGGCCCGGCGGTGTTCTGCCTCGGCGGGGCGCACTGGGACATGGTGGGGCGGCCCTCGGGACCGCTTGCGCCGGGAGGGGACATGCCCGGCCGGATGATCCGCCGGCCCGGCGGGGTCGCCCTGAACCTCGCGCTCGCCTTCGCGGCGCTTGGCCGGCCCACGGTGCTGGCGGCGCCGGTGGGGCGGGATCCGGAGGGGGCCTCGCTTGCGGCCCGCCTGTCCGCGCGGGGCGTCAGCCTGCGGCGGATGGGCCCCGAGGCGCCCACGGGCCTGTATCTGGCCATCGAGGACGGGGCGGGCGGGCTTGCGGCCGCCGTCGCCGACCTGCCCGGCTGCGAGGGCGCCGCGCCCGAGCATCTGCGCCCCGTGCTGACCCCCACCGCCGCCAACGCCGCGGCCTGGGTGCTGGAGGCGAACCTGCCCGAGCCGACGCTCGCCGCCGTCGTCGCCGCCCACGCCGCCCTGCCCGCAGGCGCGCGTCCCTGGCTGGTGGCCAACCCCGCCTCGCCGGCCCGCGCCGCGCGGCTGGGGGGGCTGCTGGGGGCGCTGGACCTGCTGATCTGCAACCGGGCCGAGGCCGAGGCGCTGACCGGGCGCCGCTTCGCCGAGGCCGCCGAGGCCGCCGCCGCCCTGCGCGCCTTCGGCCTGCGCGAGGCGGTGGTCACCGACGGCCCCGCTCCCGCCGCCTGCGCGGACGCGGACGGCGTCGTCGCCCGCATCCCCCTGCCCGCCCCGCCCGAGCCCAGCCTGCTGATGGCGACCGGCGCGGGCGACGCCCTGTTCGCCGCCTTTCTCGACGCCCGGCTGCGCGGCGAGGACGGGGCGCAGGCGCTCGAGGCCGGCCTGCGCGCCGCCCGCGCCCGCATGGAGACCCTGACATGACCCCCCCTCTGCTGTGGTCGCCCGAGGCCGCCGCCGCCCGCGAGGCGGGCCGCCCGCTGGTGGCGCTGGAGAGCACGATCATCACCCACGGCCTGCCGCATCCGCGCAACCTCGAGGTCGCGCGCGCGCTCGAGGAGGCGGTACGCGAGGCCGGCGCCGCGCCCGCCACGATGGCGGTGATGGACGGCGCCATCCGGGTGGGGCTCGCCGAGGACGACCTGCAGCGGCTGGCCGACGCGCGCGAGGTCGCGAAGCTGTCGCGCGCCGACCTCGCCGCGACGCTCGCCGCCGGCCGGCCCGGCGCCACCACCGTCGCGGCCACGATGATCTGCGCGCGTCTGGCGGGGATCGAGGTCTTCGCCACCGGCGGCATCGGCGGCGCGCACCGGGGCGCGGAGGCGAGCTGGGACGTCTCGGCCGACCTGCACGAGCTTGCCCGCACGCCGGTCACCGTGGTCGCGGCGGGGGCCAAGGCGATCCTGGATCTGCCCAGGACGCTCGAGGTGCTCGAGACGCTCGGGGTCCCCGTGATCGGCTGGCGCACGGACGCCTTCCCGGCGTTCTGGTCGCGCGACTCAGGCCTGCCGGCTCCCCTGCGCATGGACGCGCCCGCCGAGGTCGCCCGCGCCCACCGGATGCGCGGCGCGCTGGGGATCGAGGGGGGCCAGCTGCTCGCCAACCCGATCCCGGCCGAGGCCGAGATCCCGGCCGCAACCCTCGCCCCCCTGATCGCGCAGGCGATCGCGGAGGCCGAGGCGCAGGCGATCTCGGCCAAGGCGGTGACGCCGTTTCTGCTGGGGAGGATCCTGGAGCTGACGGACGGCGCGAGCCTCGAGGCCAACATCGCGCTGGCGCTCAACAACGCGCGGCTTGCCGCGCAGGTGGCCCGGGAGCTCGCCGCGCTGCCGCGGGACTGAGCGGTAGGCGGCTGGGTCGGGGAAGGATCTGGAGCACAGGCGGGACGGCCGAGCGGTTCGGAGGGGGGAGGCCGCTTCGGGACCTCACCAGGAAACAGGCGCCTGGCGGGTCCTTGGGGCGGGGCGCATGGGCCCGGGCCCGAGAGGCGGCGCGCCGGGTTGACCGCGGGCGCGGCGCGCGCGATCAGCGCGGCATGTCCAGCGCCGCCCCCGACCTGCGTCCGATCCTGATCGCCGGCCCCACCGCCTCGGGGAAGTCGGGGCTGGCGTTGCGGCTGGCCGAGACCATGCCCGCCGTGATCCTCAACGCCGACGCGCTGCAGGTCTACGACGGCTGGCGGGTGCTGACCGCGCGGCCCTCGCAGGCGGACGAGGCGCGGGCGCCGCACCGGCTCTATGGCCACGTGCCGGTGCGCGAGACGCATTCCGCCGGGCGCTGGCTGCGCGAGGCGGGCGCCGAGATCGCGGCGGCCCGGGCGCAGGGGCGGACGCCCATCGTGGTGGGGGGCACGGGCCTCTATTTCGCGGCCCTGACCGAGGGGCTGGCCGAGATCCCCGAGACCCCGCCCGAGGTTCGCGCCGCCGCCGAGGCCCGCCTGGCCGAGCTGGGGCTCGAGGGATTCGCCGAGGAGCTGGCGGGCATCGATCCGGCCGCCCACGCGCGCCTCGATCTGCGCAATCCCCGCCGGGTGATGCGCGCGTGGGAGGCGTTCCAGGTCGCGGGCCGGCCGCTCTCGGAGCTGCAGGCGGCCACGCCGCCGCCGCTGGCGCCGCTGGGCGAGGTCCGGGCGCTGCGGCTGACGCCCAAGCGCGAGACGCTTTATGCCGGGATCGAGCGGCGCTTCGAGCAGATGCTGGCGGGCGGCGCGCTGGAGGAGGCGCGCGCGGCGCTGGACTGGCAGGACGCCTCGCCAAGCGCGATGAAGGCGATCGGGGCGGGGGAGCTGATGGCGCATCTGCGGGGCGAAATGACGCTCGCGCAGGCGCGGGAAGCGGCGGTGCAGGCGACGCGGCGCTATGCCAAGCGGCAGCTGACCTGGATGCGCAACCGGCTGGGCGCGTGGCCCGCGGCGCAGAGCCCGCAGGAGGGATTCGAGCGGCTGCGGTGACGGCGGCCGCGGAGGGTCCCGGGGGCGGCCCTCGTCCCCTGCGCGCCCGTGGGAGCGGCCCGGCCGGGGCGCGCCGGGGTGGGCGGGCGGGAGGCGTGGCCCGGCCGGGACGCGGGCCACGCGCGCGGCGGTCCCGCTCATGGCGCCGGAGGCGGGCTTCACAGAGCGCCGGGGGCGGCCTTCACAGGGCGCCGGCGGCGGTCAGCGCAGAGCGCCGGGGGCGGTCGGGGGCGGCTTCGTGCCACGCTGATTGTTCGCGCGCCGCCCTGTCCCTTGCGCGCCGTCCCCTGCCCCGCGATCCAGCCCCGTCTGGCGGGGCGATCCCGATCCCCTCCGGGCGTGCCGCGGCCTGCGTCGCGAGGCCCTCGACCTCGGCCCTTGACCTCGAGCGCGCTCGAGGTCCCAGCCTGTGAAGCCGCACGCCATGACCCGCCGGAGCCCCGCATGACCGCCGACCCCTCGCCCGCCCCTTCGCCCGCGCCCGCGCCCGATCCTTCCGGCACGCCCTCGGGCGGCGCGGGCTGGGGCGAGCTGCTGACCCGCGCCCACTTTCCCGCGCTGGCGATGGTCAGCCTGGCGGTGTGGCTGCATGCGGCCAACTCGATGGTCACCGCGACGCTGATTGACGCGATGCTCGACGACATCGGGGGCGAGCGCTGGGTGGCGTGGTCGACGGCGCTCTATCTGGTGGGCTCGATCTCGGCCTCCTCGGTGGCGGGGCTGGCGGCGCGACGGCGCGGGCTGAAGCCGGTGATGACGGTGGCGGCAGGGGTCTTTGCGCTGGGCTGCGCGGCGCAGGCGCTGGCGCCGAGCATGCCGGTGGTGCTGGGCGCGCGGCTGATCCAGGGCGTCGGCGGCGGCGGGCTGGTGGCCCTGGGCTTCGTGGCCGCGGGGCAGCTGTTCCCGCGCCGGCTGACCGCGCGGGTGGTGGCGGTGATCTCGACGCTGTGGGGGGTCTCGGCGCTGCTGGGGCCGCTGTTCGGGGGCGCGTTCGTGGCCGCGGGAAGCTGGCGAGGCGCGGTCTGGGTGTTCGCGGCGCAGGCCGTCGCGCTGGCGATGCTGCTGGCTTTCGGGCTGAAGGGCGCGGGCGGGGGGCGGCCCGAGACCTCGGTCGCCGCGCGCCCGCCGGTGGTGCGCCTCGCGCTGATCGCGGCGGGCGTGTTCCTGATTGCGGCCGGCGGGGTCGAGGTGGCCCCGCTGCGCACGGGGCTGTTGCTGCTCGCCGGCGTCGGCTGCCTGGTGGCCGCGTTCCGGCGCGACGCCAGCCGGGGCGAGGGGCGGATGTTCCCGCCCGGCGCCTTCCGGCTGTCGGACCGGGCGGGCGCGTCCCTGCTGATGATGTTCGCGCTGTGCTTTGCGACCGTCCCCTACCTCGCCTACGGGCCGGTGCTGCTGGTGCGGCTGCACGGGGTCTCGGCGCTGGGGGCGGGGCTGGCGCTGGCCTCGCTGTCGGTGACCTGGAGCCTCGCCGCGATCACCGTCTCGTCCTGGCCCGAGCGGCGCGATCCGCTGGCGATCACGATCGGCGTGTGCCTGGTGGCGGCGACGCCGCTGGCCCAGGCGCTGGCGTTTCCCCATGGCCCCGTGTGGGCGATCGTGGCGATCGGCATCGTCGAGGGCGCGGGCTTCGGCATGGCCTGGACCTTCGTGCTGCGCCGAGCGCTGTCGCACTCGGCCGAGGAGGACCGCGGGCGCGTCGCCTCGGGCCTGCCGACCTCCGAGCAGCTGGGCTATGCCGTGGGGGCGGCCTTCGCCGGGGTCGCCGCCAACGCCGCGGGCTTCGCCGAGGCCCGCGACCCGCAGGCGCTGGCCGGCGCCGCCCGCTGGATCTTCCTCGCCACGCTGCCCGCGGTGGCGCTGAGCCTGGTCGGCCTGCGGGCCTTCCTGCGCCGCTGAGCCCCCGCGCGGGGGCCGCCTTGACCGCAAGAGCGGGACGGGATCGGCGCGGCGACGCGACGGCGAGATCGCGGAAAATTGCGCGGCGGGGGCGTCGCGCGCAATTTTCTCCGCGCGGAGCGGGTTTCGGGGTTGACCGGCCCCGCCCCGGCCGGTAGTCACCCTTCCGCGGAATGACGGAAGGCGAAGACATGGCCCCCATCGTACTTAGGACCGGGCGCGACTGAAGGCGGACGAGATTCTCGTCCCCCAAGCGCCCGCATGCCCCCCTCGACCGGGGGTTTTTTTGTGCCCGATGCGATGCAGACCCCCCAACGCAGGCCGCCCGAAAGCCCCCTCCGCCCGACCCACAGAAGACGTCAGAGGATAGCACCGATGCCCCGCGAAATGACCGGCGCCCAGATCGTCGTCCAGGCCCTGAAGGACCAGGGCGTGGACACCGTGTTCGGCTACCCCGGCGGCGCCGTGCTCCCGATCTACGACGAGATCTTCAAGCAGAACGACATCAAGCACATCCTGGTCCGCCACGAGCAGGGCGCGACCCACGCGGCCGAGGGCTATGCGCGCTCGACCGGCAAGCCGGGGGTGGTGCTGGTGACCTCGGGGCCGGGCGCGACCAACGCCGTCACCGGGCTGACCGACGCGCTGATGGACTCGATCCCGATGATCGTCCTGACCGGGCAGGTTCCGACCTTCCTGATCGGCTCGGACGGGTTCCAGGAGGCCGACACCGTCGGCATCACCCGCCCCTGCACCAAGCACAACTGGCTGGTGAAGGAGACCAACCAGCTCGCGGACACCATCCACCAGGCGTTCCACGTCGCGATGGCGGGGCGTCCCGGTCCGGTGCTGGTCGACATCCCCAAGGACGTCCAGTTCGCCACCGGAACCTACAACGACCCCTCCGAGGCCGAGGCCCTGCCCTACAACCCGCGGCGGGAGCCCGACGACGACGCGGTCATGGCCATGGTCGAGATGATCGAGACCGCCGAGCGGCCGATCCTCTACACCGGCGGCGGGGTGATCAACTCGGGGCTGGAGGCCTCGCGCCTGCTGCGCGAGCTGGCCGAGGAGACGGGCTTCCCGGTGACCTCGACGCTGATGGGTCTGGGCGCCTATCCGGCCTCGGGGAAGAACTGGCTGGGGATGCTCGGCATGCACGGCATGTACGAGGCCAACATGGCCATGCACGGCTGCGACGCGATGTTCTGCATCGGCGCGCGCTTCGACGACCGGATCACCGGGCGGCTGGACGCGTTCTCGCCCCACTCGAAGAAGGCGCATATCGACATCGACCCCAGCTCGATCAACAAGAACGTCCATGTCGACGTTCCGATCCTGGGGGACGTGGCGACGACGCTGGCGCGGGTGCTGGCCAAGTGGCGGGCCCGCGGCGCCCAGACCCGCAAGGATCGCCTGCCCGGCTGGTGGACCCAGATTGACGCGTGGAAGGCGATCAAGTGCCTGACCTACAAGAACTCCGGCTCGGTGATCAAACCGCAGTACGCGGTCGAGCGGCTGGAGGCGCTGACCAAGGGGCGCGACCGCTACATCACCACCGAGGTCGGCCAGCACCAGATGTGGGCGGCCCAGTTCCTGACCTTCGAGGAGCCGCACCGCTGGATGACCTCCGGGGGCCTCGGCACCATGGGCTACGGCGTGCCCGCCTCGATCGGCGTGCAGATCGCCCATCCCGAGAGCCTGGTGATCAACGTCGCCGGCGAGGCGTCCTTCATGATGACCATGCAGGAGCTGTCCTGCGCGGTGCAGTACAGGGCCCCGGTCAAGCAGTTCATCCTCAACAACGAGCGTCTGGGCATGGTCCGCCAGTGGCAGCAGCTGCTGCACGGGGAGCGGTATTCGCACTCGTATTCCGAGGCGCTGCCCGACTTCGTGAAGATGGCCGAGGCCTTCGGCTGCAAGGGCATCCGCTGCACCGATCCGGCCGATCTCGACGACGCGATCATGGAGATGCTGGACTATGACGGTCCGGTGATCTTCGACTGCATGGTCGAGAAGCACGAGAACTGCTTCCCGATGATCCCCTCGGGCAAGGCGCACAACGAGATGCTGCTGGGCGACGCCTCGACCGAGGGCGCGATCGACGTCACCGGCTCGGTGCTGGTCTGAGGCCGCGCCCGCCGGGGCGCGGCGGTCAGTCGGCGAGCATCTCGCCGCTGCCGCCCGCCTCGGCGGGCATATCGCGGAACTTCGGCAGGCCGTCGGGCATGTCGATCATCCGCTCGGCGTAGTGCACATGCGCCTGCGGCGCGAACCCGAAGCCCGACAGGATCGAGGCGTAGACGTCGATGAGCCCGTGCCCCGTCTGTTCCGAGAGCACCGAGCCGCCGCAGTGCGCGCAGCTCCGCCGCACGGTGCGGCCGTCGCGGGTGAAGCGCGTCAGCCGGTCCTCGCCGGCGGTGATTCGCACCTTCGCCGCGGGCCACAGCGAATACGCGGTGACCGGGGCCGCCGACCACCCGCGGCAGTCGCCGCAGTGGCAGAAGCCCTGCACCAGCGGCTCGCCCTCGACTTCCACCGTCACCGCGCCGCAGAAGCAGCGCCCCGCATATGTCTCGGCCATGTCCCTCGCCCCTGTCGGAGGCCCCCCGCGCGGGGCGTCGCCCGCCAGCGTCGCAGAGACCGGGCCGAGCTGTCCACAGCCCCTTTCGCAGGTCCGGCCGCCGCGCGCCCGCGCGGCCCGGGACGGGAGACCGACACGATGAACGCGCTCAACATTCCCCAGGGCTCGACGGCCCATTCCGCCTACTCGCTTCGCCCCACGCTGGCCGAGGGCGAGGAGCGGCGCACGCTGGCGGTGCTGGTCAGGAACGAGGCCGGCGTGCTGGCCCGCGTGATCGGCCTGTTCTCGGGGCGCGGCTACAATATCGAGAGCCTCACGGTCTCGGAGACCGACCATGCCTCCAAGCGCTCGCGGATCACGGTGGTGACCACCGGCGAGCCCGCAATCATCGAGCAGATCAAGGCCCAGCTCAGCAAGATGGTGGTGGTCATCGACGTGCATGACCTGACCATGGAGGGCCCCTCGGTCGAGCGGGAGCTGGCGCTGATCAAGGTCGCCTGCACCGGCGAGGCCCGGGTCGAGGCGCTGCGGATGAGCCAGGTGTTCCGCGCCGCGGTGGTCGACACGACCCTGCGCAGCTTCGTGTTCGAGCTGACCGGCGCCCCCGACAAGATCGACGCCTTCGTCGAGCTGATGGCCCCTCTGGGTCTGATCGACGTCTCGCGCACCGGCGTCGCCGCGATCAAGCGCGGTCCCGACCCGATGTGAGGTCGCGGGCGGGGCGTCAGGCCTCCGCCGGCCGCGTCATCGCCAGCAGGCGCCGCCGGATCGCCTCGTCCTCCTGCGTTCCGCCCAGCAGGTGGACGCGCAGGCGCCAGTAGCGCAGCGCCTGCAGCGACAGGAAGAACCCGAGCGCCGCCGACGCGGCCTCGGGCGCGCCGTAGCCTTCGAGCAGGGCGTTTGCGTCCAGGGGGGCGACGCCCTCGCCGGCCCCGGGCCGGGGGCGCCAGAGGGTGGTCATCACCAGGAAGCGGGCCAGATCCGCGAGCGCGGGCAGACGCGCCTCGGGGCCGAAATCGAAGCCGCGCAGGCCCTCGTCGGTCAGCACCAGGTTGCGCGGGTGAAAGTCGCCATGCGCGACGACCAGGGTCAGCTCGGCCCCCCGCGCCGCCTCGGCCGCGCGCCGCAGCGCGGGCAGCCGGTCCTGGAAGGCCTGCGGACGCCACGGCTCGGGGCCGGCGCCGAGCAGCGCCTGCACCCGCGGGCCCGGGCGCAGCGGTCTCGAGGCTTTGGGCGCGCGCGCGTGCAGGGCCGCAAGCCAGGCGCCCGCCGCCCGCAGCGCGGCGTCGCGCTCGATCGCCCCCTCGCCCAGCGCCAGGTCCAGGGTCGGCCCCTCGAGCAGCTCCATGCCGATCCCGGCGGCCTCGCGGTCCACGAACAGCGGCCGCGGCGCGAGGGGCGGCGCGCCGGGCGCCGAGCAGGCCGCGAGCCGCCCATGCTCGCTCAGCGCGCGTTCGGCCGTCTGGCAGATCTTCACGGCAAGCCGCAGCGGCGGTCCGCCGGCCCGGTCGGCCCTGCGCGCGGCGAGGTAGACGCCGCGGTGCGCCTCCGTCCGCGGCTTGATCGCGATCGGCGCGAGCGTCCAGTCCTCGGGCTCGCCGCCCATGCGTCTGGCCAGCAGGCTGGCCGCGCGCATCGGCATAGATACGGCTTGATCCACCGGAAGGATCCCTGTTCCGGGTCTCGGGGGCGAGACCGCCATGTCCGACGTCTCGTGGACGAGACCGCCATGACCGACGTCTCGTGGACGAGACTGCTATGACCGACGTCTCGTGGACGAGACCTCCATGACCAACTGGTTGCAGTTCTGCGACTGTTTCGCTACGGGCATCAAGCGGGATTTCACGCGGCGCCAGAGACCGCGACGCAGTGGAAGCGGGCGCGATCTTGCCGGGGTGGGATCTCGCTCGCCACCCCGTCCCTGCCGCCCGCCGTGGCGCTGCGGGGCGCCTTGCGGCGAGGCCGCGCGCGGTCTTCGGGTCCGGTTCGGCCTGTCCCTACGTCATGCCGGGGCTGCGCCCCGACAGGCTGGACGGAGCGTCCGGATCGCGCCAGAAGCTGAACGAAACGTCATTTCACCAGAGCAATTCGAAGGCGGGGGCATGAGCGGGATCGAAGTCACAGGGACGTCGGCGGACGAGACGCTGACCGGCGGCGCGGGCGACGACACCATTTTCGGCGGCGGCGGCGACGATTTCCTGTTCGGCGGCGAGGGCGACGACCGCTTCGTGGTCCGCAGCCAGGACTGGCAGCGCACCGTCACCTGGGCCGATCCCAAGCGTCTGCTCGCCCACTACTACGGCGGCGAGGGCGAGGACGTGCTGGCCGGCGAGGGCGGCATGCTGCTGCTCGACATGCGCTCAGAGCTGGACTCGATCGAGCGGATCGAGTGGGGCGAGGGCCACGAGACCGGCACGCTGCGCCTGTGGGGCCGCACGACCTTCGACATGACCGCGTTCCTGGCCAGCCACGATGCGACGGGCCTCGACTATGTGTGGGTCAGCCAGGCCGGCGCGACGGTGCTGGGCACGTCGGGCGCGGACCGGATCAGCGCGACCTCGAACGCCGAGCACGGCACGACGATCTACGGCGGCGACGGGGACGACGAACTGACCCTGGGCGTCCGGCGCACCGGAACCATCGGCGACAAGCTCCACCGGATGCAGGGGCTGCTGGACGCGGGCGCAGGCGACGACGTGGTCTCGACCGGCGGCTGGGCGGCGGGCAAGGGCGCCGCCACCCTGCTGGGGGGCGAGGGGCGCGACACGCTGATCGGCGGCTCGCAGTTCGACCTGCGGCTGACCTGGGACGGGTTCGAGGTGTTCGAGGCGCGGCACGGCATGAGCCTGCGGGGCGAAGGCACGCTCGATCTGCTCGCCTTCGAGGAGGCGCACGTGCGCCGCAACATCGTCGGCGGCCGGGCCGACCAGACGGTGCTGGGCGACGACACGCGCGACCTGATCCGGCTGGAGGGGGGGCGCGACTCGCTCTCCGGGCGCGGCGGGCGCGACGAGCTCGACGGCGGCGAGGGCGCCGACCGGCTCGACGGCGGCGAGGGGCGCGACACGCTGATCGGCGGCGAGGGCGCGGACGTGCTGATCGGGGGCGAGGGGAACGACCGGCTCTATGGTCAGGACGGCGGCGACCGGATCGAGGGCGGCGAGGGCCGGGACCTGATCGTGGGCGGCAAGGGAACCGATCTGATCTACGCTGGCGCCGGCGACGATAAGGTCTATGTCCTGACCGGGATGCGGGCGGGCGAGGTGCTCGACGGCGGCGAGGGCTACGACACGCTCGAGCTGGTCAAGAACGTCGTCTCCGACCGGGGGCTGCACCTGGGCGCGGAGCTGACCGGGTTCGAGCGGCTGGTGATCAACCCCCGCGACGGCGCCGCGCTGCTGGGCGCCGGCGCGCTGGACCTGCGGGACTTCGACCTGGACGGCCCGGCGACGATCCACGGCCAGGGCGGGTCGCAGACGGTCCATGGGGCCGAGGGGGACGACCGGCTCTATGGCGGGAAGGGCGCCGACGCGCTGTTCGGCCACGCGGGCGACGACAGGCTCAAGGGCGACGACGGGCGCGACGCGCTTTATGGCGGCGCGGGGAACGATGTCTTCGGCTGGACCGGGCTGCTGGACCCCGAGAAGCTGAACGACGTGATCGACGGCGGCCCGGGGCGCGACACGCTGCGCACCGACTACCTCGCCCGCAACGTCGAGCTGACCTCGATCGAGCGGCTGGTGGTCACGCCGCGCGACCACCTGCGGATCGCGACGGAGGGCGAGATCGACCTCGGCGGCGTCGACTGGCGGCGGGGGTCGGATCTGATCCTCCTCGACCCCCGGACGCCGCAGGCGCTGACGGCCACCCAGCTCGACGACCGCGTGAGGCTGGCGCACGCGGGCGACTCGGTGGACGGTCACCTGGGCGACGACCGGTTCTTCTTCGCGCTGAGCGGCGGCTGGCACGGCGTGCTGGACGGCGGCCGGGGCCAGGACATGCTCAAGGAATCCGTGGCCGCGGGCGGGACCTATCGCTCGGTCGAGACGCTGGCCGGCGATCGGGTGGAGGGCGTGGTCGAGGTGCAGGGCTCGGGGGCGCTGGACCTCGACGTGTTCGACCGGGTCTTCAAGGTGCGGCGCTACGACATCCGCGGCGAGGGGATCGAGCTGTCGGGGCGCCGCGCCGACGAGCTGTTCGAGATCCGCGCCGCAACGCTGACCATCGAGGGCGACGGCGGGCGCGACGTCTTCGATTTCGCGCTGCGGCCGGGGCGGCTGGAGGGCGCCCGCTGGCGGATCGAGGATTTCGGCGCCGGCGACATGATGGTGTTCGACAACCTGGATTCGCGCCATGGCGGCTGGACGCTGGGCGGCGCGCTCACGGGGCGCAAGCACCAGCTTGCGTTCGGCGACGAGGTGCTGAAGGGCGATGTCGACGGCGACCGACGGGCGGATTTCGTGATCGAGCTGCCGGGGGTCGAGCATCTGCCGCCCGGCAGCCTCGACCTGGTCTGAGCGCGGGCGCCCCGCCCCGGGCCGCGGCGCCCGGCGCGGACGTCTTGCCGGACATGCGAACGGCGCGCCCCTGCCGCAGGGCGCGCCGTCCTCGCCTCCCGTCCGGGGCCGCGCCGGGCGCGTCCCCCGACATCCCCTCGGGAGGCCCCCTCGGCGGGGCCTGACGGTCAGACCGTCAGGTGTCTGCGGACCTCGGGGTCGTCGAGGCTCTCGGCGGGGCCGGAGTGGACGATCTCGCCGCGGTCCATGATGTAGATGTGGTCGGCGAGCTCCCGGCAGAAATCGAGGTATTGCTCGATGAGCAGGATGGTCAGCCCGTGCTCGTCGCGCAGGAACTGGATGGCCCGGCCGATGTCCTTGATGATCGAGGGCTGGATGCCCTCGGTCGGCTCGTCGAAGGCGATCAGCTTGGGGCGCATCACCAGCGCCCGGCCGATGGCGAGCTGCTGCTGCTGGCCGCCCGAGAGGTCCCCGCCGCGACGGTTGAGCATGGTCTTGAGCACGGGGAACAGCTCGAACATGTAGTCGGGGATCGAGCGGTCCTTCGAGGGCAGGCCCGCGTAGCCGGTCTGGAGGTTCTCGCGCACGCTCAGCAGCGGGAAGATCTCGCGCCCCTGGGGCACCAGCCCGATGCCCGCGCGGGCCCGGTCGTGGGAGGAGCGGCGGCCCAGCGGCGTCCCCTCGAGCGTGATGGTCCCGCCCGAGAGCGGGTGCTGCCCCACGATCGAGCGGATCAGCGAGGTCTTGCCCACGCCGTTGCGGCCGAGCAGGCAGGTGATCTTGCCCTGCTCGACCTTCAGGTTCACGCCGCGCAGGGCCTGGGCGGCGCCGTAGTGCAGGGTGGCGTTCTCGACGGTCAGCATTCTCGGCGGTCCCCTCAGCGACCCAGGTAGACTTCGACGACCTGCGGGTCGGCGGAGACATGGTCGAGCGAGCCCTCGGACAGGACGTGCCCCTCGTGCAGGCAGGTGACCTTCACCCCGAGGTCGCGCACGAAGCCCATGTCGTGCTCGACCACCACCACCGAGTGGTCGACCGCGATCTCGCGCAGGAGGCGGGCGGTTTCCTCGGTCTCGGCGTCGGTCATGCCGGCGACGGGTTCGTCGACCAGCAGGAGCTTGGGGTCCTGGGCGAGCAGCATGCCGATCTCGAGCCACTGCTTCTGGCCGTGCGAGAGGTAGGCGGCGAGCTCGTCGCGGCGGTGGGAGAGGCGGATCTTGTCGAGGATCCCTTCGATCAGCGCCCGGTCGGCGCGGTTGTCGCGGTAGAACAGCGCCGGGACGCCGCGGCGGTCGCCCTTCAGCGACAAGAGCAGGTTGTCGGCGACCGTCTGCGTCTCGAACACCGTGGGTTTCTGGAACTTCCGGCCGATGCCCATCTGGGCGATGGTGGGTTCATCGTGCTTGGTGAGGTCGACGTCGCCCATGAAGTAGACGTCGCCCTTGTCGGGGCGGGTCTTGCCGGTGATGATGTCCATCATCGTGGTCTTGCCGGCCCCGTTGGGGCCGATGATGGCGCGCATCTCGCCCTTCATCAGCACGAAGCTCAGCTCGTTGATCGCCTTGAAGCCGTCGAAGCTGCGCGACACGCCGTCGAGGTAGAGGAGCGTGTCCTTGCGGGCCGAGGGCACGGGCGCGTGCTTGGGGCTCGGCTTGACGGCCGCGGGGAGGCGAACGGGGATCTCGGTCATCTGGGTCACTCTCCCGCGCGGGTCGGGGCGGCGCCGGTGGGGGCGTCGGCGACGGGCGGCTCGGTTTCCTCGTCCTTGCCCTTGGGCGCCCGGGAGCGGCGGCCGAGCGCCTTGCGGATCAGGCCGGCGACGCCCTCGGGCAGGAACAGGGTGGTCAGGATGAAGAGGGCGCCGAGCGCGAACAGCCAGTATTCGGGCATCACGCCGGTGAACCAGGACTTGGCCGCGTTGACCAGCACCGCGCCGCCGATGGGGCCGATCAGGGTGCCGCGGCCGCCGACGGCGGTCCAGACCACCATCTCGATCGAGTTGGCGGGCGCGAACTCGCCGGGGTTGATGATGCCCACCTGGGGGACGTAGAGGGCGCCCGCGATGCCGGCCATCACCGCCGAGACCACCCAACAGAACAGCTTGATGTTCTCGGGGCGGTAGCCGAGGAAGCGGGTGCGGGCCTCGGCGTCGCGCACGGCGCGCAGGATCTTGCCGTACTTCGACCCCGTGATCGCGGCGGCGATCATCAGGTTCAGCGCCAGGAAGAAGGCGGTGAGGAAGAACAGGGCCGAGCGGACCTGCCCCGACTGCAGGTCATAGCCCAGCACGTCCTTGAAGTCGGTCAGGCCGTTGTTGCCGCCAAAGCCCATGTCGTTTCGGAAGAAGGCGAGCAGCAGGGCGTAGGTCATCGCCTGGGTGATGATCGAGAGGTAGACGCCGGTGACCCGCGAGCGGAAGGCGAACCAGCCGAAGACGAAGGCCAGAAGGCCCGGGACCAGCATCACCATCAGGCACGAGAACAGGAAGCTGTCGAAGCCGAACCAGAACCACGGCAGCTCCTTCCAGTTGAGGAACACCATGAAGTCGGGCAGCACCGGGTCGCCGTAGACGCCCCGCGTGCCGATCTCGCGCATCAGGTGCATGCCCATGGCGTAGCCGCCGAGCGCAAAGAAGGCGCCGTGGCCGAGCGAGAGGATCCCGCAGTAGCCCCACACCAGGTCGAGCGCGAGCGCGGCCATGCCGTAGCACAGGTACTTTCCGTAAAGCGGCACCAGGTGGTCGGCCACGTGGAAGGGCGAGCCCTTGGGCACGAGGAGGTTGAGCGCGGGCACCAGCACCCCGATCCCGAGGATCACCAGCATCGCGATGAGGATCACGGGGGACTTCAGGCCGCCCGCGAGAAAACGTCCGAAGATCATT
This sequence comes from uncultured Albimonas sp., assembly GCF_963977235.1. Taxonomy (NCBI): domain Bacteria; kingdom Pseudomonadati; phylum Pseudomonadota; class Alphaproteobacteria; order Rhodobacterales; family Paracoccaceae; genus Albimonas; species uncultured Albimonas sp. The sequence continues at coordinate 17,749 of NZ_CAXBOD010000037.1, forward strand.
CGACCGCCCTTCCCTTCAGCGCGAACAGCCCTCGGGGCCGGCGCTGGATGAAGAGGATGATGAGGACGAGGATCAGGATCTTGCCCAGCACCGCGCCCGCATAGGGTTCAAGGAACTTGTTGGCGATGCCCAGCGTCAGGCCGCCCACCAGCGTGCCCCACAGGTTTCCGACGCCGCCGAACACCACCACCATGAAGCTGTCGATGATGTAGCCGCGCCCGAGGTTGGGGCTGACGTTGTCGATCTGGCTGAGCGCGACGCCCGCGATCCCCGCGATGCCCGAGCCGAGCGCGAAGGTCAGCGCGTCGACCCAGGGCGTGCGGATGCCCATCGCCGAGGCCATGCGCCGGTTCTGGGTGACCGCGCGCATCTGCAGGCCGAGGCTGGAGCGGTTGATCGCGAACAGCAGCGCCACGAAGACGAACAGCGCGAAGACCACGATCCACAGGCGCGACCAGGTGATCGACATCTCGCCCAGCTCGAACGCGCCCGACATCCACGAGGGGTTGCCGACCTCGCGGTTGTTGGGCCCGAATATCGTGCGCACCGCCTGCTGGAGGATCAGGGAGACGCCCCAGGTGGCCAGAAGGGTTTCGAGCGGCCGGCCGTAGAGGTGGCGGATGATGCCCCGCTCCATGATCAGGCCGACGAAGCCCGCGACCAGGAAGGCCAGCGGCAGCGCGATCAGCAGCGACCAGTCGAACAGCCAGGGGATCGAGGTGCGGATCGTCTCCTGCACCACAAAGGTGGTGTAGGCGCCCAGCATCACCATCTCGCCGTGGGCCATGTTGATCACGCCCATCACGCCGAAGGTGATGGCGAGCCCGATGGCGGCGAGGAACAGGACCGAGCCGAGGCTGATCCCGTACCAGATGTTCTGCCCCGCCTGCCACATGGCGAGCTTGGTCTCGATCGCCTCGATGCCCTCGTCGGCGGCCTCGGCCATCTCGCCCTGCGCCTGGTTGCGATAGGTTAGCAGCACGCCGAGCGCGGCCTGGTCGCCGCGCTGGGAGATCACCTCGATCGCCTCGCGGATGGTGTCGGGATCGTCGGTGGAGGCGAGCTGGATCGCCGCGACCGCCTGGGCCAGGCGCCGGCGGACGTCAGGGTCCTGCTCGGCGGCCAGCGCCTCCTGCACGGGGGCGAGCTGCTCGGGGTCGGCGGCCGAGAAGATCGTGTCGGCGGCCGACATCCGCACCACCGGGTTGGCGGCGCGCAGGGTCAGGGCCGAGATCGTCTCGTCGATCATCCGGCGGATCGAGTTCTTGGTGCGCACCCGCTCGAGCCGGCCGGGCGCCTCGACGGGCTCGAGCGTCACCGGATCGAGGATGCCGCGGTCGGAGTCGATCACCACCCGCCCGTCGGGGGCGATCTTGAGGTCGTTGCCCGACAGCGCCCGCAGCGCCGGGGCGGCCAGCGGATCGCCCAGCGCGCCCAGCTCGGCGATCACGCCCTCGATCTCGTCGAAGCCGTCGGCGGTCGCGAATTTCTGGACGGCGGCGGAGACCTGCGCCGTGTCGGCGGAGGCGCGCTCGGCCGCCAGCGCGCCGAGCGCGAGGGTGACGGCGAGCGCGAGAATGCGAAGCAGCGGCATGGGTGCGGCCCTGGTGTTCGGTCAGCCCCGGGGGGACGGCGCGCGGGAGGCGCCGGGGGCGGGCGGAGAGGGCGGACCGAGGCCCGCCCTCCCACTGCTCATCGGGTCAGAGGAAAGGGCTCAGGAGCCCTTGCCGCCGCACTTGCCCGAGGCGGTGTTGAAGTTCCCGCACTCCATCGGCTTGCGCCAGTCGGAGATCAGGTCCTTGGAGTCGGGCAGGAAGTCCGACCAGGCGTCGCCGGGAACCAGGCCCGGGGTCTCGTAGACGATCGAGAACTGGCCGTCGTCCATGATCTCGCCGATCAGCACCGGCTTGGTGATGTGGTGGTTGGGCATCATCGCCGAGTAGCCGCCCGAGAGGTTGGGGACGGTCACGCCCACGAGGCTGTCGATCACCGCGTCGGGGTCGGTGGTGGCCGCGGCCTCGACCGCCTTCACCCACATGTTGAAGCCGATGTAGTGGGCCTCCATGGGATCGTTGGTCACGCGGTCTTCGCCGGCGAAGGCCTTCCAGGACTCGATGAACTCGGCGTTGACGTCCGCGTCGACCGACTGGAAGTAGTTCCACGCGGCGAGGTGACCCTCGAGCGGGGCGGTGTCGAGACCGGCCAGCTCCTCCTCGCCCACCGAGAAGGCGACGACGGGGATGTCGGTGGCGGCCACGCCCTGGTTGCCGAGCTCCTTGTAGAAGGGCACGTTGGCGTCGCCGTTGATGGTCGAGACCACGGCGGTCTTCTTGCCGGCCGAGCCGAAGGCCTTGATGTCGGACACGATCGTCTGCCAGTCGGCGTGGCCGAAGGGCGTGTAGTTGATCATGATGTCCTCGTCGGCGACGCCGGCGGCCTTCAGGTAGGCCTCGAGGATCTTGTTGGTGGTGCGCGGGTAGACGTAGTCGGTGCCGGCCAGCACCCAGCGCTCGACGCCCTCTTCCTTCATCAGGTAGTCGACGGCCGGGATCGCCTGCTGGTTGGGCGCGGCGCCGGTGTAGAAGACGTTGCGCTGGGATTCTTCGCCCTCGTACTGGACGGGGTAGAAGAGGATCGAGTTCAGCTCCTCGAACACCGGCAGCACGGACTTGCGGCTGACCGAGGTCCAGCAGCCGAAGACCACGTCGACCTCGTTGCCCGAGATCAGCTCGCGCGCCTTCTCGGCGAACAGCGGCCAGTCGGAGGCGGGGTCGACGACCACGGCCTCGAGCTGCTTGCCCAGCAGGCCGCCCTTCTTGTTCTGCTCTTCGATGAGCATGAGCATGACGTCTTTGAGCGTCGTCTCGGAGATCGCCATCGTGCCCGACAGCGAATGCAGGATGCCGACCTTGATCGTCTCCTGCGCCTGGGCCGACAGGGCCAGGGTCATGGTGGTCAGGGCCGTGGCCGCGGCGAGCGCGGTCTTGCGGGCGGAAATCATCGGCATCTCCCTTGTGGTTCCCTCGAGTTGGGTTGCGTAGGCGCCGAGGCCCTCGTTGCAAGCGGCGGGCCAACTGGGGCCGGACCCGTCGCTTCATGGCGATTTCGCGACAGGGATGGGGCGGAGACCGGGCCGGAGGATGCGCAGGCGCCGGGCCGGACATGACAGTCGGATGACGACGGATAAGCTGAGGTTGCCGAAAGGTTAGGCATTGTTCATATTTCCGGCAGGATCGGCGCTCATCGTATCGGCGCCGGACGCTGCGGCGCCGCGTTTTTCGATACGGCGGGGCGCGCGCGGCCCCTTGCGCGGGCGTGTGTTGCGACGCAACATCGCCCGTGAAACGAAGGGGACGCCGGACCTTGGCCAAGACGCTGAAGATCGCCGTGGTGGAGCGCGACCGCGACCGCGCGCTGATGATCGTCGACGGCCTGCGCGAGGCCGGCGACCATGAGGTGATCGTGATCGGGGACGAGACCGGCCTGTCGCGCCGCCTCTCGGAGATCAATCCCGATGTGGTGCTGATCGACCTCGAGAATCCCTCGCGCGACGTGCTCGAGGAGCTGGCGCTGGCCTCGGGGCCGATGGAGCGGCCGGTGGCGATGTTCGTGGACCGCTCGGACGGGGCGCTGACGCGCGCGGCGATCGAGGCGGGCGTCAGCGCCTATATCGTCGACGGGATGCACAAGCAGCGGATCAAGCCGATCATTGACGCGGCCGTGGCGCGCTTCCAGATGTTCGCGCGCATTCGCTCGGAGCTCGCCGCCACCAAGGCCGCGCTGGCCGAGCGCAAGACCATCGACCGGGCCAAGGGCATCCTGATGAAGGCCCGCGGCGTCTCGGAGGACGAGGCCTACGCGCTGATCCGGCGCGCGGCGATGGACCAGGGACGGAAGGTGGCGGATGTGGCGCAGGCCCTGATCACGGCGGCGGAGCTTCTGAAATGACCCGCGAGCCGATCGAGGTGGGGTTCATCCCGCTGGTCGACTGCGCGCCGCTGGTGGTGGCCCGCGAGATCGGCTTTGCCGAGGAGGAGGGGCTGGACCTTCAGCTGCGCAAGGCGCCGAGCTGGTCGAGCCTGCGCGACCGCCTGGCGCTGGGGGCGCTGGACGCGGCCCACATGCTGGCGCCGATGCCCGTGGCGATGAGCCTTGGTCTCGGCGGCATCCCCGCGCCGCTCGACGCGCTGGCGATGATCTCGGTCAACGGCGACGTGATCGGCGTCTCGACGGCGCTGGCCGCCCGGATGGCCGCGCTGGGCGAGCGGCCCGACTTCATGGACGCGCAGGCCGTGGGGCGCCGTCTGATCGCGGCGGCCGAGGGCCGGCTGCGGCTGGGCGTGCCGTTCCCGTTCTCGATGCATGCCGAGCTGTCGTATTACTGGCTCGACGCGCTGGGGCTGCAGTCGCCCAAGGGGCTGGACGTGCGCACCGTGCCCCCGCCGCTGATGGCCGCGGCGATGGCCGCGGGCGAGATCGACGCCTTCTGCGTGGGCGAGCCCTGGGGCTCGGTCGCGGTCGAGAACGGGGTGGCCGAGCTGATCCTGCCCGGCTGCGCGATCTGGCGTTTCGCGCCCGAGAAGGTGCTCGCCGTGCGGCGCGGCTGGTCGGACGAGCAGCCGGCCCGCGTCGGGCAGTTGATGCGCGCGGTCTGGCGGGCGGGCAAGTGGCTGTCCGATCCCGCCCACCGGCTGGCCGCGAGCGAGCTGCTGGCCCGGCCCGACTATGTCGACGTGCCCTCCGAGATCATCGAGCGGTCGCTCGCCGGCCGCCTGGTGATCGCGGCCACCGGCGAGGAGCGGCGCGCGCCGCGGTTCGTGGAGTTCTTCGACGCCGCGGCCACCTTCCCCTGGCGCAGCCAGGCGGTGTGGATGGCGACCCGCCTGGCCGAGCGCAACGGCCTCGACCGGGCCGAGGCGGCCAGGGCCGCGCGGGCCTGCTTCCGCACCGACCTCTACCGGCGCGAGCTGGGGCCCGCGGGCGCCGACCTGCCCGGCGCCTCGGAGAAGCTGGAGGGCGCGCTCGACCAGCCCACCGCCGTCGCCTCGGCCGCGGGGCGGATGATCCTGGGGCCGGACCTGTTCTTCGACGGGCGCGTGTTCGATCCCACCGAGGCGGCCTGAGGGCGCGGCCTGCGTTCGGGCCATGAGGCCGGAAGGCAGGCAGACGGGCGGCTTGATCGCCCATAAATCAGGCAAACACCCCTCGGTGCACGAGGTTTCAGCTTGGCGGCGCGTTTTCCGCCTTGCGCAGGGGGGCGGATTCGGGGTATCCAGAACTTAGCGCAGGGCAATGGAGTTCGGCGCGCCATTCACCCAAAGCACGGGTAACGCGGGCAAGGCTGCTCGATCGTCTCGGACCTTAACGAAGGTTCCGAGGACACGATCGCGCGGCCTTTTTTCGTTTTTCACCCCTGCCGACCGGCGACGGCGCGCAGGGATCGGGACTGGAGACAGACCTATGACCCACGTCAAAGGCGCGGCCGCCCTGCTTGGCGCCGCCTCGCTCATCGCCCTCGCCGCGCCGGCGCTTGCCGAGTTCCACCTGGTCGAGAAGGACGAGCTGAAGTTCGGCTTCATCAAGCTGACCGACATGGCGCCGCTGGCCATCGCCTACGAGAAGGGCTTCTTCGAGGACGAGGGCCTGTTCGTGACGCTGGAGCCGCAGGCCAACTGGAAGGTGCTGCTCGACGGGGTGATCGACGGTCAGCTCGACGGCGCGCACATGCTCGCGGGCCAGCCGCTGGCCGCCACCATCGGGTTCGGCACGAAGGCGCATATCATCACCCCCTTCTCGATGGACCTGAACGGCAACGGCGTCACCGTGTCGAACGAGGTCTGGGCCGAGATGAAGCGGCATGTGGCCATGGGCGCGGACGGCAAGCCGGTGCATCCGATCCCGGCCTCGGCGCTCAAGCCCGTGGTCGAGAAATACCGCTCGGAAGGCAAGCCCTTCAACATGGGCATGGTGTTCCCCGTCTCGACCCACAATTACGAGCTGCGCTACTGGCTCGCCGCCGGCGGGATCGAGCCGGGGTTCTACTCGCCCGAGAACGTCTCGGGGCAGATCGGGGCCGAGGTGCTGCTCTCGGTCACCCCGCCCCCGCAGATGCCCGCCACGATGGAGGCCGGCACCATCTACGGCTACTGCGTGGGCGAGCCGTGGAACCAGGCGGCCGTGTTCAAGGGCATCGGCGTGCCGGTGATCACCGACTACGAGATCTGGAAGAACAACCCCGAGAAGGTGTTCGGCATCGCAGAGGGCTTCGCCGAAGAGAACCCCCAGACCGCCATCGCCGTGACCAAGGCGCTGATCCGCGCGGCCATGTGGCTGGACGAGAACGACAACGCCAACCGCGCCGAGGCGGTCGAGATCCTCAGCCGGCCCGAATACGTGGGCGCCGACGAGGAGGTCATCGCCGCCTCGATGACCGGCACCTTCGAGTATGAGAAGGGCGACGTGCGCGAGGTCCCCGACTTCAACGTCTTCTTCCGCCACAACGCGACCTATCCCTATTATTCGGACGCGGTCTGGTACCTGACCCAGATGCGCCGCTGGGGGCAGATCGCCGAGGCGAAGGCCGACGACTGGTACGCCGACGTCGCCGCGGACGTCTACCGGCCCGACATCTACCTGGAGGCGGCGAAGTCGCTGATCGACGACGGGCTGGCGAGCGAGGCCGACTTCGACTTCGCCACCGACGGCTACAAGGCCCCGCAGTCGGAGTTCATCGACGGCGTGACCTACGACGGCCGGCGGCCCAACGCCTACCTCGAGCAGTTCCCGATCGGCCTGAAGGGCGAGCAGACCGTGGTCGGCGACGCCGTCGAGGGTTGAGCCCCGGGCGTCGAGGCGCCCCCCCGCGCCCTGTCCCGCCCTGCCCCGCGCCCGGAGGCCGACAGCCGTCGGCTCGCCCGCCCCCAGACATCCGGCGCGACGCGCCCCCTGATCTCGAAAGGCCCTTCAGGATGACCGCGATCCCCGACGCAGAGGTCGACCGCGACGCCGCCCGCGCCGAGCGCAAGGCCCGCCTGTTCACCCGCATCAACAAGGCCTCGGCCTGGTTCAACATCCTCGGCCTCGGCTTTCTGACGCCGCTCGCCCGGATCGCGGCCGGCGACGATCCCCGCGCGCAGAGCCGCGAGCTGTGGCGCCTGCTGGGGGTGCCGCTGGCCGCGATCGGCCTGTTCCTGCTGGCCTGGGCGTGGCTGGCGCCGCAGGTCGAGACCTCGCTCGGCGCGGTGCCGGGGCCGGCGCAGGTGTGGACCGAGGCGGTGGAGCTGAATGCCGACGCCGCCCGCAAGGCGGCCTCGGCGGCCGAGTTCTATGAGCGTCAGGAGGCGCGCAACGCCAAGCTCGAGGCCGCGGGCCACGCCGACCGGATCAAGTGGCGCGACCACACCGGGGCGCCGAGCTATTACGACCAGATCTGGACCTCGATCCAGACGGTGTTCTTCGGCTTCCTGATCGGGACGGCCATCGCCGTGCCGCTGGGCATCGTGATGGGGCTCTCGCCCTATGCCGCGGCCGGGCTCAACCCGCTGATCCAGATCTTCAAGCCGGTCTCGCCGCTGGCCTGGCTGCCGATCGTGACGATGATCGTCTCGGCGGTCTACGTGACCAACGACGGGCTGTTCTCGAAGTCGTTCCTGAACTCGGCGATCACGGTGACGCTGTGCTCGCTGTGGCCGACGCTGATCAACACCTCGCTGGGGGTGGCCTCGGTCGACAAGGATCTGGTGAACGTGGGCCGGGTGCTGAAGCTGTCGACCTGGACCAAGGTCACCAAGCTGATCCTGCCCTCGGCCCTGCCGCTGATCTTCACCGGGCTGCGGCTGAGCCTGGGCGTGGGCTGGATGGTGCTGATCGCGGCCGAGATGCTGGCCCAGAACCCCGGCCTGGGGAAGTTCGTGTGGGACGAGTTCCAGAACGGATCCTCGAGCTCGCTCGCCAAGATCATGGTGGCGGTGTTCACCATCGGGATCATCGGCTTCCTGCTGGACCGGCTGATGTACGCCATCCAGTCGATGTTCACCTTCTCGACCCACCGCTGAGGAGGCGAAGATGACCCCCATCCTCGAGTTCAAGGGCGTGTCCAAGGGCTATGGCGAGGGCCTGAGCCGGGACGAGGTCCTGAAATCCATCAACCTCTCGGTGCGCGACGGGGAGTTCCTGGCGATCCTGGGCTTCTCGGGGACCGGCAAGACCACGCTGATCAACCTGATGGCGGGGCTCGCCGCGCCCGACCGCGGCGAGGTGCTGTTCGCGGGCCGTCCGGTGACCGGGCCGGGGCCCGAGCGGGGGCTGGTGTTCCAGTCCTACAGCCTGATGCCCTGGCTCACGGTGCGCGGCAACGTCAGCCTGGCGGTGGACGCGGTCCACAAGGGCAAGAGCCGCGCCCAGCGCCGGGACCTGGTCGAGAAATACGTGCGCATGGTCGGCCTCGGGCACGCCTTCGACCGGCGGCCGGCGGAGCTGTCGGGGGGGATGCGCCAGCGGGTTGCGGTCGCCCGCGCGCTGGCGATGCAGCCGCAGGTGCTGCTGCTCGACGAGCCGCTCTCGGCGCTGGACGCGCTGACGCGGGCCAATCTCGCCGACGAGATCGAGCAGATCAGCCAGGTCGAGAAGAAGACCGTGGTGCTGATCACCAACGATGTGGACGAGGCGATCATCCTCGCCGACCGGATCGTGTGCCTGAACCCCGACGGGACGCTGGGCGCGCAGTACGAGGTCGCCCTGCCCCGTCCGCGGGAGCGCGCGGCGATGAACCATGACGCGGGCTTCAAGGCGCTGCGCGCGCGGGTGACCCAGCATTTGATGGACGTGGGCGTGAACGCGAAATCCGAGGAGACCCGGATCCTGCCCAAGGTGACGCCCCTGCACGCCCTGCCCCCGGCCTACGCGAGGGCCGCGGCCGAGACGACGCCCGACGAGCGCTATCTGCAGTATTCGCAGCTCCACAAGATCTACCCCACGCCAAAGGGGCCGCTGACGGTGGTCGAGGATTTCGAGCTGACCCTGAAGAAGGGGGAGTTCGTCAGCCTGATCGGCCACTCGGGCTGCGGCAAGTCCACGGTGCTGACGATGACCGCGGGGCTCAACGACATCAGCCAGGGGGCCATCGTGCTCGACGGTCGCCATGTCGAGGGCGCGGACCCCGAGCGGGCGGTGGTGTTCCAGAGCCCGAGCCTGTTCCCCTGGCTGACCGCCAGGCAGAACGTCGCGGTGGGCGTGGACCGGGTCTATCCCAGGGCCTCCCAGGCCGAGCGCCAGGATGTGGTGGAATATTACCTCGAGCGGGTGGGCCTGGGCGAGGCGATGGACAAGGCCGCGGCCGAGATGTCGAACGGCATGCGCCAGCGGGTGGGCATCGCGCGGGCCTTCGCGCTGAGCCCCAAGCTGCTGCTACTGGACGAGCCGTTCGGGATGCTCGACTCGCTCACGCGCTGGGAGCTGCAGGAAGTGCTGATGGAGGTGTGGTCGCGCACCCAGGTGACCGCCGTCTGCGTCACCCATGACGTGGACGAGGCGATCCTGCTGGCCGACCGCGTGGTGATGATGACCAACGGCCCCCGGGCGACCATCGGCAAGATCATGGAGGTGGACCTGCCGCGCCCGCGCTCGCGCAAGGCGCTGCTGGAGCACCCCGATTACTACCTCTACCGCGAGCAGGTGCTGACCTTCCTCGAGGACTGCGAGACCGGGGCGCACGGCAGGTCCGCCGCGCCGGCGACGCCGAAACGCGCGACCCGGGAGGAAGCGGCATGATGGACGCGGCGATCGACACGCCCGTGCGGACCTTCGTTCAGGTCTCGGAGGTCTGGGTCCCCGGGGACGGCGTCCTGAGGCTGGCGCAGGGCGACTACGGGGGGCTGGACGCGTTCGCCTCGATCTCGGGGCGCGAGAGCTTCGCGATGGGCGAGGGCCTGCCCGGCAAGGCCTGGGCCGAGGGGCGCCCGGTGGTGCTGAAGACCTTCGAGGGCTCGTATTTCAAGCGGACCGAGGCGGCGGCCGCCGCGGGCCTCACCGCCGCCGTCGCCGTGCCGGTGTTCGCGGGCAAGGCGCTGAAGGCGGTGCTGGTGGTGCTGTGCGGGGACGACGAGGCCCGCGTCGGCGCGCTGGAGGTCTGGGCCGAGCGCGACGGGCTGCTGATGCTCGACGACGGCTACTACGGCGCCGCGCGGCATTTCGAATGGGTGTCCCAGCACACGCATTTCCCCAGGGGCCAGGGCCTGCCGGGGGCGGTGTGGGCGGCGCGCACGCCGATCCTGCTGCGCGATCTGGGCTCGGGCTACCGCTTCGTGCGGGCCGACAGCGCCGGCCAGGCGGGGCTGACCACGGGGCTGGGCCTGCCGGTGCCGGGACCCGACGGGAACGTCCGCGTGCTGACCCTGCTGTCGGCGCTCGGCACGCCGATCGCGCGGCGGTTCGAGATCTGGGACGCCCGCGCCGCCCGCGTGGGGCGCGCGGGGGGCGCGGTGCTGATCGACGGGATCTGCGCGCGCGAAGGCGCCCTGTGGACCGGCGAGGCCGAGCCCGAGCGTCGCCTGAGCGCCTGGGAGGGGCCCGTGGGCCGGGCGCTCGGCGCCGGCGTGCCGGTGATCCAGAGCGGGCCCGCGGGGCTGCCGGCCGGCTACGCCTCGATGATCGCCCTGCCCATCCATCTCGACGGCGGGCTCAGCCACGTCGTCGCCTGGTATCTGTAAGAGGAGGTCCGCAATGCCCAGACTTGTGGTCATCGGGGCCGGCATGGCCTCTGGCCGGGCGCTCGAGGAGCTGTTCGCCCTCGCCCCAGACGCGTGGCAGGTGACGCTGTTCGGCGCCGAGCCGCGCGGCAACTACAACCGCCTGATGCTCTCGCCCGTGCTGTCGGGGGAGAAGACCTTTGAGGAGATCGTCACCCACGACGCCGACTGGTACGCGGCCCATGGCGTGACCTGCCGCTTCGGCGAGCCGGTGACCGCCATCGACCGCGCCCGCAAGGTGGTGGTCAGCGCAGGCGGCGAGACGCCCTATGACAAGCTGATCCTGGCCACCGGCTCGCAGCCCTTCGTCATCCCGGTGCCGGGCAAGGACCTGCCCGGGGTGCTGAGCTTCCGCGACCTCGACGACGTCGAGGCGATGCGCGCGGCCGCCGGCGCCCCCGGCGCGCGGGCGGTGGTGATCGGCGGCGGTCTGCTGGGGCTCGAGGCCGCGGCCGGCCTGCGGATGCAGGGCATGGCGGTCACCGTCGTGCATCTTGCGCCCCATCTGATGGAGCGTCAGCTCGACCCCGCCGCGGCCTACCTGCTGCAGAAGGAACTGGAATCCCGCGGCATCGAGGTGCGCTGCAACGCCAACACCCGCGCGATCCTCGGCGGGGAGCGGGTCGAGGCGGTGGCCCTCGAGGACGGGACCCAGATCCCCGCCGAGGTGGTGGTGATGGCCGTGGGCATCCGCCCCGACGCGGCGCTGGCCCGGGAGGCGGGGCTCGCGGTCGGGCGCGGCGTGCATGTCGACGACCAGATGCTGACCTCGGACGCGGACGTGCTGGCGGTGGGCGAGTGCGTCGAGCATGGCGGCGTGTGCTACGGCCTCGTCGCGCCGCTCTACGATCAGGGCAAGGTGCTGGCCCGCACGCTGCTCGCGCAGGAGGCGGCGTTCAAGCCGATGGCGCTGTCGACCAAGCTGAAGGTGACGGGGGTGGACCTGTTCTCGGCCGGCGATTTCGCCGACGGGCCGGACCGGGACGAGATCGTGTTCCGCGACCCCGCCCGCGGCGTCTACAAGCGCCTGGTTCTGAAGGAGGACCGGATCGTGGGCGCGGTGATGTACGGCGACACCGCCGACGGCGCCTGGTATTTCGGCCTGATCAAGGAGGCCGCCGACGTCTCGGCGATGCGCGACACGCTGGTCTTTGGCGCCGCCTACCAGGGAGGGTCCGCCCTCGACCCTATGGCGGCCGTTGCAGCCTTGCCGGATGATGCGGAGATCTGCGGCTGCAACGGCGTGTGCAAGGGACAGATCGTCCGGGCGATCATGGAAAAGGGGCTCTCGAGCCTCGACGAGGTGAAGGCGCAGACCAAGGCCAGCTCGTCGTGCGGGACCTGCGCGGGGCTGGTCGAGCAGGTGATGCAGCTGACGCTGGGCGAGGACTTCAGGGCCCCCGCCGTCAAGCCGATGTGCCCCTGCACCGAGCTGACCCACATGGACGTCCGCCGCCTGATCCGGAGCCAGCGGCTGAAGTCGATCCCCGCGGTGATGCAGGAGCTGGGGTGGAAGACCTCGTGCGGCTGCGCCGCGTGCCGGCCGGCGCTGAACTACTACCTGCTGTGCGACTGGCCGGGGGAGTATGAGGACGACTACCGCTCGCGCTTCATCAACGAGCGGGTGCACGCCAACATCCAGAAGGACGGCACGTTCAGCGTGGTGCCGCGGATGTGGGGCGGGATCACCAACGCGGCCGAGCTGCGCGCGATCGCGGACGCCGCCGACAAGTACCAGGTGCCCACGGTGAAGGTCACCGGCGGCCAGCGCATCGACCTGCTGGGGGTGAAGAAGGACGACCTGCCGCGGATCTGGAAGGACCTGAACGCGGCGGGGCTGGTCTCGGGCCAGGCCTACGCCAAGGGGCTGCGCACGGTGAAGACCTGCGTGGGGACCGACCATTGCCGCTTCGGGACGCAGGATTCGACCGGCCTGGGGATCGAGCTGGAAAAGAAGCTCTGGGGCGCGTGGACGCCTCACAAGATCAAGATGGCGGTCACCGGCTGCCCGCGGAACTGCGCCGAGGCGACGTGCAAGGACCTGGGCGTGGTGTGCGTGGACTCAGGCTTCGAGCTGCACATCGGCGGCGCGGCGGGCCTGCACGTGAAGGCGACCGAGCTGCTGTGCAAGCTGACCGAGGGCGCCGACGTGGTCGAGCACTGCGCGGCCGCCATCCAGCTCTACCGCGAAGAAGCCCAGTACCTGCACCGCATGTACAAGTGGATCGACGTGGTGGGCCTCGACCACGTCAGGGAGCGGGTGGTCGAGGACGCCGAGAGCCGCCGGGCGCTGGCGGCGCGGTTCTTCCACGCCCAGCGGTTCATGCAGCAGGACCCCTGGGCCGAGCGCGCAAGCGCGGGCAAGGACGCCCACGAGTTCGCCCCCATCGCCGAGATCGCCTGAGGAGGCCGCACCATGACCCGGACAGAATGGGTGGACATCGGCGCGCTGGAGGACATTCCCCTTCGCGGGGCGCGCAAGCTCAGGACCCCGATCGGCTGCGTGGGCGTGTTCCGCACCGGCGCCGACGAGGTCTTCGCGCTGGTCGACCGCTGCCCCCACAAGGGCGGGCCTTTGACCGAGGGGATCGTGCACGGCCGCGCCGTCACCTGCCCGCTGCACAACTGGGTGATCGCGCTCGACACCGGCCTCGCGCAGGGGGCCGACGAGGGGGCCGTGCCCGTCGTGCCGGTGCGCCTCGAGGCGGGGCGCGTGCTGGTCGACCGCGGCGCGGTCAGCCTGGCGCAGGCGGCCGAGTGAGCGCCCGCGTCTGAGGCGCGCCGCGCGGGGGGGCCTCTTCCCGCCGGCCGCGGCGCCCGGCCCGTGTCGGTCGGGCCGGGCGCCGATCTCCCGCAGCGCGGGATGCGAGAAGGAAGCTGGACGATGAGCGACGCGATCCGGACCGCCTGCCCCTACTGCGGCGTGGGCTGCGGCGTGCTGGCGACCCCCGACGGCGCGGGCGGGGCGGCGATAGCGGGCGACCCCGCCCATCCCGCCAACTTCGGGCGCCTGTGCTCGAAGGGCTCGGCGCTGGGGGAGACGCTGTCGCTCGAGGACCGGCTGCTGACCCCGCGGATCGGCGGCGAGGAGGCGAGCTGGGAGGCGGCGCTGTCGCTGACGGCCGCGACGTTCCGCGCGGCGGTCGACGAGCACGGGCCGGAGTCGGTCGCCTTCTACGTCTCGGGCCAGCTGCTGACCGAGGACTACTACGTCGCCAACAAGCTGATGAAGGGCTACATCGGCTCGGCCAACATCGACACCAATTCGCGGCTGTGCATGGCCTCGGCGGTGGCGGCCCATCGGCGGGCCTTCGGGACCGACACGGCGCCTGCCTGCTACGAGGATCTCGAGCAGGCGGACCTGGTGGTGCTGGTGGGCTCCAACCTCGCGTGGTGCCATCCGGTGCTCTACCAGCGGCTGGCCGCGGCGAAGGCGGCGCGGCCGGGGCTGCGCGTGGTCACGGTGGATCCGCGGCGCACGGCGACCACGGACCTCGCGGACCTGCATCTGGCCGTCCGGCCCGGGGCGGACGCGGCGCTGTTCAACGCCCTGCTGGCGCGGATCGAGGCGCAGGGCGCCGTCGACCGCGCCTATGTCGACACGCACACCGAGGGCCTGCCCGAGGCCCTGCGCTCGGCCCGCGCCTGGGACCTGGCGCGCACCGCCGAGGCGACGGGCCTCGCGCCCGGCGACCTCGAGGCGTTCCTGTCCCTGTGGGCGGGCACGGCCAAGGTGGTGACGCTGTGGTCGCAGGGGATCAACCAGTCGAGCTCGGGCGCCGACAAGGGCAACGCGATCATCAACTGTCACCTCGCGACGGGGCGGATCGGGCGGCCGGGGATGGGGCCGTTCTCGATCACCGGCCAGCCCAATGCGATGGGCGGGCGCGAGGTGGGGGGGCTCGCCAACATGCTGGCCGCGCATCTGGATCTGGAGGATCCGGCGCACCGCGCGGCGGTGCAGGGGTTCTGGGCCTCGCCCGCGATCGCCGAGCGGCCGGGACTGAAGGCGGTCGATCTGTTCGCGGCCTGCGCCGCGGGGAAGATCAAGGCGCTGTGGATCATGTCGACCAACCCTGTCGTCTCGATGCCAGAGGCCGACGCGGTGCGCGCCGCGATCCGGGCGGTTCCGTTCGTGGCGGTCTCGGAGGTCATCGCCTCGACCGACACCGGGGCCGAGGCGGACGTGCTGTTCCCCGCCGCCGCCTGGGGGGAGAAGAGCGGCACGGTCACCAACTCCGAGCGTCGGATCACCCGCCAGCGCGCCTTCCTGCCCCCGCCGGGGCAGGCGCGGGCGGACTGGCGGATCGTGTGCGAGGTCGCCGCGCGGATGGGTTTCGCGGAGGCCTTCGCCTACGCGAGCGAGGCCGAGGTGTTCCGCGAGCATGCCGCGCTCTCGAAGCTGGCGGGCGAGCTGGGGCGGGCCTTCGACATCTCGGCCAAGGTCGGGATCAGCGATGAGGACTATGCCGCGTTGGACCCCTTCCACTGGCCGGCGACGGCGGCCGGAGACCAGGCGCGGCTGTTTGCCGACGGCGCCTTCCACACGCCCTCGGGACGGGCGCGCTTCGTGCCGGTGACGCCGCGCGCGCCGGCCTCGCGCCTGTCGGCGCGCTTCCCGCTGCGCTTCAACACCGGCCGGGTGCGCGACCACTGGCACACGCTGACCCGCACCGGGAAATCCCCGCGCCTGAGCCAGCACATCGCCGAGCCCTACCTCGAGATCCACCCCGCCGACGCGCGCCGGGCGGGGCTGGCGCCTGCCGATCTCGCCCGGGTCGAGAGCCCCGAGGGCGCCGCCCTGCTGCGGGTGCTGGTGAGCCCGCGCACCCCCGAGGGCTCGGTCTTCGCCCCGATGCACTGGAGCGCGCAGCTCTCCTCGGCCGGCCGGGTCTGCGCGGCGGTCAGGGCCGAGGTGGACCCGGTGTCGGGCCAGCCCGAGCTGAAGGGCGCGGCCGTGCGGGTGGAGAAGTTCGAGGCCGCCTGGCACGCCTTCGCGATCTCGACCGCGCGGCCCCGCTGCGCGGGCGCCGATTACTGGGCGCTGGCGCAGGCCGCCGGCGGCTGGCGGGCCGAGCTTGCCGGGACCGCCGCGCCCGCCGACTGGACCGCCTTCGCCCGCCGCCTGTTCGGCCTGGACGAGGGCGAAGGCGAGGCGATGGTCGTCGCCGACCCCGCCCGCGGCGCCGCCCGCGTGGCGCTGTTCGCGCAGGGCCGTCTCGCCGGCGCGCTCTTCGCCGCGCCCGAGTCGGTGGAGGTCGCGCGCGCCCACCTCTGCGCGATGCTGGCGGCCGACGAGACGCCCCCCGACCTGCTCGCCGGGCGGCCCGGCGCCGACCGCCCGGACCCCGGCGCGATCGTGTGCTCGTGCTTCTCGATCGGGGCGAAGACGATCGCCGAGGCGATCGCGGGGCGACAGCTTGCCGACGTGGCCGCCATCGGCGCGGCGCTGGGGGCGGGGACCAACTGCGGCTCCTGCCGGCCCGAGCTGCAGGCGCTGCTTGACAAGACCCGGACCGCGCGCACCTTGGCGGCATGACCTTTTCCCAGCTAGTCCGCACCCTTGGCCGGGGCCCCGGCCGGTCCCGCAACCTCGAGCGCGCCGAGGCCGCCGAGGCCATGCGCCAGATGCTCGCCGGCACGCCCGCGCCCGAGGCGGTGGGCGCGCTGCTGATGCTGATGCGCTTCCGCGGCGAGAACGCCGAGGAGATTGCCGGCTTCTGCGACGGCGCGGCCGAGGGGCTGGAGGCCTGGCGCGCGCTGCGCCCGGCCATCGACTGGCCCAGCTATGCGGCCGGCAAGAGCCGCGGCCTGCCGCTGTTCCTGCTGGCCGCCAGGCTGGTGGCGGGCGCGGGGCTGCCGGTGCTGATGCACGGCTGGAACTCGGCCGCCCACATGCGCGAGGCCGCCAACCTGCGCGCCGCCCTGCCCGGCATCGGCATCCCGGTGGTCGAGACCCCGGAGGCCGCGCGCCAGGCGCTCGACGCGCAGGGCATCGCCTACGTGCCGCTCGAGGTCATGTCGCCCGACCTCTACCGCCTGTTGCGGCTGCGCGACGTGTTCGGGCTGCGCTCGGCGGTGAACACGACGCTGCGGGTGATGAACCCTTCGGGCGCGGCGTGCTCGGTGCAGGGGGTGTTCCACCCGCCGTATCGGCCGCTGCAGGTCGCGGCCTCGATCCTGCGCGAGCAGCCCCGGCAGCTGGCCCTGAAGGGCGGCGGCGGAGAGTTCGAGCGCAACCCCTCGAAGTCGGTGACGCTCGAGGGGGTGGTGGGCGGCGAGCGGATCGAGATCGAGGCCGCCCCGATCATCGACGAGACCCGGCGCCTGGCCGACCCCGAGCCCGATCCCGCGCGCCTGCCCGCCCTGTGGGACGGCTCGCTGGAGGATCCGTTCTCCGAAGCCGTGGTGGTCGCCACCGCCGCCGCCGCGCTTCTGGCGGCCGGCGCCTGCACCGACCTCCCCGCCGCCGAGGCCGAAGCCGCGCGCCTGTGGTCCGCCCGCCCCAGGGACCGCGCCGTCTGAGCCCCCCGCCTTCCGAGCCCCCGCCGACTGATCGGATCCCCGAGAACCGGATCGCTCGAGGCCAGGATTCTCCGCGGCCCTGCCCCCCTGTCCGGCAGGAGCAGAAGACGATGAAGCCCTCGAGTGTCTCGGACGCGCGAACCAGGCGTTCGTCCTGAGGCAGGGCGAGGATGGCCTGCCGGTCGCCGAGGTCTGACGGAGGGCGGGGATCAGGCCCGCCGCCTGAGGAGCCGGCCCCTCGAGGGACGGCGCTCGCAAGCTGATCGGCTTTCTGTCCGGCGCGACAGACCCGCGCCCCGCGCCCGATGCCGACAGCGGGACCTCCCGATCGCCGACCCCCACTCCGACGCGACGAATTCGACGCCCATGCTGGACGGGTGGCGAACGAGAAAAGCGCGCCCGCGGCGCGCCCTTCGCACCCCCTTGGGATTGTGGTGAGCCGTGCAGGGTTCGAACCTGCGACCCGCTGATTAAAAGTCTCAGATTTGGCAGTTTCGACCGGTTTCTCTCCGCATCGCGACCTCACACATGACCCCTTAAAATCAGAGACTTGAACGCCTATCTCGTTCGGCATGGCGGCGCATGGTTTCGCGTCGCGTGTTGGACCGGTGTTGGACCGGTGTTGGACGAGAGGCGGAGCGATGGCCGGCATCAAGGCGAAGCTGACGCAGCGGACGGCCGAGGCGGCGAAGCCCGAGGCGCGGCGCTACCACATGACGGATACGGAGTTGCCCGGCTTCCGGCTTCATGTCCTGCCCTCGGGCAAGAAAGCCTGGTATCTCGCCTATCGCTTGGGCGGCGGGCGCGGGGCGGCGCAGCGCGAACCGAAGATCGGCGACTTTCCGGCTATCAAGGCCGAGACCGCGCGCCGGATGGCTCAGGAAATGCTCGCCGACGTTCGCAAGGGCGGCGACCCGGCCGCCGAGCGCAAGGCGAGGCGGGAGGCTCCGCGAATGGGCGACCTTTTCGACCGTTATCTCGAAGACCACGCCCGTCCGCACAAGAAAGCGTCCAGCCTCGCCAATGACGTTCGCCTGATCGAAAAGCGACTGCGGCCCGCCTTTGGACGCACGAAGGTGGCGGAGATCGCCCGACCGGAAATCGCCGCCTTCCACAAGCGGCTTGCCGATACGCCCTATGAGGCGAACCGGGCTCTCGCGCTGCTGTCGAAGATGTTCAACCTTGCCGAAGTCTGGGACATGCGCCCCGACGGCTCCAATCCCTGCCGGCATGTGCGCAAGTATGCCGAGACGCAGCGCAAGCGGTTCCTGTCGAGCGCCGAACTCGCCCGCCTGGGCGAGGCGCTGCGGCTCGCTGAGCGGGATGGCTTCCTCGACTTGCCCGCAAGGGAAGGCGTGCGGGACAAGGCGACCCGCGCCCCGGTGTCGGCGGAAGCGGTCGCGGCGATCCGGCTGCTAGTCCTGACCGGGGCGCGCAAATCGGAAATCCTGACGCTCCGGTGGGCATGGATCGACTTCGCGGGAAGACGCGCGCATCTCCCGGACTCGAAGACCGGGGACAAGTCCATCGTCCTGTCGCCGCCCGCGCTCGCAGTCCTAGCCGACCTGGCTAGGTCCGACGACAATCCGCACGTGATCCGTGGGGCGAAGCCGGGGGCGCATTTAGTCAACCTGAAAGACCCTTGGCTGGCGGTGCGCGAGGCGGCAGGGCTGGACGATGTGCGCATCCATGATTTGCGCCATTCGTATGCCAGCGTCGGGGCGGCCGGTGGCGCGTCCCTGCCGATCATCGGGGCGCTTCTCGGGCACACGCAGGCGCAGACGACGCAGCGATATGCGCACCTGTCCGACGATCCCTTGCAGGCCGCAGCCGCGGTCATCAGCAACAAGATCGCCGCTTCGATGGCTCCACCGGATACGCTCTCGTCCAGTTTGAAAGAGTTGCATCGGGATCGTTGAAAATGGGACGGAAGCCGAAGCGGATGCACCTATCGGCGGGGCGCGCCGCGTATATATCACGTCGGTTGAGAGACAAGGGGCGGAGACGGCGCGTCGCATCCGCAGTAAATGAACTGATCTTCGACAAGCTTGTGGGCGAAGGGAAGGTGTCTGCCGGCATTGCGGGATTGGCGATGCTTCACGAGATCAGGGCGCGTGACAGCGGCGTCCCGTTCTCCGAAATTGTCGCCCGTCATTTCGATATGGGCCTGACCTATCCAGAAGAATTCTATGCTATTCCGCGCGCATATGTGGACGACATCGCGTCTGCATGGGATCGATACAGGACCTTTGAGGCGCAGACCTTGGACGAGGCATTTAGATTCGGCGGGCCAGGCAGTAACCGCTCCCCGCGACGTGTGATCGATGATCTGACGCTTCAGTATTTCTTGGCGACGATGGTGTTTGATCACCTGGCGTACAATTCGGCCCGTGGTCGACCGATAGCAACGGAAGCCGCGATTGAGTGGGCTGAGGATCAGCTTGCTAACGAAGCGGTCGAGTCATCCAAGAAGGCAATCACTGCGGCATGGAGAACTTTCGGCCCATTCTTGGAAGCGTTCATGAAACACCAAGAGCGCGGTGGACGGGGCTGAATTCCCCCCCTCTGGACCACGACCCAGAGGGACTGAAATAGGCGGTCGCGAAAGCGCAGGTTGTCAACGGCAGCGACACGCAATCCCGCGTCGCCGCTGTCGGAGGCCAAGACTTGACCGCTTCTCTGAATCGCCGGCGTCTTCTCAGCCGTGACGAAATCCAAGCCGAATACGGGATCACCCGCCGCTGGCTTGAACTCGCTGCGCACCGCGGCGACGGGCCGCCGATGCGGAAGATATCCCGCCGAATGGTTCGGTATGACCGGGCGGAATTCGAAGCCTGGCTCGACGCCTCGAAGGTGGACTGAGCCATGGAGAAGAAGATCCAAACCCGGCGCGCTGGCGGGCGCGGCTGGGCCTCGGAACTGCCTTCGCGAGCGGCGGGGCTGACTGAGAACATATCGCAAACGCTTTCGGCTGTCACCGGCGACGCGCGCGCCGTCACCGCGGCGCTGGGCGGGAAATGGCAGGGGCGGAACGGTTCCTGCCGCTGTCCTGCGCATCTGGACCGCGCGCCCTCTCTCAGCGTCTCGGACGGGCGCGACGGGCGCTTGCTCGTGCATTGCTTTGCGGGATGCGACTTCCGCGACGTGCTGGCGGCCTTGAAGGACCGGGGATTAATCCGCGCCGCTGGCCCTGCCGTCGAGCCGGACCCGCAGTCGGAAGCGAGGCGCGCCGCCGCAGAAGCCCGCGAGCGGGCGAAGCGCATCGCGCAGGCCCGCGCCGCCTGGGCGGAGGCCGGGCCGGTCGCCGGGACGCTGGCGGAGCGATACCTTCGGGAGCGCGCGATCCGCGGACCTCTGCCGCCGTCCCTGCGCTTCGCCCCGACCTGCTGGCACAAGAGCGCGCGCCGCCTGCCCGCCCTGGTGGCGGCGGTGGAGCTGGATGACGAGGCCGAGCCCGTCGCGGTGCATCGCACCTATCTCGCAGAGCCGGGATGCAAGGCGATGGTCGAGCCGGCGAAGGCGATGCTCGGCCCTGTCGCCGGGGCCGCCGCGAGGCTGTCGGACGGTCCGGGGCCGCTTGTCGTGGCCGAAGGAATCGAAACGGGGCTCAGCCTCGCGGACGCTCTCGAAAGCCGCCGGCCGCGGGTCTGGGCGGCGCTGTCGGCTTCGGGGCTCGCCGGGCTGCGCCTCCCGCTTGCGGCGGGCGAGTTGATCGTCGCGCCCGATCCCGACCTCGTGGGCTGGGCCGCGGCGGAGAAGCTGGCCGACCGCGCGCACCGGGCCGGGTGGCGCGTGCGCATCTTGCCTCCGCCGGGCGAGGACATGGATTGGAACGACAAGGCGGTTCGGGAGGCGGGGCGATGAAGACCGAAGCCGCCGAAGACATCCTCGCCGCCGCCTATGAGCACGCGCCCGGCGAAGCGCCGCCGCACCAGAGGCCAGACGGACTGCCTTCCGGCTTTCGGCTGGCGCCGGACGGCATTCACCGCCGCGTGGACGGCAAGGATGGGGACTCCGAGTGGAAATGGCTGTGCTCGCCGATCCGGGTGTTGGCGCTGCCGAGGGACCGCTCCGGCAAGGGCTGGGGGCGTCTGGTCGAAGTCACCGACCCTGACGGCCTGCGCCACCGCTGGGCCGCCCCCATGCGGTTGTTTGCGGGCGACGGGACGGAGCTGCGGGCCGAGTTGATGGACCGCGGCCTGCAACTCGCCAGCGGCGCGGCCGCGAAAGCGGCGCTGGGCGATCTCCTGGCACAATGGCGACCCAAGGCCCGCGCGATCACCGCGGACCGTCTCGGATGGTCGGACGAAGCCTGCGCGGCTTTCGTGCTGGGCGACGGCCGCGTCCTCGGCGAAGGCGAAGTGGTTTATCAGAGCGAGACCACGCCCGGCGCGGCGGAGGCGATGACGGCCTCGGGCGACCTGGCGGGCTGGCGCGGGACCGTGGCGGCCGTCTGCGTCGGCAACCCGCTGTTGATCGTCTCGGTCTCGCTCGCCTTCTCCGGCCCCTTGCTGGAGCCGCTGGCGATGGATGGCGGCGGGTTGCACCTTCGCGGCGCGTCCAGCCGGGGCAAGAGCACGGCCCTGCGGGCGGCGGCGAGCGTTTGGGGCTCGCCTCGCTTCGTCCAGAGCTGGCGGGCGACCTCGAACGGCCTGGAAGGCGTCGCCGTGGCCTGCAACGCTACGCTGCTGGCCCTGGACGAACTCGGCGAAGTGTCGGGGCGGGAAGCCGGAGCCGCCGCCTACATGCTCGCCAACGGGACCGGGAAGGCGCGGGCCTCCCGCACGGGGGCGGCGCGTCGAGCGGCGCGCTGGCGCGTGGCGCTCCTGTCTTCCGGAGAAATCTCGCTGGCCGACAAGATGGCCGAGGCGGGCGGCAGGGCCGCGGCCGGGCAGGAGGTTCGCCTACTCGACCTCGCCGCAACCGAGCGGCGCTTCGGAACCTTCGACGATCTGCACGGGGCCGCCGACGGAGCCGCCTTCGCCGACCGCGTGCGCGAGGCGACGGCTGCGCATCACGGAACCGCCGGCCCCGCCTTCGTGGCGCGTTTCCTTGCCGAGCGGGCCGACGCTCTGGCGGCTTTGAGGCAGGCGCGGGACGCCTTCGTGCGGCTGGCCTCGGATCGGTTCGGACTTGGCGAGGAAGGTCAATCCATCCGCGCAGCGGCCCGTCTGGGCCTGATCGCGGCGGCGGGCGAGCTGGCGACGGAATGGGCGCTGACAGGCTGGCCGGTGGGCGCGGCCCGCGACGCGGCCCTGGACGCGCTGGGCCTCTGGCTGGACGGCCGCGGCGGCGCTGGGCCGGCAGAGGCCCGGGAGGCGCAGCGACGGGTTCGGGCGTTCCTCGCCGCGCACGGGACCTCGCGCTTCGAAGTCCTGCACGACTGGCAAGGCGAAGACGTCGAACCGCTGCGCCCGGTCTACAATCGCGCCGGCTGGCGAAAGAGCGACGTGTTCTACATCTCCGCCGACGCCTGGCGGGAGATCCATGCCGGAGCCGATCCCGCCCGCGCCGCGCGCCATCTCGCCGAGGCCGGCTTCCTCGAATCCGGAGACGGAAGGAACCTCGCCGTGCGCATGCCGGTCGCCGTCGCCGGAAGACCGCGGGCCTACGCGGTGCGGGCCGCCATTCTCGGGGGCGCGGATGAGTGAGAGGGCGCGAAGCCGGTCGGACACGTCGGACACGTCGGACCGGCTTGAATCCCCGCCAATATTCCCGTCCGACCCGGGCGCATCCTGGTCGGACCGGTTGGACCTCGCCGGCTGCCAGGCCGATCCCGGTCCGACCCGTCCGACCGGGCCGAAACCCGTTCGGACCGCAAAAGCCGAGGAAACTCAGCGCGGTCCGACCTGTCCGACCTGTCCGACCTGTCCGACCAAGACTGCGGCGACCCGGACCGATTGGCCCCGCCTGATCGCGGTCTTCGAACCCGCCGCAACCGAGCCCGCCTTTCGCTCTCGACGGTCTCCCGATCCGCCGCCGTCCGCCGACCCCTCGACCAAGAGCGCAGCGCCGCTCTGCTCGCGCGAACCCGAAGCCTTCGCCGAGCGCCTGGCCGACCTCATGGCTGACTTCGCCGCCTCCGACGACCCTTTCGACGCGAGGGCCTGGCGATGATCCGCCGGCCCCCTCTCGCCGGTCCGCCGGGGATTTCGGACGCATTACGCGCGGGCGCGCGCGTCATGGAGTTTTAGGACGATGCAGAACCTTCCGCCGAGCCTTCTGCGATATCTCGCCCCCTACATCCGCAACCGCCAATGCGGGGCAAGGACCCGAAAGGGGAGGCCGTGCCGGATGAAGCCGGCAGGACTCCAGAACGACCGTTGCCGACTGCATGGGGGGCTCTCGACCGGCCCGAAGACGCCCGAAGGCCGGGCGCGGATCGCCGAGGCTCAGCGGCGGCGCTGGGCGCGCTGGCGGACGGAGAGGGTCTTACAAAACGCAAAAGCCCGATCCGAGGAAAATCAACCTACTGACCCGCCTCTGGCCCCTGAGAAAAGTTGAGATTCGGAGACGCGAACAATGCCCACCCCTGACCCCGACGGCCTTTCGGTCGAATACTTCGAA
The DNA here is from genome assembly GCF_963977235.1 of uncultured Albimonas sp. NCBI lineage: Bacteria > Pseudomonadati > Pseudomonadota > Alphaproteobacteria > Rhodobacterales > Paracoccaceae > Albimonas > uncultured Albimonas sp. The sequence goes on from NZ_CAXBOD010000037.1 coordinate 41,586, forward strand.
GATGGCCGCTTCACCGTCTCGGCCGAAGTCTGGCCCCACGGCAACCGCCGCCATCGGATCGCCCGGCTGAGAGCGGTCACTCGCAACCTGAAGTGGGGGAACTGGACGTGCCGGTGGTGCGGCGAGCCCGTTCCGCTCTATCGGCGAACCGATGCACGACACTGTAGCGAGACCTGTCGAAAACGGGCCGCCCGAGAGCGAAGATTCTCAAGTGCCCACAATAAGCTGCGATGAGTCAAGAGGGTCTACCATGCTCAGCCAGCATGCTAACTTGAGAGCAGACTATATAGATTCAAAGTGTAGCTCTCACCATTCTTGGCGTATAAATCCAAACGCAACGGATTTGGAAGGCGCTCATATTGCGCTTCTGTCAATACCACTTCCACTCCATCCATACCTTGACTGACGCGACCCCAGCACGACCCCAAGGGATCGAACGCGCATCCGCCCTTGATGGCGAATAAAGGTATGCCCTGGAAATGAAAGATCCCATCCCAGCCACGCGACTGGACAAGCGAGACGAGCTTGCTTTCATCCGTTTTCGCGAGCCTTGCAGCATCTCCAAAATAATGAACAGGCCATTTCCCAATATTTATTCCGACCCCCGCTCTAGTAATGCTTGAGCCTGAGATCTTCCCCACGGTACTGCCGTTAGAATCCAGTATGGAAACACTAGACTCGCCAATGCTCAACGCTCCTCGGCAGCAATCTGGAATCTCCGCCCTTTCGACCACCACCCCCTCATCTGCCGAAATCCTGAACTTAAGTACTATTCCCGTTTCATTGTATATTTCATACATTTCCCCTCGCCGAGTTGAGAAATAGTTAAAGTCTATATTATCAGTCGATGCGCGAACCTCGTTATCTTTTATCAGTAGAATTATTTTTTTATCATGAGATGAAAATACAAAATTTAGCAGGGGCCGGCCGGCTGAATCACTATTAAACCAAAGCCTCGGAATGCCGTCCACGCGCAGCGCCTCGACAGTGTTCGTGATAAGGTTTCCCCCAACATACACCTTAAAATCATCACGCAATCCGTATAGCTCTTCCGATGAATATCCGCGCTCAATACAGAATGGTTTTTTCTTTCTCTCGAAGAGATAATCAGCGGAAAGTGCCGCCCCTTTGCGCCTCTGGCAATTCATGCAAAGAACAGTCATCTTGCTAGGGTCGTGAGACTTGGCGTCATGGAATTCTGGATCAATATGCTCATAGGTGATGAGCAGTGAGCCGCAAACCACACATCCAAAACCCGATTCTTGCCTGAGCAAACGCCGCGTTCTTGCATCTATATAGCGTGGAAGGCCGAACTTATTTCGCGACACTATTAATCACCTTTAGTCTCTACCTGTCGCATCAAAAGCTGCGCCACGGGCGCTTCACAGAACTCAAGGCAGGTGTTGCTCACCGACCGGGACGCTGCCGCTGCGATTGATGGTAAGCGACGCACGAAGGTCGCGAGATGGGCCGTCGTGCTGGACTGGTGTTGGACACACCTACGAAGACCCAGGCGAGGGGCATCAAGTGGTTGAAATAATGGTGAGCCGTGCAGGGTTCGAACCTGCGACCCGCTGATTAAAAGTCAGCTGCTCTACCAACTGAGCTAACGGCCCGACCGGGGGCTCTGATAGGGGGCCGGGGGGCGGGGGTCAAGCGCTCGCGGCGAACTCGACGCGGCGGGAGCCGGGGCCGGAGGGGAGGAGGCGCGCCGGAGGGCGGCCTCGGCGGGGGACCGGGACCGCGGCAGGGGTTGGTGCGGGCAACGGGCGACGCTAAGACATCCGAACAAAACAAGCGGCGGCGACGGGTCGCCCGGAACCAAGGGGAGGAAGGCCATGTCGGGCTTCGATGGCAAGGTCGCGCTGGTCACCGGCGCAGGCTCGGGAATCGGGCGCGCCACGGCGGTGCAGCTGGCGGCCGAAGGCGCGAGGGTCGTGGTCTCGGACGTGGTCAGCCAGCTCGCCCAGGCCACCGGCGACGAGATCCGCGACGCGGGGGGCGAGGCGGTGGTCGTGCGCGCCGACGCCGCCCTGGCGCAGGATCATGCGCGCGCAGTCGCAACCGCCGTCTCGCGCTGGGGGTCGCTGCAGCTCGCGGTGAACAATGCCGGCGTGGCGGGGGTGCGCGCGCCGCTGCACGAACAGGCGGTCGAGGACTGGGACAGGGTCATCGCCATCAACCTGACCGGCGTGTTTCTGGGCATGCGCGCCCAGATCCCCGCGATGCTCGAGGCCGGGGGCGGGGCGATCGTCAACCTCGCCTCGATCCTGGGCGCGGTGGGGCGGACCAACGCGGTAGCCTATGTCGCCTCCAAGCACGCGGTGGTGGGGATGACCAAGGCCGCGGCGCTCGACTACGCCGAGCAGGGGATCCGGATCAACGCGGTGGGCCCCGGCTACATCCGCACGCCGCTGGTCGAGGGCGCCATCGCCGACACCGCCCCCATCGAGCAGCTGCACCCGGTCAAGCGGCTGGGGCGGCCCGAGGAAGTCAGCGCGATGATCGCCTTCCTGCTCTCGGACAAGGCCTCGTTCATGACCGGCGGCTACCATGTCGTCGACGGGGGCTACACCGCCCAATGACCTGAGGGCGAAGAGCCTCCGGGGCCAATCGGGTCCGGAGCCTGCGCCGTCCGGGCCAGTGATTTCCGGGGCCGGCGCCGTCCTCCTCGCCCCGGAGGGCGGGCGCCCGCTCAGGCGCTGCGCCAGAGGACCCCGAGGAACGCGCCCTTCACCCGTGGCAGCAGCACCAGCGAGCCCGCCAGGACCACCGCCGAGACGGACAGCACGGCGAGCAGGGGGCTGTCCCATTCCGCGCCGAAATAGATCAGCGGCACCGCCAGGTGGCCCGCGATCAGGATCGTGACATAGGCCGGGCCGTCGTCGGCGCGCAGACCGCGGAAGGACTGGGCGCAGACCGGGCATTCCTCGCGCACCTTGAGATAGGCGCGGAACAGACCGCCCTCGCCGCAGCGCGGGCAGCGGCCGCGCCAGCCGCGCAGCAGGGTCTGGCCCAGCGGCGCGTCGGCGGGCGCGCGCTCGACGGCGCCGTGCGCCGGGGGACCCGGTTCGGCGGGCGGCGCGGGGTCGGGGGCCGGGCGGACGGTCTCGTCGGACATGACAGGGTCCTTGTGTTGCAGGCGGCGCGGGCCCGGCGGCCGGACCGCGTGGCGGCGCAGCGGCCCGCGGCCGCGGCGGCGCGGTACGGTGCAGGTGAGGTCGGCAAAGCGTCGACGCAACCCGGGCGAGGCCCCCGCGCCGAGGCGTGGGGCGCAGATCCGCCTCCCGCTGGGCGGCGGGTCTGCGGGGCTGGCGCGCAGGGCCCCGCGCGCGTATATGCGCGTCATGGCCAAGGATGGATCTTCCGCCCCCCTGCGCTTTCGCAAGATGCACGGGCTGGGCAATGATTTCGTGGTGATCGACGCGCGCGGGGGCGGCCCGCGGGTGACCCCGGCGCTCGCCCGCGCGCTGGGCGACCGGCATCGCGGGGTGGGCTTCGATCAGCTCGCCGAGATCGTGGACCCCGCGGGCCCCGACGACGCGCAGGCCGATGCGCAGGCGGATGCGGGGCTGGTGTTCTGGAACGCCGATGGCTCGACCGCCGGGGCCTGCGGCAACGCCACCCGCTGCGTCGCCTCGCTGCTGCTGGCCGAGACCGGGCGCGAGACCGTGGCGATCCGCACCCGGCACGGCCGGCTGAGCGGACGGCGGCGCGCCGACGGATGGGTCGAGGTGAACATGGGGGCGCCGGCGCTCGACTGGGCCTCGGTGCCGCTGGCCGAGGCCGCCGACACGCTCGCCCTGCCCCTGCCTGGCGCGCCGGCGGCGGTGTCGATGGGCAACCCCCACTGCATCTTCGCCGTGCCCGACGCCGAGGCGGTGGACCTCGCCGCCCGCGGCCCTGAGATCGAGACCCACCCCCTGTTCCCCGAGCGGACCAATGTCGAGTTCATCTCGCTGCTCGCCCCCGACCGGCTGCGCCTGCGGGTGTGGGAGCGGGGGGCGGGCGTGACGCTCGCCTGCGGCTCGGGCGCCTGCGCGGCGGTGGTGGCCGCCGCCCGGCTGGGGCTGACCGGACGGCGCGCGAGCGTCGCGCTCGACGGCGGCGAGCTGGAGATCGAGTGGCTGACCGAGGCCCGGGGCGGCGGCGTGCTGATGGCCGGCCCCGTGGCGAGCGTGTTCGAGGCCGAGCTGTCGCCCGAGTTCCTCGAGGCGGCCCTCGCGCCCGCCTCGACGGAGGCCTGAGCCGATGGCCTCCGACGACCTGCCTCCCCGCGCGCCTGCCGCGCCGGTGTTCGAGACCTTCGGCTGCCGCCTGAACGCCTACGAGACCGAGGCGATGAAGGCGCTGGCGGCCGAACAGGGGGTGAGCGACGCGGTGGTGGTCAACACCTGCGCGGTGACCGCCGAGGCGGTGCGCCAGGCCCGCCAGCGCATCCGCAAGCTGCGGCGGGAGAACCCCGACGCCCGCCTGATCGTCACCGGCTGCGCCGCCCAGACCGAGCCCGAGACCTTCGCCGCGATGCCCGAGGTGGACCTGGTGCTGGGCAATCTCGAGAAGATGCAGGGCCCCGCCTGGGCGCGGCTGAAGCGCGAGGAGGCGCTGGGCGGCAACGGCGGGCCGAACCTGATCGGCGAGACCGAGAAGATCCGCGTCGACGACATCATGTCGGCGACCGAGACCGCCGGCCACCTGATCGACGGCTTCGGCACCCGCGCGCGCGCCTATGTGCAGGTGCAGAACGGCTGCGACCACCGCTGCACCTTCTGCATCATTCCCTTTGGGCGTGGGAACTCCCGCTCGGTGCCCGCCGGGGTGGTGGTCGAGCAGATCCGCCGCCTGACCGCGCAGGGCTTCAACGAGGTGGTGCTGACCGGGGTCGACCTGACCTCCTGGGGCGCCGACCTGCCGGGCAAGCCGCCGCTGGGCGACCTGGTGCAGCGGATCCTGCGGCTGGTTCCCGATCTGCCGCGGCTGCGGATCAGCTCGATCGACTCGATCGAGGCCGATCCCGCGCTGGTCGACGCGGTCGCCTCGGACCGGCGGCTGATGCCGCATCTGCACCTGTCGCTGCAGGCGGGCGACGACTTGATCCTCAAGCGGATGAAGCGCCGCCACCTGCGCGACGACGCCATCCGCTTCTGCGAGGAGATCCGCCGCGCGCGCCCCGACATCGTCTTCGGCGCCGACCTGATCGCGGGCTTCCCGACCGAGACCGAGGCGATGTTCGAGAACTCGCTGAAGCTGGTGGCCGACTGCGGGCTGACCTGGCTGCACGTGTTCCCCTACTCGCCGCGCCAGGGCACGCCGGCCGCGCGCATGCCCCAGGTTGCCAAGGCCGTGGGCAAGGCCCGCGCCGCCCGCCTGCGCGCCGCCGGCGAGGCCGCCCGCGACGCCTGGCTCGACAGCCGGGTGGGCCAGGTCGAGCGGCTGGTGATGGAGACCGAGACCCGGGGCCGCTCGGAAGGCTTTGCCGAGGTGATCCTGCCCGAGCCCCGCACCCCCGGCGCCCTGGTCGAGGCCCGCATCGCCGCCCGCGACGGAGAGCGCCTGCTGGCCGCGTGAGGCGCGGCCGGCGGGAGCCCGCGCCAGAGGCGCGGGCGGCGGAAACCGGGCGCCCTGCGGGCGGGCCTGGCGGACGCCCGTGGCCGGCGCGGCGCGGAGTTGGGGCGTCGCGCGCCGCGGATGCAAGCCGGCGCCGGCCCGCCGGCCGGCCGCCCCCCCCGTTCCGCGGGCCCTTCCGCCGTTCCCCTCTCGCCGTTCCCCTTCGGCCGTTCCCCTTCCTCCGGCCCACGGGCCCGCCGTTTCGCGGGCGCCTTCCGCCGTTGCGGGCTGCCGGTCCCGCCGCCCGGCCCTGCGCGCGCCGCGGCGCACCGCCTCGCCCCCCGTGTGCAGAGGTTGCACCCGGCCTCTCTGGCGGACGATGATCGGGCCTTGTTCAAAACGGAGCGTTCGCCATGTCCACGACCCCGCAGGTTTCCTTCCCGATGCCCGATGTTCTGGTCCGCAACTGGAAGTGGCTGGTCGGCATCGGCGTGCTGCTGGTGATCATGGGGGTCTTCGCGATCCTCGCGCCCTTCCTCGCCTCGGTGGCGATCAACGCCTGGATCGGGGTCGCCTTCCTGCTCGCCGGCATCGCCCAGGTGGCGCAGAGCTTCGGCAAGGGCGGCTGGCGCGAGGCGCTCGGCCACCTGCTGATCGGCGCCGTCTACATCATCGGCGCCCTGCTGGTGATCTTCAATCCGCTGGCCGGGCTGCTGGCCTTCTCGGCGGTCATCGTGCTGATGCTGGCCGTTTCGGGCGCGGTGCGGATCTACGAGGGGCTGCGGATGCGGCCCGCGAAGGGCTGGGGGTGGATGACGGCCGCGGGGCTCGCGGCCCTGGTCGCGGCGCTGGTGATCTACGCCTCCTTCCCCGGCTCGGCGATGTGGCTGCTGGGGCTGCTGGCGGGGATCGCCTTCATCTCCGACGGCACGGCGCTGCTGGCGCTGGGGCTCGCCGCGCGCAACGCGGGCCGGGTCTGACGGCGGCCCGAGCGGGGGCCCTCCCGCTCCCCCGCGAAGCAAAGGCCCGGCCGGGCGCGTCGCCGGCCGGGCCTTTCCTCGCCTGCCCCTACGCGCTATGCCGGCCGGGTTCGGACCTCCGCCGCGCGGCAGCTCATCGGATCGCCCATGTCGTTCTTCAACAAGCTCAAGTCCCGCCTGTTCAAGTCCTCGGACCGGATCGAGAGGGGGCTCGACGACCTGATGGCCGAGGGCGAGCCCGAGGAGATCGAGCCGCCCCGGGTCCCCGCGACGCCCGACGAGACGTCCGCGCCGCCCCCCTCCGAGCAGCCTCCCGCGGCCCCGCCCGAAGCGCCCGCGCCCGCGCCCGAGCGCCCCGTGCCGCCGCCGCCCGAACTGCCCGAGACGCCGCGCCCCGCGCCGGGCCCCGCCTCCGCCCCGGCGGCCCCGAACCCCTCCGCCCCGGCGGCGCCGAGCCCCACCGCTCCGCCTCCCCCGCGCGAGGTCCCGGCTCCCCCGCGCGAGACGCCCCCGTCCCCGCCGCGCGAGACCCCTGCGCCGCCGCCGGCCGAGGTGCCCCCGCGCCCCGCCGGGTCTGCCGCGCCGCCCGCGGCCGAGCCGAAGCGCGGCTTCTTCTCGCGCCTGATCGGGGGCGAGGCCGCGCCCGCGGCGGCGCCGGCCCCCGCCGGCCCGGCGCCCCTGGCCTCGCCGCTGATCGAGAAGCGCAGGGTTCTCGACGACTCCCTGCTCGAAAGCCTCGAGGAGCTGCTGATTTCCGCCGACCTCGGGGTCGACGCCTCCCTGCGCATCTCGGCCAACCTCGCCGAGGGGCGCTATGGCCGGAAGGTCGGCGCGAGCGAGATCAAGCGCCTGCTCGCCGCCGAGGTCGCGCGCGTGCTCGAGCCGGTGGCCAAGCCCCTGCCTCTGACCGGCCAGAAGCCGCAGGTGGTGCTGGTGGTGGGCGTGAACGGCTCGGGCAAGACCACCACCATCGGCAAGCTCGCCTCGCAGCTGCGCGGGGCGGGCAAGAAGGTGGTGATCGCGGCCGGCGACACGTTCCGCGCCGCGGCGGTCGAGCAGCTGCAGGTCTGGGGCGAGCGCGCCGGCGTGCCGGTGATGACCGCGCCCCAGGGCTCGGACCCCGCCAGCCTCGCCTTCGATGCGCTGACCAAAGCCCAGGCCGAGGGCGCGGACCTGCTGATGATCGACACCGCCGGGCGGCTGCAGAACCGCGCCGACCTGATGGCCGAGCTCGAGAAGATCGTGCGCGTGATCCGCAAGAAGGACCCCACCGCGCCCCACAACACCCTGCTGGTGCTGGACGCGACCGTGGGCCAGAACGCGCTGAGCCAGGTGGAGCTGTTCCGCAAGGCCGCCGACGTCTCGGGGCTGATCATGACCAAGCTCGACGGCACGGCCAAGGGCGGCGTGCTGGTGGCGCTGGCCGACCGCTTCGGCCTGCCGATCCACGCCATCGGCGTGGGCGAGACCATCGAGGACCTCGCCCCCTTCGACCCCGACGAGTTCGCCCGCGCCCTCACCGGGTCCGACGCGTGACACGCGCGACGGCCGCGCCGGGGGCCCCGCGCCCGACCGCGCGCGCCCAAGGCCCGGCCGCGCGCGCCCCGCGGCCG
>NZ_CAXBOD010000038.1:0-49590 GCF_963977235.1 uncultured Albimonas sp.
GGGGTCGCGGGGCGGAAGCGGGGGGCGCGGGCGGCGGCCGAGGACGGTCGCGACCGGCGCAGGCCGCGGGACGCGCCGCGGGCGGGACGCCGGCGACAGGCGGGACCGTCGCGCGGCGCCTGGTCGGGCGGGCGCGGCGCGCGGGTCGGGGACGGGGCCCGGCGGGGCTCGGCATTGACGGGGGCGGGGCGCGGTCCTAGTGGGGGCGGTTCGAGGGGCGCGCGCGAGTCGCCCCCCCTCATCCGACCTCAATGACCCCTCACGCCTCCGCAGGAGACCTCAACCATGACCGAGCTGCGCGACGCCGCCCTCGACTCCAGGGCCTGGCCCTTCGAAGAGGCGCGCCGGCTGGTCAAACGGTTCGAGAAAGCCCCGCCCGAGAAAGGTTATGTGCTGTTCGAGACCGGCTACGGCCCCTCGGGCCTGCCCCATATCGGCACCTTCGGCGAGGTCGCCCGCACCACCATGGTGCGGCGCGCGTTCGAGTCGATCTCGGACATTCCCACGAAGCTGCTGTGCTTCTCGGACGACATGGACGGGCTGCGCAAGGCGCCCACCAACGTGCCCAACCGGGAGATGCTGGTCGAGGACCTGAACCTGCCGCTGACCCGCGTGCGGGATCCCTTCGGCACGCATCCCTCGTTTGGCGAGCACAACAACGCGCGCCTGCGGGCCTTCCTCGACGCCTTCGGGTTCGAGTACGAGTTCGCCTCGGCCACCGACTACTACCGCTCGGGCCGCTTCGACGCGATGCTGCTGCGGATCCTCGAGCGGTTCGACGCGGTGATGGAGGTGATGCTGCCCAGCCTGGGCGCCGAGCGGCAGGCCACCTACTCGCCGTTCCTCCCCGTCAGCCCGAAGACCGGCCATGTCCTGCAGGTCCCGACGCTGGAGCGGAACCTGGCCGCGGGGACCATCGTCTATCAGGAGCCCGACGGCGAGCGGGTCGAGATCCCGGTGACCGGCGGAAACTGCAAGCTGCAGTGGAAGCCCGACTGGGCGATGCGCTGGATGGCGCTCGGCGTCGACTACGAGATGCACGGCAAGGACCTGATCCCCTCGGCCGATCTCGGCCGGAAGATCTGCCGGGCGGTGGGGATGCCCGCGCCGGAGATGTACAATTACGAGCTGTTCCTGGACGGCGACGGGCAGAAGATCTCCAAGTCGAAGGGCAACGGCCTCTCGATCGAGGAGTGGCTGGCCTATGCCAGCCCCGAGAGCCTCAGCCTGTTCATGTTCCAGAAACCCAAGACCGCCAAGCGCCTGCACTGGGACGTGATCCCGCGCACGGTGGACGAGTACTCGCAGCACCTGCGCGCCTATCCCGACCAGGAGCTGAAGGCGCAGCTGATGAACCCGGCCTGGCACATACACGGCGGGACCCCGCCGGGCGACGAGATGGTCGTGCCGTTTGCGATGCTGCTCAACCTCGCCTCGGTGACGGGGGCCGAGGATCGGGCGACGCTGTGGGGGTTCCTTGCGCGGTATGCGCCGGGCGTTTCGGCGCAGACCAACCCCGGCTTTGACGCTGCGGTGGGCCGGGCGGTCGCCTACTACCAGGACAAGGTGAAGCCCACGCGGGTGTTCCGCGAGGCCGACGCGCAGGAGCGGGCGGCGCTGGCCGACCTTGCCGCCCGTCTGCGGGCCTGGGAGGGCGAGGCGAACCCCGAGGCGCTGCAGGACGAGGTCTACGCCGTGGGCAAGGACCACGCCTTCGAGAATCTGCGCGACTGGTTCAAGGCGCTCTACGAGGTGCTGCTGGGCGCGAGCCAGGGGCCGCGCTTCGGCGGGTTCGTGGCGCTCTACGGCATCGACGAGACCGCGGCGCTGATCGAGCGGGCGCTGGCCGGCGAACTGGTCGAGGCCGCCTGAGGGCGCCTCGCCACCCAGGCTGCAGCTCGCAGGTTGCAGGTTGCAGATCGCCAAGGCCGCACCCCGGGGCGGCCTTGTTCGTTTCGAGGCGGGCTCAGCCCCCGCCCGCGAGCCGGAATGTCAGCCCCAGGACCGCCGCCGCCGCCGCCCAGGCGCCCAGCGTGGCCGCGACGACCGGGCGGGGCCGCGCGGGAACCAGCCGCAGCGCCCCGTGCGCGGCGAGGCTCAGCGCCAGGGCCGCCGCCGAGGCCCCCGCGGTCTGCCAGGCGGCGTATTCCCAGGGCGCATGCAGGTCGTTCGAGAGCCCCAGCGCCGCGCCTCCCGCGGCGGCCAGCGCCGCCGCGAGCGCCCCCGGCAGCGCCGGCGGCGCCAGCGCCAGCAGCCCGGCGAGCCCCGCCACGATCGGGGCCGCCAGCCCTCCCGGCGCGAACCCCCAGTAGAGCAGCAGCAGCGCGACCCCGCCGAGCGTCGCGCCCAGTCCGGCCGCCGTCGCGGTCGCCCAGCCGCTGCGCGCCGGTCTGCGCGCCGCGAGGGCCGCGAGCGCCAGCAGCGCGGCCATGGTTTCGGGGAACACGACCGGGGTCAGGGCGCCGACGGTCCAGGGCGCCTCGAAGCCGAAGGCGCCGTGGGCCGAGGCCGGGGCCGCCGCGAGCAGGAGCGGCGCCGAAAGCCAGGCGAGGCGCAGGCGATGGGAGGTCAGGCGGGCGCGGGGGCGTGGCAACCGGGGAGAGGCGCCCGGTTCCCGGAGCGCCGGAGCGCAGCGCCCGGGCGTCGTGTGGCGAGACGTGGCGGGCGCGGGCGGGGGGCCCGAGCGGTGTGGGCGAGGCGGCCGGCGGCCGGCGCGCCCCCGAGGCGGTCGCCTCACGCGGCCCCGGTCAGGAAGGCGAGTCCCGCCAGCGCGATCGCCCCGCCGCCGGCGCGCACCAGCGCCCGGCCCGCGCGCCAGTGCGAGAGTTCGCCGATCGCGATGCCCGCAAGGTGAAGCAGTCCCGTGGCCAGCACGAACCCTGCCGCGTAGGCGAGGGGCGAGGCGGCGCCGGGCATCTCGGCCCCGTGGGCGTGACCGTGGAACACGGCAAAGACCGCGACCACCGCCGCCGCCGCCCACAGCGGCGGACGGACCGCCAGCGCCACCGCCAGGCCCAGGACCAGGGCCGAGGCGGCGATGCCGGTCTCGATTCCCGGCAGGGGGACCCGGGCGACGCCCATCGCGCCGCCCAGCGCCATCACCAGCGGGAAGGCCACCGGCAGCACCCAGATCGCCGGCGCCCCCAGCACCGCCCCCCACAGGCCCACCGCCACCATCGCCGCGACATGGTCGGGGCCGAGCAGGGGATGCATGAAGCCGCTGGCGAACCCGCCCGCCACCCCCGCTCCATCATGGGCGAGCGCAAAGCCCGGAGTCAGCAGGGCGGCGGCGCGGCCGGGCGCTCGGCCGCGACGTCGGGGCTGCGGGTTTCGCGGGTCGGCGGCGGCGCGTCCGGGACGTCCGGGACCTCCGCGGCGCCTCGTGCGGCGGTCGCCGCGCCCGCCGCACCGCCGAGGAAGCTCCGCGACGCAGGGCGCGCCGGTCGGGAGGGTCGGCTCGCGGCGCGGGCGCACCGGTTGCGTGGGTCGACGGTCGCCAGCCGGCGCCGTCCTCCCAAAGCGCCGCGGGCGCGCCCTGGGTCCGGGCGCATCGCCCGACGCGGCGCCTGCGCGACGGCGCCGCCGGGAGGCCGTGCGCCAGTCCGGGCGGGCGCCGGGCCGCCGCGCCCGGATCCGCGCGCGGCGCGATGGGGCGGGCCGGGTGGCGCTTGCCCCTCGGACGCGGCCCCCTTCAGTCGTCGCCCGGGATCAGGCCAAGGCCGCGCAGGTAGACCATGGCGCCGGTCTCCAGCAGATCCTCGGGGGAGATCGAGACGCGCTGGCCGGCGCTCTCGCGCGCGAACAGTTCCACCACGCCGTGGGAGAGGGCCCAGATGTGGTAGCTCATCATCTGCACCGGGGGGCGTTTCTCGGGCGGCAGGCGCAGCACCAGCGCTTCGGAGGCGGCCCGCATCACCCCCATCGCCCGGTCGGAGGCCGCGCGCAGGGCAGGATCCGTCGACACCGCCACCCCGCTCTCGAACATCGCGATGTAGAGGCCGGGCTCGCGCCGGGCGAAGTGGAGATAGGCGCGGCTCATCTTCTCGAAGGCCGAGATCGGCGAGGGCCGGCCCCCGTCGAAGGCCCGCTCCAGCAGATCGGCGAACAGCTCGAACCCCCGGCGCGCCATCTCGGCGATCAGGTCCTCGCGCCCCTTGAAGTGTCGGTAGGGGGCGGCGCCCGAGACGCCGGCCTCGCGCGCGACCTCGGCCATGGTGAAGCCCTGCGGCCCGCGCGAGGCGATCAGGGGGAGGGCCGCCTCGACCAGCGCCTCGCGCAGGTTGCCGTGATGGTAGCCGCGCCGGGCGCGGCCGCCGTCCTCGTCCCCGCCGCTGGCGCCGTTCGCATCGTCCATGCGCCCCCTCTTACTTGCCCCGCAGGCGGGCGCCAATGCGGCCCGGGGCACGCGGTCTGGGGCACTGGGAGTGGGGCGGGGGGGCAGGGGCGGCGGAGGCGGGGACGGGGAACGGCCTGTTAACCCGGTCGCTCCTAGGGTCGCGCGCGAGGGGCCGCGGGGGCGCGCCCCCTCCGGGGCACGGCGACGAGGGGAAGGGCGCGGCGCGATGGGCGGTTGGGAGCTTCGAGTGACGGAGGAGGCGCGCGGTCTGGCGCGGCTTCTGCCGCTGGTGCTGACGCTGGACCTGAAGGTGGGCACGGCGGAGTTCAGCCGCCATGCCGCGACCCTGCTGGGCCGGCTGCGCCACATGTATTTCCTCGAGACGGGCGCGCTCGGCTTCCTGCGCATCGCCGCCACCGGCCGGCCGGCGCCCGACGGGGACCGCCGCCGCCTGCGCGCCGATCACGGCGGCTTCGACGCCGAGGTCGAGCGCGCGGCCGAGGCCCTGCGCCTCGCCGCCCGCCGCTTCGACGTGCCGGTGGGGATGGAGACGATGGCGCTGCTCGCCGACATGGTCGAGGACCACACCTGCATCCGCGAATCGATCCAGGGGATGCTGGCCTCCTACGGCGGCGCGCTGCTGGACGCCAAGGGCCGCCAGGACGACGCGGCCTTCATCCTGGCGAAACTGGACACGCTCGCCCCCCGCTTCGCCGAGGCCGAGGAGCGTCTGCGCGTCCACGCCGCCGAGCGCGTGCATCTTCCGCCCGAGTCCGATGACGAGACCGCAGGCACGCAGGACCCCCCGGCCGCAGCGAAAGGCGCCGGCGAGGCGGCGGACCACGGCGACAGCGTCTGAGGATCGGGCCGCCGCCGCAAGATTGTGGGAGCGGCACGACAGGCGGTCGGCTCGCGGTTGGGCGATGGGCGACGGTCGGACGATGCTCGGCGGGCGGCCCTTGTTGCCAGGGCGCGACCTCTAGTGGCCGGGGGCCGCGGGCCGGCCGGCAGGGCGCGCCTGAGGGACGCGCCGCGTCCGGGTTTGCGGGCGTGGGGCGGCAAGGATCCGGTGTCGTGCGCCAGGGGGCGCCGAGGCGGGATGCCGCGCGCTGAAGGCCGGCGGGCGACCGAGGAGGCGGATCCCGGGGCTCCCGGACCGGGAAAGGGGGCCTGGAACAGGCCAGGGACAGGGACAGGGACAGGGACAGGGACAGGGACAGGGAGGTTCTGGTCGGGGGAGGGAGGCTCGCAACGGGGTTCTTCGACGCGATCGGATGGCGGGAGACGGTGGACCGGCGGGCGGCGGCAGCGCTTCCGCGGGCGGGAATCGCGATTTCGGGATGGGGCGCCGGCCTGTGAAAGTCACCTCGCGGCCCTCGCGCCGCCGCATTTCTGGACAGGGTGAGCGGCCGAACCGGCCCCAGGGCCGATCGACACGACACCGAGACGACAAGGAGACCGACGCCATGTCCGCGATCCGTTCCGCCACCTCCGCCACCCCCGCCACCTCCGCTCCTTCCGCCCGCCCGACCCGCGCGCGCTCGCCCCTCGGGGTCTCGGGGCGTCGCCTGCGCGCGCCGGTGATCGCGGTCTGCGCCGCGGCGATGCTGAGCGCCTGCGCCAGCGGCCAGGGCCCGTCGAGCAACCAGGCCGCCGGCGCGGGCGTCGGCGCGGTGCTGGGCGCCGCCTCGGGCCTGCTGGTGGGCGGCGACGACCGCCGCAACGCGCTGGTCGGCGCGGGCATCGGCCTGCTGGCCGGCGCGGCGGTGGGCACTTACCTCGACCAGCAGGAGGAGGACCTGCGCCAGGACCTCTCGGGCACCGGCGCCGAGGTCACCCGGGTCGACGACGCGCTGCTGGTCACCCTGCCGGGCGGGGTCACCTTCGACACCGACTCGACGGTGGTGAAGTCCGAGTTCCGCCGACCGCTGAACCGGGTCTCGAAGACGCTGCAGAAGTATCCCTCGTCCTACGTGGACGTGATCGGGCACACGGATTCGACGGGCGAGGCCTCCTATAACATGCAGCTCTCCAACCGCCGGGCGCGGGCCGTCGCCTCGGAGCTGATCGACCGCGGCGTGAAGCGCCCGCGGATCGAGGCCTATGGCAAGGGCGAGGAGCAGCCCGTGGCCAGCAACGACACCGCTCAGGGCCGCGCGGCCAACCGCCGGGTCGAGATCCTGATCGTTCCGGCCACGCAGTCGTGACCGCAGGCCGGCGCGCGCGCCGCGCCGGCTGACCGAAACGCTTGCAGACGCGCTCCGCCCCCATTCGTCACGCCCTGGGCGGCGGAGCGTCGGGGCGCGCCCTCCGCCGCTGCGGAGGGCGCGCTTGCCCGACGGCGCGCCGTCCCGGACTTGCGCCCCGGCGCGCATAAGCTAGGTGTGAGGCTCCGCGCCCCCTCGACCGGAGCCCGATCCATGCGCCTCCTCCCCCCGCGAGTCCGCGCCCCCGCGCGCCCGGGCCCTGCCGTGCTTGCCGCCGGAGCGGGAGGTTGAGCGCCTCGGGACCCGCGGAGCCGGCGGGCGCCTCGCTAGACGACCGGCCGCCGTTCGACCTGCCCGAGGCCGAGCCGCTGGGCCGGCTGCCCTCGCGGCTGCGGCTGGGGGTCGAGTTCGCGACGCTGTTCCTGGGCCTGCCGATGGCGCTGGCCTTCGGGCTGCCGCCCTCGGTGATGTGGACGCTGCTGGCGGCAAGCTTCGCGCTGGGGCTGGCGCTGCTGGCGGTGACGCCGGGGTTCCGCTTTGCCGAGTTCCTGCGCGGGCCGCCCTCGCCGGGCCTGTGGAGCGCGCCGGCCTTCGCGGCGGGCACGGCCGTGGCGATCTATGCGCTGACGGTCGCGCTGATCCCCCACGCGCTGTTCTGGATGCCGAGCCGGATGCCCGACCTGTGGCTGATGATCCTGGTGTTCTACCCGCTGATGTCGGCCCTGCCGCAGGAGGCGGTGTTCCGGGTGCTGTTCTTCCGCCGCTACGGAGCGCTGTTCCCCTCGAAGGCGGCGGCGGTGGCGGCCAACGCCTTCGTGTTCGCGCTGGCGCACCTGTTCCTGTGGAACTGGGTGGCGCTGCTGCTGACGGCGGCGGGCGGGGCGATCTTCTCGCTCGCCTACCTGCACGGGCGGGGCCGCAACTTCTGGTTCCCGGTGCTGCTGCACGCCATCGCGGGCTGGCTGATCTTCTCGATCGGCCTCGGGCGCTTCTTCTACCACGGAGCGGTTCCGACGTGAGCGAGGCGAGGGACCCCGACGCGACGCCCGAAGGCGCGCTCGTCGCCGCCGCCGAGAGCGGGGACGAGGAGGCGCTGTCGCGGTTCCTGGAGGGCGACCGGTTCGAGTTCCGCCTGGCCGGCGGGCGGGGCTTCATCCTCGACTTCGAGCAGGGGCGCGACGTGATCAGCCTCGAGGGGCTGGGCCTGACGCCGTGGGACCTGCTGCCCTCGATCCGGGGCCGCGACCTGGTGCTGAGCTTCGAGGGGGGCGAGGTCGTGCTGCGCGGCGGCGCGGGGGTGCACCTCAACCAGTGGGATTTCAGGTACTGACGGCCGCGCCCCGCGGCGCGCTCAGCCGGGCAGGGTGAGGATGACGGCGCCGCGGGGGGTGGCCACGACCGTATGCTCGAACTGCACCACCGGGGCGGCGGGGTCGGCGTAGAGGGTCCAGCCGTCGTCGCCCTCGGTGGCCCACTGTCCGCCGCGCGACAGGAACGGCTCGACCGTCAGCACGAGGCCCGTGTCGATGCGGCGGCGGTCGCCGCGGGTGGGCCAGGTGGCGATCGTCTCGGGCGCCTCGTGCAGCGAGCGGCCGACGCCGTGGCTGGCGAGGTTGCGGATCAGCGTGTAGCCGCGCGCCGAGGCGAAGCGGCCGATGGCCTTGCCGATGCCCGCCAGCGGCCGGCCGCCGGCGACTTCCGCGATGCCGATCTCCATCGCCCGCCGTCCGTCGCGGCGCAGCCGGTCCTGGGCGGGGGTTCCCGGCGGCACCTGGAAGCTCGCGCCCGTGTCGGCGTAGAACCCGTCCTTCGAGGCCGAGACGTCGATGTTCACGAGGTCGCCCGCCGCCAGCGCCCGATCGCCGGGGATGCCGTGGGCGATCTCCTCGTTGACGCTGATGCAGGTGGCGCCGGGGAAGCCGTAGGCCGAGCGGGGGGCCGAGATCGCGCCCTCCCTCTCGAGCAGCGCGGCCCCGATCTCGTCGAGCTCGCGGGTGGTCATGCCCGGCTCCATCGCGCGGGCCATGGCGTGCATGGTGCGCGCGACGATGCGGCCGATGACCTTGAGGGCGGCGAGCTCGGCCTCGCGCGTGATGGTCATGGGCGGCGCTCCTGGCGGGAGGGAGAGAGGCGAAAGGGCCGGCCCGGGGGGCCGGCCCTTGGAAGGCGAGGCTTGGGCGCGGCTCAGCCGGCCTTGGCCTCCTCGGGCGCGACGGATTTCTCGCGGCGCACCTGCAGGCGGTTGAGGGCGTGGACGTAGGCGCGGGTGGCCGACAGGATCGTGTCGGTGTCCGAGGCGCGGCCGGTGGCGATGCGCCCGTCCTCCTCCAGCCGGACCGAGCAGGTGGCCTGCGCGTCGGTCCCTTCCGTCACCGCATGGATCTGGAACAGCTGCAGCTTCGCCTCGTGGGGCACGATGGTCCGGATCGCCTTGAAGCAGCAGTCGACGGGGCCGTCGCCGGTCTCGGTCGCGGACTTCTCGACGCCGTCCACGATCAGGGTCAGCTCGGCCTTCGGCGAGCGGGTGGTGCCGCAGGTGACGGCCAGCTCCTTGACCTCGAAGCGCTGGGGGGCGCCGTCGGCGCCGGTCTCGGCCATCAGCGCCAGGATGTCCTCGTCGTAGACCTCCTTCTTGGTGTCGGCCAGCGCCTTGAAGCGCACGAACACGTCGTTGAGCTGGTTGTCGCCGACCGTGTGGCCCAGGTCCTTCAGCTTGGCGCGGAAGGCGGCGCGGCCCGAGTGCTTGCCCATCACCAGGTTGGATTCGGTCAGGCCCACCATCTCGGGACGCATGATCTCGTAGGTGGTGTTGTCCTTCAGCATCCCGTCCTGGTGGATGCCGCTTTCGTGGGCGAAGGCGTTCTTGCCCACGACCGCCTTGTTGTACTGCACCGGGAAGCCGGTGACCTGGGAGACGAGGCGGCTCGCCTGCATGATCCGGGTGGCGTCGACCTTGGTGTCCCAGGGCATGATGTCATGGCGCACGCGCATCGCCATCACGATCTCCTCGAGCGCGGCGTTGCCCGCCCGCTCGCCCAGGCCGTTGATCGTGCATTCGACCTGGCGGGCGCCGGCCGAGACGGCGGCCAGCGAGTTCGCGACCGCCATGCCCAGATCGTTGTGGCAGTGGGTGGAGAAGATCACCTCCTCGATGCCGCTCACGCGCTCGCGCAGCAGGCGGATCAGGGCGGCGCTCTCGTCGGGGGCGGTGTAGCCGACGGTGTCGGGGATGTTGATCACCTTCGCGCCGGCGTCGACCGCGGTCTGCACGGCTTTCACCAGGAAATCGTGCTCCGAGCGGGTGGCGTCCTCGGGGGACCACTGCACCTCGTCCACGAACTTGCGGGCGTGGGTGACGGCGAAGTGGATCTTCTCGAGGACCTGCTCGGGCTCCATCTGCAGCTTGCGGGCCATGTGGATCGGGCTGGTGGCGATGAAGGTGTGGATGCGGCTCTTGCGGGCCTTCTCCACCGCCTTGGCGGCGCGCTCGATGTCGGCGGCGCCGGTGCGCGCCAGGCCGCAGACGGTGGCCTTCTCGACCACGTTGGCGATCGCCGAGACGGCCTCGAAGTCGCCCTCGGAGGCGATCGGGAAGCCGGCCTCGATGATGTCGACGCCCATCTCGTCCAGCAGGCGGGCGATGGACAGTTTCTCGGCCAGCGTCATCGTGGCGCCGGGCGACTGCTCGCCGTCGCGCAGGGTGGTGTCGAAGATCTGGACGCGGTCGGAAGCGGGGGCAGGGGCGGTCATGTCAGGGGTCCTTTGCGCTTGTGCCTTGGGCGGAGCGGCCAGGTCAGCCTTGGCCGGAGCTCCGTCGGGTCTGCGCGGCGCGTCGCGAACGTCCCCTGAGCGCGCGCGCCGCAGATCCCGGCACGCTCAGGGGCGCGTAAGGAGAAGGCGCGCAAGGCCGAGGAGAGCCCGGGCCGCGCCGCGGGGCGCGGACACGCCGGTCCTGCCGGGCGCCTGGGGCGCTCGGGGCAGGGGCGGGGCGATATGGGCGTCGCGGACCATGGCCGGGCTTATACACGCGTCAGGCGGGGGATGAAAAGCGCGAATTCCGCCTCGGGCGCGGTCGGGCGTTGAGGCTTCGGTAAGGATATCCGGGGATGGTCCGCCGATCGCAGACCCGGACCCCGTCGGAGCCCGACCATGTTGAATTTCACCATCGTGCATCGCTTTGCCCTCGCGGTCGGCGTGCCGCTGCTGTTCCTGGCGGTCTTCGCCGCGATCGTGGTCGCCGGCGCGTGGGAGCGGCGGAGCGCGTCCGAGCAGGCCAGTCTCGGGGTGACGATGGTGCGCGCGGCCTCGGACCTGGTTCATGAGCTGCAGAAGGAACGGGGAACCTCGGCGGGCTACATCGGCTCGGAGGGCGGGGGCGAGTTCGCGCAGCGGCTGGCGGGCGTCAGGGAGGGGTCGGACGCCGCCCGCGCGGTGTTCGACGAAGCGCTCGCCGCCTATCGCGCCACCCAGGGCGCGGCGAGCGTCGCCACGGCCGCCGAGCAGGCTGCCGCCCGGCTCGACGCGCTGGAGCAGACGCGCGCGGCGGTGGATGCGCTGGGCCTGCCGCTCTCGGAAATGGCGAAATGGTATACCGGCTCGATCCGCGAGCTGATCGACGTCGAGGCGCGGCTTCGCGGCGCGATCGACTTTCCCCGCGGCGAGCGTCTGATGGGCGCCTACGCCGCCCTGATCGAGGCCAAGGAGCGCGCGGGGCTGGAGCGGGCGATGGGCGCCAACGGCTTCGGCGCCGGCCGGTTCGAGCCTTCGGTCTTCGATCGATTCAATGACCTTGCGATCCGTCAGGAGGTCTATCTGAACTTCGCCGAGACCGCGGCCGACGAGGAGACCCGCCAGGCGATCGAGGCGTTCCGCGCCTCGCCCGAGACCCGCGAGGTCGAGCGGATGCGCGCGGTCGCGGTCGACGGCGTGCGGCTGGGGTTCATCGCCGGGGTCACCGGGCCGCAGTGGTTCGACGCCTCGACGGCGCGGATCTCGCTGCTCAAGGGGCTCGAGGACGGGATCGCCGACCAGATCCAGGCCCTGGCCGGGGAAGGGGCCTCGGCCGCGGGGCGGGAGCTCGCCGTGACGCTGAGCGCGCTCGTGGCGACGGTGCTGGGCGCGGGGCTGGTGGCCTGGATCGCGGCGCGGGGCGTGGTCTCGCCGATCCGCTCGATCTCGCGGGTGTTCGAGGCGCTCAACAGCGGCAAGGAGGCCGAGGTGCCCGACGGCGTGCTGCATCGCCGCGACGAGGTGGGCGTGCTGGCGCGCACCGCCCAGGAGACCCAGCGCGCCGCCGACCGCATGAACCGGATCACCACCGCGCTCGAGGTCTCGGCGGCCCCGATCGTGGTGTGCAACGCGCGGTTCTTCGTGACCTACGCCAACGCCGCCTTCTCGAAGATGATCGAGCCCTCGCGCGCCTATTTCGAGAGCATGGGCGCCGATATCGACGGGCTCGCCGGCAAGAACATCGACTTCTTCCACAAGGACAAGGCCCGCATCCGGCAGATGCTCGAGGGGCTGACCGAGCGGCAGATCTCGACGATCTCGTTCGACGAGCGGCGGTTCGACGTCTCGGCCTCGCCCATCGTCGACCCCCGCGGACGCAAGCTGGGCTACGTGATCACATGGGACGACGTCACCGACAGCCGGCAGCTGGAGACCCAGCTGCGCGAGGTGATCGCGGCGGCGGCGGAGGGCGACTTCACAAGGCGCATCGACACCGACAGCCAGAACGTCTTCCTGCGCGACGTCGGCGTGGGGATGAACCGCATCTGCGAGATCGTGGCGGCGTTCTCGGCCGACGTGGATCAGGCCGTGCGGGCGCTGGCCGAGGGCGACCTGACCCGCCAGGTCGAGGGGACCTACGCCGGCGTGCTGGGCAAGCTCGCCACCGGCGTGAACGAGACGACCGAGCGGCTGGGCTCGCTGGTCTCCGAGATCAAGTCGGCCGGCGGCCGGGTCCGCGGCGCCTCCGACGAGATCGCCTCGGGGGCGGGCGCGCTCGCCGAGCGGGCCGAGAGCCAGGCCGCCGCCCTCGAGCAGACCGCCGCGCTGATGGAGGAGATGACCGGCTCGGTGAAGGCCAACGCCGAGGCCGCTTCGGAGGCGCGCTCCGAGGCGGCCGAGGCCGACGGACGCGCCGACGGCGGCCGGGTGGTGGTCGACGAGGCGGTGGAGGCGATGGGCCGCCTCTCCGAGAGCTCCCGCCGGATGGGGGAGATCGTGGACGTGATCGCCTCGATCGCCACGCAGACCAACCTTCTGGCCCTGAACGCCGCGGTCGAGGCGGCGCGGGCGGGCGACGCGGGCAAGGGCTTTGCGGTGGTCGCCTCCGAGGTCGGGGCGCTCGCCCGCCGCTCGCGCGAGGCGGCCGACGACATCCGCGGCCTGATCCACGAGAGCTCGGAGCGGGTGACCGAGGGCGTGGGGCTGGTGGAGCGCACCGGCTCGGCGCTGTCGGAGATGGCGGGATCGCTGCGCCGCATCTCCGAGCGGGTGGGCCGGATCGACGCGGCGAGCCGGGAGCAGGCCTCGGGCGTCGAGGAGATCAACCAGGCGGTGACCCAGATGGACGAGAACACCCAGCGCAACGCGGCGCTGGCCGACAGCTCGGCCCGCTCCGCCCGCGACCTCGCCCGCGAGTCCGAGGAGCTGGACCGCCTGACGGCGATGTTCCGCACCCGCCAGGGCGCCGCGCCCGCCTCCACCTCGCGCGCCGCCTGAGCGCGGGGCCGCCTGAGTGCGGGGCCGCCTGAGCGCGAGGCCGCCTGAGCGCGAGGCCGCCTGAGCGCGGGGCCGCCGGTCGCGCCCGATCCGTGGGCGCGACGCCGGGGGCGGGGGCTTCCGAGGCGCCGAGATGGGCGTCCGCTCCGTCTGGCGCCGTCAGCTCAGGCCCGGTCCGGCGCGCGTCGCGGCCCGAAGAGACTGGACGCGCGGCCGGGGGAAATGGGAGCTCGTTGCGACGACGGCCTCGAACTGGATCGGCGCCGGCCGGGACCGAGCCAGAGGCGGCTCGGCGCCGCAGGGACGATGAGCAGGGACGATGAGGATGGCGGGCGCGGGGGCGCCGCCTGCGCGGCAGCCTGGGCCGGGCGGCGGGGCAGCCTGCGCCGAGCGGCAGGGCAGGCTCCCCCGCCGCTCGGGGGTCAGCCTCCGCTGCCGCTCGGGGGAGAGCCGCTCGAGGCTGCGCCGCTTTGGGGGGCGTCGGCCGGGGAGGCGTCGGCCGGGGAGGCGGCGACGGGGGCGGCGGGGGCCTCGGCTTGCGAAGGGGCGTCCGTTCGGGAGCCCGACGCGGGATCGGGCGTGGCGGCGGGATCCGCGGGGGCGACAGAGGCAGGGTCGGAGGCCGGATCGGCGTCGGGACCGGCGTCGGGGTCGGGCTCGGCGCCGGGGCGGCCGTTGACCCACCAGCCCTCGAACACCGCGCCGTCGGCGTATTCCATCCGGCCGGGGCCGTTGCGCTGGCCGTTCTCGAAACTGCCGCGGTAGACGTCGCCGCCCTTGTAGGAGGCCACGCCCTCGCCGTGGATCTCGCCGGTCTTCCAGCCGCCCTCGTAGACGAAGCCGTCGGGCATCTCGATGCGGCCCTGGCCGTCGCGCAACCCGTCCACGAAGCCGCCCGAGTAGACCGAGCCGTCGGGGAAGGTGGTCGTGCCCTGGCCGTCCTGGACGCCCGCGGTCCAGCCGCCGTCGTAGACGTAGCCGTCGGGGTACTCCAGCCGGCCGGTCCCGTCGTACTTGCCGTCGGCAAAGCCGCCCTCGTAGCGCGCGCCGTTGGCGTAGACGGCCGTGCCCTCGCCCTGGATGCGGCCGCCCGACCAGGAGCCGGCGAAGGTCGAGCCGTCGGCGTAGCGCACCGTGCCCGGACCCTGGGGCGCGCCGGCGACGAAGGCGCCCTCGTGCACCGTGCCGTCTGCATAGGTCGCCTTACCCTGGCCCTCGATCCGGCCCTCGACCCAGTCGCCCGCGTAGCGGAAGCCGTCGGCGCCCTCGAAGCGGCCGGCGCCGTGGCGCAGGTCGTCCACGAAGCCGCCCTCGTAGACGTCGCCGTTGGCGTAGGTGACGCGGCCCTCGCCCTGGCGCTTGCCGTCGACGAAGGCGCCCTCGTAGGCGTCGCCGTTGGGCTGGCGGGCGAGGCCCTGGCCCTCGATCCTGCCCTCGACGAAGGTTCCCTCGTAGACGAAGCCGTCGGCGAGCTCGATCCGGCCCTCGCCGTGGCGCAGGCCGCCCTGCATGCCGCCCTCGTAGACCGAGCCGTCGGGGTAGCGCACGGTGGCCTCGCCCTCGGGCGCGCCGGCGACGAAGGCGCCCTCGTAGCGGTAGCCGTCGGGGCGGGTCAGCACGCCGTCGCCCGAGGGCTGGTTGTCGACGAAGGCGCCCTCGTAGACCACGCCGTCGGCGTAGCGGGCGACGCCCTCGCCCTCGATCCTGCCCTCGACCCAGTCGCCCTCGTAGGAGCCGCCGTCGTGGTAGCGGATGCGGCCCTTGCCCTGGGGCTTGCCGCCGACGAAATGCCCCTCGTAGACCGAGCCGTTGGGGTATTCGGCGACGCCCTGGCCCTGGATCCAGCCGTCCACGAACTCGCCCGTGTAGCGGAAGCCGTCGGGGCGCACGAGGGTGCCCGAACCGTGCTGGCGGCCCTCCTTGAACTGGCCCTCATAGACCTCGCCGGTGTCGTAGCGCTTGGTTTCGACGTTCGTTTGCGGCGCCGCCGCGCTCGCCGCCGCCAGCGCGCCGGCGCCGGCCATCGCCCAGACCCAACCTCGGCCCATGCTGCTTCCGTCCTCGTGCTGCGTTCCCGGATCGTCCGCGGCCGCGGCGCGCGCTCGCGCCGTCGTGCGTGGGGCTGCGGGGCGCAGTCCCCTGGCCCCGCGGTTTGCTGGACCGGACAGTAGGCGGGCCCCCGGCGCCATGCAACCGGCCGCGGCGCGCGGGCGCGGGATCATGAGGCGGCCTGCGGGGCAGGGCGCGCGGCCCCGCCTGGCGGGGCGCGTCGCCGCGCGGGCTTGCCTCGCCTGCCGGGGCGCCTGTAACTGCCGGGCCTGAAACCGACCCTCCGTCCGCGCCGGACCCGCCGGAGACCGTGATGCCCGACGCCTTCCGCCTGACGCTCGCCCAGCTCGACCCCCGCGTCGGCGACCTCGACGGCAATGCCGCGAAGGCGCTGGCCGCTTGGGAGGAGGGTCGCGCCGCGCGCGCCGACCTGGTGGCGCTGCCCGAGATGTTCCTCGCCGGCTATCAGCCCCAGGACCTGGTCCTCAAGCCCGCCTTCGTGAAGGCCTGCCTCGCGCAGATCGAGAAGCTGGCCGAGGCCACCAAGGACGGTCCCGCGCTGGGCATCGGGGCGCCGTTCGCGGGGCTCGAGCGGCCGGAGAACGCCTACTGGATCCTGCAGGGCGGCGAGATCCGGGCCCGCGTCTCCAAGCACCACCTGCCCAACTACGGGGTGTTTGACGAAAAGCGGCTGTATCACGCGGCCGATCCGTCCGGGCCCATTCAGGTGGGGGCGGCGCGCCTCGGGATCCCGATCTGCGAGGACGCCTGGTTTCCCGACGTGGCCGAGACCGCGGCCGAGTCCGGGGCCGAGCTCCTGTTCGTGCCCAACGGCTCTCCCTATGAGCGGGGCAAGCACGACACCCGCGTCAACCTGATGGTGGCGCGCGTGATCGAGACGGGGCTGCCGCTGGTCTACCTCAACCGCACCGGCGGGCAGGACGATCAGGTCTTCGACGGCGGCTCGTTTGCGCTGAACGTGCATGGGGGGCTGGCCGCCCAGCTTCCGTTCTTCGACGAACAGATCGCGCACCTCGATTTCGAGCGCGGGGACGAGGGCTGGCGCTGCGTTCCCGGGCCGATGGCGAGCGTGCCCGACGAGGCCGAGCTCGACTACAAGGCGATGGTCGTGGGGACCCGCGACTATCTCGCCAAGACCGGGTTCAAGAAGGTGGTGCTGGGGCTCTCGGGCGGGGTCGACAGCGCGCTGGTCGCGGCGATCGCGGCGGACGCCATCGGGCCGCAGAACGTGCGCTGCGTGATGCTGCCCTCGCGCTACACCTCCGAGCACAGCCTCGAGGATGCCGAAGGGGTGGCCAAGGCCCTGGGAACGCGGCTCGACACCGTGCCGATCGGGCCGGGCGTGGACACGATGACCGAGACGCTCGCGCCGCTGTTCGAGGGGATGGCGGCCGACGTCACCGAGGAGAACCTCCAGTCGCGTCTGCGCGGCCTGATCCTGATGGCGCTGAGCAACAAGTTCGGCGAGCTGCTGCTGACCACCGGCAACAAGTCCGAGGTCGCGGTGGGCTACGCCACGCTTTATGGCGACATGAACGGCGGCTGGAACCCGATCAAGGACCTCTACAAGATGCGGGTCTTCGCGGCCTGCCGCTGGCGCAACCAGCAGCATCGCGACTGGATGAAGGGCCCTGCGGGCACGGTGATCCCGCCCCGCGTGATCGACAAGCCGCCGAGCGCCGAGCTGCGCGAGGACCAGAAGGACGAGGACAGCCTGCCGGCCTACCCGGTGCTGGACGAGATCCTCGAGGGGCTGGTCGAGGGCGACCTCGCCGTCGCCGACCTGGTCGCGCGCGGCCACCCGCAAGAGGTGGTCGAGCGGATCGAGCATCTCCTCTACCTCGCCGAATACAAGCGGTTCCAGTCGGCGCCGGGGCCCAAGCTGGGGCCCAAGGCCTTCTGGCTGGATCGCCGCTACCCCATAGCAATGAGTTGGCGCGACCGTGACTGACCCGACCGCCTCCGCCGATCCCGACGCCCCGCGCGAGTGGGAGCCCCCCGAGATCCCCCCGGTGATCGAGTTTCACCAGAACACGTTCAAGCTCAAGACCATGAGCCTGCTGTCGCTGCTGGTGGCGGCCTGGTTCCTGTGGATTGCGGTGGGCGCCGCGATCGAGGGCGCGCGGCCTGCGCCGCTCGAGAGCGCGGGCGGGCAGCCCGCGATCGCCGAGCTTCCCGCCGTCGAGGGCCCCGCCGCGCCCGCGCCCGCGCCCGGGAGCGAGGCCGAGATCGCGCCCCAGGGGCCCGGGCAGCCGCCCTCGCCGCTGATCGCCGGCGTCGGCGGGCTGATGTTCGCGCTGATGGGCCTGATCCTGTTCCGCGAGGCCGCCAAGACCGAGCCGATCCTGCGCCTGACCCCCGAGGGGATCGAGGATCGCCAGTTCGGATTCGTGCCCTGGGCGAACTTGCGCAACTACCGGCTGGTCTCGTCGTTCTTCTCTCCGGGCTTCGGATACAGTCTGAAGAAAGGCGTGCGACCCCGCAGGCGCGCTGGGCTTTTCATGTTCCAGCGCGCGATGAATGCGCTTTCGGGCATGCCCGCCCGCTGCTTCCGCAAGCAGATGGTGGTGGGCGGCTGCGAGCAGATGCTGATGGCCTTCCAGATGCATCGCCCCGAGCTGGAGGGGAAATGACCCTCACGCGCTTTGCGCCCTCGCCGACCGGGTTCCTGCACCTGGGGAACCTTCGCGCGGCCTTCTTCAACTGGGCCATCGCGCGGCAGGGGGGCGGGCGCTTCGTGCTGCGCATCGACGACACCGATGCGGCGCGCTCCGAAGACCGTTTCGTCGAGGCGATCCGCGAGGATCTCGACTGGCTGGGGCTGGCGCGCGACGGCGAGGTGCGCCAGTCGGAGCGTCTGGACCGCTACGCCGCGGCGGCCGAGCGGCTGAAGGCGGACGGGCGGCTCTATCCCTGCTGGGAGACGGCCGAGGACCTGGCGCTGAAGCGGCGCGTCCAGCTCTCGCGCGGGCTGCCGCCGGTCTATGACCGCGCGGCGCTGGCGCTGTCGGAGGACGAGAAGGCGGCGCTGGCCGCGCAGCGCCCGCCGCACTGGCGCTTCGCGCTGGAGCGGACGCGGGTGGAGTGGGTCGACGGGATCCTGGGGCCGGTGTCGATCGACGCGGCCTCGGTCTCCGATCCGGTGCTGATCCGCGAGGACGGGCAGGTGCTGTATACGCTCGCGAGCTCGGTGGACGACGCCGAGATGGGGGTCAGCGACGTGGTGCGCGGGGCGGACCATGTGACCAACACCGCCGTGCAGGTGCAGATCATGCGCGCGCTGGGGGCCGAGGCGCCGCGCTTTGCCCATCACTCGCTGCTGACCGGGCCGGACGGGGAGGCGTTTTCCAAGCGCGCCGAAGGGCTGAGCCTGCGGACCCTGCGCGCAGAGGGGCTGGAGCCGGGGGCGCTGCTGTCGCTGATCGCGCGGCTGGGTTCGGCCGATCCGGTGGAGCCGAGGCCCTCGGCGCAGGCGCTGGTCGAGGGGTTCGATGTCGCGCGGTTCGGGACCGCGCCGACGCGGCTGGACCCGGCGGACCTCGGGGGCCTGTCCGAGAAGATCCTGCACGCGATGTCCTACGCCGAAGCCGCGCCGCGGCTGGCGGGGCTGGGGATCGAGGGGGCGCAGGGTGAGGCGCTGTGGGCCGCCGTGCGCGCCAACCTGACCCGGTTCGACGAGATCGCCGAGTGGCGCGACCTGCTGAGCGCGGGCGTCGCCCCCGCGGTCGCCCCCGAGGATCGCGACTTTGTCGCCCAGGCCCTCGCCGCCCTGCCGCCGCGGCCGTGGAGCGAGGCGACCTGGGGCGAGTGGACCGGCGCGCTGAAGGCGCAGACCGGGCGCAAGGGGCGCGCGCTGTTCCTGCCGCTGCGCCGGGCGCTGACCGGGCGGGACCGCGGGCCGGAGATGGCCGCGCTGATGCCGCTGATGACCGCGCCTGCGCCGCGGCCGGGCGACATTCCCGCCGAATGATCCCGCAAGGTTGACGCCACGCGCGCCAGCGTGCGACGCCGTGGAGGCAGGCCCTCCCGGGCCTCGGGGGGAGGGGCGAGCGGGGTGACAGGCAGCGACGAGGGCGCCTCGGGCGCGGGAGCGGGCGGACGCCTGCGCGCCGTGCTGGCGCCGCGCCGGATGGCGGGGCTGGCGATCGCGCTCGGCGTCGCGCTGATCTGCGTGCTGGGGTTCGCCAATGTGCAGGTGCTCAAGAGCCTCGAGTCCGGGCTGAACGACCGGCTGCGGGTGCTGTTCTCGCCGTTGACCGAAAGGCAGGATCCGCGGATCTCGGTGATCACGATCACCGAGGAGACGCTGGCGCTGTTCCCCTACCGCTCGCCGGTGGATCGGGCGCATCTGGCCGAGGTGATCGACCTGCTGGGCTCGGCCGGGGTGAAGGGTTTCGCGCTCGACATCCTGATCGACCAGCCGACCGAGCCCGAGAAGGACGCCCGCCTGATCGAGGCGATCCGCGCCTTTCCCGGCAAGGTGGTGCTGGCCTATGCCGACGAGCGGGCGGGGATGCTGCCGCGGCAGATGGACTACATGAACTGGTTCCGCGCGCAGGCCGACGCGGTTCCGGGCTCGGCCGTGCTCGACTACGACCCCGACGGGGTGGTGCGGCGCTTCGACAATTACATGACCGGCGAGATCCTGGGCATGTCGGCGGCGATGCTGGCCGCGGCCGGCGTCGAGGGCGATTTCCAGAAGCGCGGCATCGTCGACTGGCGGCGCGAGACCGCCGACCACGCCGAGGCCTTCCAGAAGATCCAGAGCCAGGTGCTGCTGAACCCCGCGCTGCCCCGGCAGATGTTCTCGGGCTGGTTCGGGGACCGCTTCGTGTTCATCGGCGCGGACCTGCCCCAGACCGACCGGCACGCGACCTCGCTGCTGGTCGATCCGGGGCTGACCGAATTCAAGGGCTACGCCGGCGTGCTGGTGCATGCCCATGTGCTCAGCCAGCTGCTCGACGGGCGGGTGGTGGCGAACTGGAGCGTCGATCGGCGCTCGGGCATGGCGGTCACCGTGGCGATGGCGCTGCTGGGGGCGGCGATCGGGATCTCCTCGATCGGGCTGCACTGGCGGGGGCTGGCGGTGCTGGGGGCGGGGGTCGGGTATCTGGGCCTCGCGCTGGTTCTGGCGGGGGTGTGGAGCGGGCCGTATCTGCCGCTTGGCCCCGGCCTCGCGGCGCTGGCGCTGAGCTTCGGGCTGGGGGGGGCGGCCGAGGCGTTCTTCTCGGTGCAGGAGAAGGCCTTCATCCGGCAGGCGTTCTCGCACTACCTCGAGCCGGCGATGGTCGACCGGCTGGCGCGCGACCGCTCGAGCCTGCGGCTGGGGGGGGAGCGGCGCGAGATCTCGTTCATCTTCACCGACGTGGCGGGTTTCACCGACATGTCCGAGAAGCTGGAGCCCGAGGAGCTGGCGGCCCTGCTGAACGCCTATTTCGACGGCATGTCCGACATCATCGCGGCCCACGACGGCTCGATCGACAAGTTCATCGGCGACGCGGTGGTCGCGCTGTTCGGGGCGCTGACGACCGAGGCCGACCATGCCCTGAACGCCGTGCTCTGCGCCGTGGCGATGGACGCATTCGCCGAGGATTTCCGCCGGTCCCATGCGCATCTGGGGATGGGGGTGACGCGGATCGGGGTGCACTCGGGCGCGGCCTCGGTGGGGAACTTCGGCGGGCGCAAGCGCTTTGATTACACCGCCATGGGCGACGCGATGAACACCGCCGCCCGGCTCGAGAGCATCAACAAGGCGCTCGGCACCCGGGTCACCGTCTCGGAGGCGGCGCGGCGGGCGGCGGCCGGGTTCGCGGACGCGGCCCGGCCGCTGCCGCCGTTGCGCCCGGTCGGGCGGGTGATGCTGAAGGGCAAGGCCGAGCCGGTGCAGGTGTGGAATCACGATCCCGTGGCCTCGCAGGCGCTGCGCGAGGGCTATGCCGCGGCGCTGGCGCTGATCGGGCAGGACCCAGCCGCGGCGCTTGTCGCCTTCGAGGCGCTGGCGGCCGAGGACGGGCCGGGGCAGGGGGATCCGCTGGTGGCGCTGCACCTGACGCGGCTGCACGCCGGGCGCACCGACGACCGCATCGCCTGAGGGGGGCGTCGCCGCGCGGGGGCGCGGATCATCGCGGGGATCGTGAATCGGTCGCGAATGCGTTATCGTATCCTTGCGTCAGGCGGCGACGGACACGATCTTCGCGCCTGTGGCGGCGGCAGGGCGTCCTCGGGCGGGCCTGCGGATCGCTCGCCGGCGTCCGCATTTTCGCCGCGTTTTCAGGCAAGAGGGTCGCAAGACCTTTCAAGAGTGGGAGTTTTCGGCATGAAACGGCCTGTCGCCCGTCTGTTTGGCGCGGCCCTGTTCGGCGCCGCCGCATCGCTCGCGGCGCTGCCCGCGGCGGCCTCCGACTTCGTGATCCTGGAAAGCAACGTCTCCTCGATCACGCCCGGCTCGGTGGTCCCGGCCTCGCAGAGCGTGTCGCTCGCGGGGGGGGAGAAGCTGGTGATGATCGCGGCCGACGGCTCGACCCGCGCGGTCACCGGGCCCTATTCGGGCGCACTGGGCAAGGCGGGCGCCGACGCGCCGGGCGCGCTCGAGCGTCTGACGGCCGAGCGCAACGACTCGAGCCACGTCGTCGGCGCCATCCGCGCCCCCTCCTGGGATCAGGAGTGAGCCGGCCGGGGACCTGACGCCCCCGCCGGGGCGCCCGGGGCCCCAAGCGCCGCGGCGAGGGCGGCGTTCGCGCGCGCGCGGACAACGCCCCTCACCCCTTCGAAATAATCGTTTATGAACGAGTGGTTAAGCTTCGGGGCGACGACGCGCCGGGCCGGCATTCGTTTGACCGCATACCTTCCCCGGTGTTAACGACTCTGACAGGGTGGTGATCGCAGCGCAGCGGGGGGCGAATTGGACAAGGCCAGCGAGTCGCGTCGGGGGGCACGACGTGTGCCGGCGTCGATGCTGGCGCTGCTTGTGGTCTTCTCCGCAGCGCCGTCCTGGGCGCAGTCCCCGCCGCCGGTGGCGACCCGGCTGCCCGATCCCGGCCAGACCCTGCGCGAGGCGACCGAGCGGGCCCGTCCGGAGCCCGGCGCGCTGGCCCCCTCGGGCGAGATCCAGTTCACCTCGCAGACCCCGCCCGCCAACGCCCGCGACATCCGTTTCGAGCTGACCGGCGTGACGCTGGTCGGGGCCACGATCTACGACGAGGCCGTGCTGGCGCAGGACTACGCCGAGGCGCTGGGGCGCGAGGTCGACCTGACCGAGCTGTTCGCCATCGCCGCCCGCATCCAGAGCCGCTATCGCGACGACGGCTACCTGTTCACCCGCGTCGTGGTCCCCGCCCAGCGCATCGAGGGCGGGCGCGCCCGGCTGGAGGTGGTCGAGGCGGTGATCACCCGCGTCGCCATAGAGGCGCCCGAGCTGCCCATCGGCCCGGTCCGCGCGCTCGCCGAGCAGTTCGCCGCTCCCCTAGAGGGCCTGCGCAACCCCACGCTCGAGGCGCTGGAGCGGGTGCTGCTGCAGCTCAACGACATTCCCGGCATCACCCGCGCCGCGGCCGTGCCCAAGGTCGGCGCGGACGAGCGCGGGGCCATCGAGCTCTACATCAACATGGAGCGGGAGCCGTTCTCCCTGACCGCGTTCGCCGACAACCGGCAGTCGCCGATCATCGGGCCGGGGCTGGTGGGGCTGGTGGGGTCGTTCAACTCCTGGTCGCCTGCGGGCGACACCTCGACGCTGAGCTGGTTCAACTCGGCCGACTACGAGGACCCGCTGGGCGACAGCTGGGGGGAGCGCTGGACGCTTCAGTTCGAACATCAACGGTTTCTGGGAAGCTCCGGGCTGAGCGGGCATTTTCGCGCTCTGTATTCCGAAAGCGCCCCGGGCGACATCGTCAAGGGCTTCGACATCGACACCGACCAGACCGAGATCGAGCTGGGCCTGCGCTATCCCGCGCTGCGCACCCGCGCGATCAGTCTGGACCTGTTCGGCGGGCTCGAGGCGGTGCAGGTGAACTCCCTGACGCCCTCACCGGTGGTCGCGCCGATCCCGGGGCTGCCGGGGGTGGGGGATCTGGTCACCGACGACCGGCTCAACGTCCTGTTCGTGGGCTACGAGGGCGTGCTGCGCGACGAGAACGGCTTCACCGAGGGCCGGTTCGAGCTGCGCCAGGGGCTGCCGATCCTGGGGACCAGCCGCGCGGGGGACCCCAACCTCAGCCGCCAGGACGGCGACGGGGTGTTCACCTCGGTGCGCGCCGAGCTCGCGCGGACCCAGGTGCTGGGCGAGGGGTTCTCGCTGTGGGGCAAGGCCTGGGCGCAGACCGCCGACCGGGCGCTGCTGGCCTCCGAGGAGATGTCGATCGGCGGGCCGGAGCTGGGGCGGGCCTATCACCCGTCGGAATACTCCGGCGACGTCGGGCTCGGCGGCGCGGCCGAGCTGCGCTATGCCAACGAGCTGGTCTTCGACGCCCTGCGCGCGCCCTATGAGGTCTATGGGTTCATGGACTGGGCCGAGGTGCGCAATCTCGACGGCGGCGCGCCGCCCCATGCCGAGATCTTCTCGGCGGGGTTCGGCGTGCGCGCGACGTTTCCCGGGCGGCTCTCGGTCAATCTCGAGGCCGCCAAGCCGATCAACGTTCCCCTCGCCTATGACCAGAGCCGCGCCTGGCGGCTGCTGTTCAGCGCGGTGAAGGAGTTCTGAGCATGATGCAGTCGCGTCCCGTTCCCCTCGCCCGCGTCTCCCTTCCCCCTCTGCGCCGCGCGCTGCTGGCCGGCGTCGCGGTCGCGGCGATGGCCGCAGGGCTCGCCGCGCCCTCCCCGGCCGTGGCCGGCCCCTCGGGCGGGCAGGTGAAGGGCGGGCAGGCGACGATCACCACGCGGGGCGACGTCACGGTGGTGCGCCAGGGCTCGCGCCGGGTGATCATCGACTGGACCAGCTTCGACATCGGCGCAGACGAGGCGGTGAGGTTCCTCCAGCCCGGGCGAAGCGCGGTGGCGCTGAACCGGGTGCTGGACGGGCTGCCGACCCACATCCGCGGCAAGCTGACCGCGAACGGCAACGTCTGGCTGGTCAACCAGTCGGGGGTGATGTTCCACGCCGGTTCGGTGATCGACGTGGGCGGGCTGATCGCCACCACCGCCGACATCGACAACGGGCGTTTCATGGCCGGCGGCGGCGACTTCGACCGGCCCGGCAAGCCCGGCGCCGCCATCGTCAACGAGGGGACCATCACCTTCGCCGAGGCCGGGATGGTCGGCCTCGTCGCCCCCGAGGTCGCCAACCGCGGCGTCATCGCCGGCAAGATGGGCAAGATCGTCGTCGCGGGGCAGGAGAGCTTCTCGGTCGACGTCTCGGGCGACGGGCTGTTCGAGATCGACCTGAAGGACGCCGCGAAGACCCGCGGCGCGCGGGCCGAGAACTCGGGCGTCCTGATCGCCGAGGGGGGCACGGTGATCATCACCGCGGCCGCCGCGCGCGACGCGGTCGAGGCCGCGGTCTCGGTCGGCGGCGTGATCGAGGCCTCGAGCGCGCGGGTCGACGGCGGGACCATCGTGCTCGACGGCGGGGCGGGCGACGTGGTGGTGAGCGGGCGGCTCGACGCCTCGGGCGGGGACGGCGCGCGGGGCGGGCGGGTCGAGGCGACCGGCGGGACCGTGCGGCTGGCCGAGGGCTCGCGCATCGACGTCTCGGGCGGGCGCGGCGGCGGCGCGGCGCTGGTCGGCGGCGGCGTGCGGGGCGCGGGGCCTGCGAAGGGCGGGCTGCGCGCGGCCGAGGTCACGGTGATGGAGGCGGGCGCGACGATCGACGCCGACGCCCGGATCGAGGGCAAGGGCGGCGAGGTCGTGCTGTGGTCCTCGGCCGCGACCTGGATGGGGGGTCGGATCTCCGCGCGCGGCGGGCCTGCGGGGGGCGACGGGGGGTTCGCCGAGATCTCCTCGCTGGGCAGGCTGGGCTTTGAGGGGCGGGTCGACCTGTCGGCGCCGAAGGGCGGGGCGGGGCTGCTGCTGCTCGACCCCGAGAACGTGCGCATTGTCGGGGACAACGAGGACGGCGTGGCCTTCGAGGGCGCGATCCTGGTCGACGAGGCGCCCGGCGAGGATCTGGTGATCCTGGCCTCGTCGATCTCGTCGTCCTTCGGGGACGTGGTGATCGAGGCCGCGCAGGACATCTCGGTCGAGGCCGAGATCGCCAACCGTCGCCCCAACGTGGACCTGACGCTGAGCGCGGGGCGCGACCTGCTGCTGGGCGCCTCGATCGTGATGCGCGGCAACCTGGTGCTGAGCGCGGACGCGGGCTTCGCCTCGCAGCCGGCCGACGGGACCGGGGCGATCCGGGTGCTGGGCGCTCTGAGGCTGGAATCGAGCTTCGGGGAGCTGGCGTTGTCGGCCCCCCAGGGGATCGACGGCGCGGCGATGGCGGCGGGCGATCTGCTGACGCTGCGCACCAACGAGGCGCTGAGCCTGCCCGACGTGGCGCTGGCCGGCGGGCTGGAGGTGATCGCGCTGGGCCCCGCCGCGACCGGCGCGGTGACGGCGCATGTGCTGAGCGTGGA
Organism: uncultured Albimonas sp.; assembly: GCF_963977235.1. Taxonomy (NCBI): domain Bacteria; kingdom Pseudomonadati; phylum Pseudomonadota; class Alphaproteobacteria; order Rhodobacterales; family Paracoccaceae; genus Albimonas; species uncultured Albimonas sp. The sequence goes on from NZ_CAXBOD010000038.1 coordinate 25,887, forward strand.
CGCGCAGTCGCTGAGCCTCGGCGGGCCGGTGGCGGTGGCGGGCGAGACGCAGATCACGACGGCCGGCGGCGCGGTGACGGCGCTGGACGCGGGCAACGTCTTCGGCGGCGCGGTGTCGGTCGACGCCCGCGACGGGGACGCGGGCGCGGGCGACGTCTCGCTGGCCGCGGCGGGGGATCTGGAGCTTGGGGCCGTGCGCGCCGATCTGCTGAGCGTGACGGCGGGCGGCGCGCTGACCCAGTCCGCGGCGCTGGAGCTGGGCGCGGGGGCGGCGCTGTCGGCAGACGGCTTCACGCTGCGGAACGCGGGCAACGCGTTTGGCGCGGAGCTGTCGCTGACGGGCGGCGCGGCGACGTTGCGCGCGGCCGGACCGGTGACGCTGGGCGCCTCGAGCCTGACCTCGCTCTCGCTTCAGGCGGGCGGGGACATCGGCCAGACCGGCCAGGGGATCCTCTCGGTCGCCGGCGACAGCCGCTTCGAGACGCCGGGCGACGTGACGCTCGAGGCCGCCAACGCCTTCGACGGCGCGGTCTCGATCGTGGGCGAGGCGGTGTCGGTGAGCGATGCGGACTCGCTGTCGCTGGTCTCGGTCGAGGCGGGCGAGAGCCTTTCGGCCCGGGCGCTGGCGGGCGATCTCTCGCTTGAACAGGTGCGCGTGGGCGGGGGCGCGGGCGCGCTGAGCGGCGGGGCGGACGGCGGCTCGATCTATCTCGTCTCGGTGCTGGCGGGCGACACGGTTCTCGGCGGCGTCGAGGGCGCGGCGGCGCGGGACATCTGGGTGGACACGGCCGTGCTCGGCTCGCTCGAGGCGACGGCGGCGGGCGGCGGCGGGTTCGACGGGGTGCGGCTGTCGAATCTGGCGCTGGACGGGGACCTGCGCGTGGCGCAGGCGCCGAACCTCGCGCTCGACGGGGTGAGGCTGGGGACCGACGCGGGCTTCGATGCGGGCGAGGTGACCGGCACGCTCAGCCTGCACCGGGTGCGCGTGGCCGGCGACCTGAGCGTCAGCATCCTGGGCGACATCCGCCTGGGGCTGGTCGAGACCTCGGCCGGCGAGGAGGGGGCGGGCCACCTGTCGCTGACCAGCCTTGGCGGCGACATCGCCAAGCTGCGCGACGCGGACATCGATTTCGCGGCCGCGGGCGCGGGCGGCGGGACGCTGTCGATCCTGGCGCCCGACGGCGCCGAGGTGGTGGTCGCCTCCGCAGCCCTCGATCCCTATTCGGATCTCGTCTCGGTGGCCGGGGACCTGACGCTCGCGGCCGCCGGCGACGTGCTGCTGCCGCGGGCCGAGATCGGGGTGGGCACGTTCGTCGACTCCCCCGACGCGGGGATCGGCCCGCTGCGGATGCGGGTGGCCGGAGCGGCGGACCTGAGCGCGGGCGGCGACCTGGCGTTCGCCCATGCGGGCGACCTGGTTCTGTCCGGGCTCGACGTGGGGGGGAGCGCGGCGCTCGGGACCGTGGCCGACGGTGGCGCGGGGTCGCTGAGCCAGACCGGCGCGGCCTCGGTCGGGGGGGTGCTGGCGCTCGACGTGGCGGGCGAGGCGACGCTCGACCGGGCCGACAACGCGTTCGCAACCCTCTCGGGGCGCGCGGGCGGCGCAGTGGCGGCGCGCGACGCGAACGGCTTTGCGATTGCGGACCTGCGCGCGGGCTCGCTGTCGGTGGCGGGGCAGGCGGGCGCCGTGGCGCTAAGCGACGTGGCGACCGGGGGCGCGATCTCGGTCGAGGCGGGCTCGGTCTCGGCCCTGCGGCTGCAGGCGGGGGGCGATCTGCGTCTGGCCGCGAGCGCGGGCGCCGTCGGGGCGGCCGACATGCAGGCCGGGGGCGAGCTGGCGATGGAGGCGGAGGGCGCGGTGACGCTGGCGCGCTTCGTTGCGGGCTCGCTGGATCTTGATGCGGGGGGCGATCTCTCGGTGCGCGAGGGCGGCGCGGGGGCTGTGCGGCTGCGCTCGGACGGCGCGGCGAGCCTCATGAACCTGCGGCTGGGCGGGGCGTCCGTGGTGGCCGGCGGCGCGATCTCGGCGCTGGCGATCCGGGCGGACTGGCTGACGCTGGACGGCGGGGGCGACGTCTCGTTGGGCGGGGTGACGACCGCGGGGTCCCTCTACGCCGGATCGCTGGGGCAGGTGCGCACGGTCGCCGACGCCCCCGCGGAGCTTGCCGCGGTCAGCGTGGCGGGCGTGCGGGGGGCGACCGTCGGGATCGCGACCGACGCCCGGCTGGGCGAGGCCGCGCTGGGCCGCCAGCGCACGCCGCTCGCCGCGGGCGAGGGCGCAAGCCTGGAGGCGATCGCCACCACCGAGATGATCGGCGTGGGCGGCGAGGCGGTGTTCGCGGGCCTCGAAGGCATCGACGTGCGCGGCGAGACGGTCGAGGGCGGGACCCTGAGCAACCGTTTCTCGGGCGAGACGCTGCTGGTCACCCCTGGCGACGCGCGGCTCGAGGCGGCGGGCGCGCTGGTCTTCGCCGGGGCCGAGGTCTGGGGCGATCTCAGCGTGCGCTCGAACGTCGACGGGGCGGCGACGGCGGGGGGAGGCGGCATCACCCAGACCGGCGCGATGCGCGTGGGGGGCCTTGCGAGCTTCGCCACGGGCGAGGGCGCCGAGGCCGCGTACGGCGACGTGACCCTCGACCGCGCGGACAACGCCTTCGCCACGGTGAGCCTAGCGGCCGGCGAGGCCGCGCTGCGCGACGCGGACGGGTTCGCGGTGACCGGCGCGACGCTGACGGGACGGCTGAGCGTGGGCGGCGAGACGGCGCAGGCGGGGGCGGTCTCCCTGGCCTCGGTGCAGGCCGCGGGCGGCATGGGGGTGCTGGCGACGGGCGACGTCTCGGGCGCGGATCTGAGGCTGGGCGCGGGATCGAGCGTCGTCTCGCAGGACGGTTCGGTGGCGCTGGCGGATGTGGACGCGGCCGGCGTGCTGGGCGTCGGCGCCGCTCTCGACGCGGGCCTGTCGCGCGTCGCGGCGACGGATCTGCAGGTCGCGGCGGGGCGGGACGTCAGCCTCGACGGCGCGACCGCGGCGGGGGCCGACATTGCGGCGGGGCGGGCCCTCTCGGTCGCCGGCGGCGCCTTGGCGCAGGCGACGCTGGCTGCGGGCGAGACGCTGACCCTCACGGGCGGGAGCCACGGCGCGGCGACGGCGACCGCGGGCGAGGCCGCGCTCTCGGACGCGGTCTTCGAGACTCTGACCCTGACCGCCGAGGGCGACGCCAGCCTGACGCGGATCGCGGCCGCGACGCTGAGCGTCGAGGGCGACGGCGACGGGGCGCTGAGCGAGGTCGAGGCGGGGACCGCCTCGGTCTCGGTCGACCGGGCTCTGTCGGTCACCGGCGGCCGGTTCGACCTCGCCTCGTTCGACGCGGGGCGCGAGCTGTCGATGGCCGGCGGCGCGCACGGACGGGTGACGGCGAGCGCCGGGACCGACGCCGCGGTCCTGGGCGGCGCGGTGGACTCGCTGGACCTGACCGCGGGCGGCGCGGCCCTGCTGCTGGGCGCGGCCTTCCAGACGCTGGAGGTCGCCGCGGGCGGCGACGCCGCGCTGGTCGAGGTGACCGCGCAGACCGCCGGGATCTCGGCCGAGGGCAACCTCTCGAGCACGGGCGGCGCGATGGGGGTGGCGAGGCTGGACGCCGGTCTGGCGCTGTCGATGACCGGCGGCGCGCATGGCGACGTGGAGGCGAGCGCGGGGCAGGGCGCGTCGCTCTCGGGCGCCGATTTCGCCTCGCTCGGGCTGACCGCGGGCGGGGCGGCAACCCTCGAGACGGTGCGCGTCGAGGGCCCGCTGGCGCTGACCGCGGGCGGGGACGCGACGCTGCGCTCGGTCGAGGCTGCGACGCTGACCGCGGTTGCGGGCGGCGACATGCGCTGGACCGACGTGGCCGCGGGGCAGGCCGAGGGGCGCGCCGCGACCGGCGATTTCGCGCTGCTGCGCGTTGCGGCGGACGAGGCGCTGGTGTCGGGCGGAACCCTGCAGATCGCGGACTCCGAGTTCGGCGCGCTGCAGGGCGCGGCCGGGGGCGCCGCCGCGCTGGATGACGTGAGCGCCGACGACGCGGCGATCGAGGCCGGCGGCGGCGCGCGGCTCGCGGAGGTCGAGGCGGGAACGCTGGCGGTGACGGCGGGAGGCTCGATCACGCTCGACGAGGTGCAGGCCGGGACGCTGAGCACGATCGCCGGGCGGGGGCTGAGCTGGACCTCGGTGACGGTCGAGGGCGCGGCGGTGGGCGAGGCGCAGGGCGCCGGCGCCGCCCTGAGCGGGGTGAGCGCCGCGAGCGCCACGATCTCGGCCCGCGGCGACGCGACGGCCGAGGCTTCGGAGTTCGGCAGACTGACCCTGACCGCGCGGGGCGACGCCACGCTGCGCGACCTGACCGCGGGTCGGCTGATCGTCGCGGCGGGCGTGGATTTCGGCGGCGAGGACACGGCCTCTGCCGGGGACGAGGGGTTCGGCGAGGGCACGGCGCTGCTGGCGCGGGTCACCTCGGACCGCGCGACGGTGAGCGCGGTCGCCGACGTGATCGCGCGCGACTCCGGTTTCGGGCGGATCGAGGCCGACGCCGGGCGCGACGGCCGCGCCGCGCGCGTGGTCGCGGCGACAGTCGAGATGACCGCGGGCGGGGATCTCGCCTGGACCGACCTCTCGGCCGACGAGGCGACGGGCGTGGCGCGGGAGGGCTCGGCCGAGCTGCTGCGCGTCGGGGCGGGGACCGCGTCGGTGCGGGCGGGCCAGGACCTGGGCGTCTCGGCCTCGAGTTTCGGGGCGCTGGAGATCGCCGCGGGGCGCGACCTGAGCGCCGCGCGCCTCACGACCGGGACGCTCGCGGCGAGCGCCGGGCGGGACCTGGGCGCGAGCGACATCGAGGGCCGGACGCTGGGCTTCGAGGCCGGGCGCGACATGGACGCGAGGCGGATCGCGGGCGAGACCCTCGGCCTCGAGGCCGAGGGCGGGCTGAGCGTGGCGAACCTGACCGGGGCGAGGGCGGAGCTGTCCGGCGGCGCCGGGCTCGAGGCCGCGCGGATCGAGGCCGGAGAGCTGGACCTCCGCTCGGGCGGCGCGATCGCGGCCACGGACCTGACTTACGGGGACGCGAGCCTGGCGGCGGGCGGGGACCTGACGCTGGCGCGCGCAGAGGGCGGACTGCTGAGCGTGACCGCCGCAGGGGCCGCGACGCTGAGCGATCTCGCGGTCGCGCGGCTCGACGGGACGGCGCAGGGGGACCTGGACGCCGCGCGCATCGAAACCGCCGGGCCGCTGCGTCTGCAGGGGCGCAACGTGGCGCTGAGCGACGTCGCCTCGGGCGGCGGGGCGCAGGTCACGGCGCTTGGCGATCTCGCCGCGCGGCGGGTGCTGGGGCAGGGGAACCTGACGCTGGGCGCCGACAAGGGCGCGAGGCTGACCCAGGTCTCGGCCGGCCGGCGGCTGAGCGTGCAGACCAGGGGCGGCGGCGAGGCCGGCGCCTTGACCCTGCGCGCGATCGAGGCGCGCGATATCGTGGCCGATGCGGGCGGGCCGCTCGACCTCGACGGCGCGGCCGTGGCGGGCGAGGCCAGCCTGCGGGCGCGTCGCGGCGACCTGCTTCTGGGCGCGCTCGAGGTGGGCGGCGGGCTGACGGCGCAGGCGGATGCGGGCTCGATCCGCACGCAGCTCGGCATGGCCGCCATCGACCCGTGGAGCGCGACGGCCCCCGAGGCGCCCGCGCCCGCCGCTCCCCCGCGCAACCTGCCCGGCGAAGAGCCGGGCGGGAGCGAGACGGTGGTCGAGGAGGTCGTCTCGGCCGCCCCCCTCGCCTCGGCCGGCCACGGGTTCGAAGCGCTGGTGCAGGTCGGGGGCGAGGCGCTGTTCGACGCCTCCGGTTCGGTGCTGCTGGCGGCCGAGAGCGGGGCAGGGGGCCGCGACAACGACTTCCGCGGCGAGGTCTCGGTCTCTCGCGCGCGGCATGTGGCGATCTCGGATCGCAACGACCTGACGATCGGCGCGGGCGGCGGCGTGCTGCCCGACGGGACCGAGGTGGGCGGGGGCCTCTACACCCGCGTCCCGGGCGAGCGGCTCGAGACGGCGCACCTCCGCGCGGGCGGCGATCTGCTCGACGCGGAAGGGGCGCGGATCGCGACCTCGGGCGATGTGTGGGCGGTGGCGGGCGGCGACGTGCGGCTCGACTCCGGCGCCCACGCCATCGGCGGCGCCTTCGCGGCGCAAGGGGAGACCATCGCGGTCGCGGTCGCGGGCGACCTGCATCTGGGGCCGATCTCGGCCACGGGGGAGCTGCGGGTCATGGCCGGCGCCTCGGGGGAGGGCTTCGCCTCGATCACCCAAGAGCCCGCCGCGTGGGTGACCCGGCTCGAGATGGAGGGCGGGCGCGCCGCCGACGGGATGATCGACCTGTCCGGGCCGATCCGGGCGAACGGCGACGCGGATTTCTCGACCGGCGCGGCGCCCTCGAAAACCGCGGTCGACCGGGGGGCGGAGCTGCGCCTCGACGATCCGACCAACGTCTTCGGGGGCGACGTCTCGATCCGCCGGATCTTCGGCGACGTGACCCTGATCGAGGAGAGCGCTCCGGGCTCGCTGAATATCGACACGCATGACGCGGGCTGGCTGCGTTTCGGCGCCTTCGAGGCGGGGGGCGACGTGCTGATCCGCACCTCCGACAACGTGGCGTTCCTGGGCCGGCTGAGCGCGCTGAGCGACGCCATGGACCCTGACGGCCCGCTGGCGCCCCCGCGCGCCGCGGGGCCGGCCGACTGGCGCGCGCAGGGCGGCGACCCCGCGCGCGAGGACCTGCGCCTGTTCCTGCCCGACGGCACGGTCTTTGCCATCGACACCACCGCCGGCGGCGCCGACCCGCAGGGCGGCACGGTGCGCTTCGACCGGCCCGTGGACGGCGCCAACGACCGCTCGAGCGCGCGCGACCCCGCCGCGGCGGCCGCCCGCGGCGAGGGCGGGGCGCTGGCGATCGACGCGGGCGCGGGGGGCGACGTGCGCTTCCGCGACTATGTCGGCGCCTCGAATCCGCTGGGGGCGGTGGTCATCGAGGACGCGCGCAACGTCTCGCTGGGCCACACCTTCGCCGAGCGCGACGCGCGGCCCGACGACGACCCCGACCGCTTCCTGCTGCAGGAGACCGGGCAGTCGGTGGACATCTTCACCTCGGGCCCCCTCGTGCTCGACGCCCGCGGCACGGTCGAGATCTACATGCCCGCCGGCCTGCTCGAGCAATACGAGAGCGACGACGACTACTTCGGCCTCAACACCCCGGTGCTGGTCTATGGCGAGCAGGTCGAACCCGAAAGCCTGAGCCTGTTCGGCTACATCGGCGACAGCGGCCAGAAGGCCGCAGGCCTCTACCCGATCGGGCCCAAGGGGGTCGCCTTCCTGCTCAACGGCTGCGTGATCGGCGACGTGCAGGACTGCACCGGCCTCGGCCCGCCGCGGGTGCTGAACATCGTCTCGATCGACCAGCCCGAAATCCTGAACGTCGACGAGGAAGACCTGCTGGAGCTGTTCGTCTCCTACGGCAACGAGGAGCTCTGGGGCGTGCCCGACGGATATTTCGAGGATTCCGAACTCGCCCGCGCCCGCGCCGAGGCCAACGGCCAGGCCTCGGACGAGGACGACGCGCAGGCGGCGCGCCAGGATCGCCCGGGCGCGGCCCAGTCCGCGCCGACGACGGGGATCGAGCGATGAGGCCCCGGCTGCTGCGTCGCTGGATGATCGCCGCGGCCGCGGTCGGGGCGGCGGCCTGCGCGGGCTCGGTCCCCTCGGGCTCGTTCACGCTGGCCTCGGGCGAGGACGAGCCCGAGCTGTGCGGCAAGGTCGACCAGATCCTGCTGCGCGGCCAGCGCAACAGCTTCGGCCTGAACTTCCGCGCCGCCGAGGATGCGTTCTCGGAGCTGCTCTCGGTCTACGAGATCGAGGACGTTGCGGGCGCGTGTCCGGGGGCCCCCAGCCGCGCCTATGTCCTGATGAATCAGGCGCTTGCCCACTCGAGCCAGGAGCGGTTCGTCACCGCCGACGGGCTGTTCGACCGGGCCGAGGCGTTGCTCGACGGGCCGGAGGCGGAGCGCGAGGACGCCGGGCGCGACCGGGCCCTGCTGGTGGCCTACCGCGCGCAGGATCAGCTCAACCGCTCGATCCTCGAGGGGGCGCGCGCCTTTGTCGACCAGGCCTCCGAGGGGCTGACCGACACCGCCCAGTTCGGGCTGAACGCGCCGGCCGCGCGCTCGGCCGCCTCGGGGCAGATCTCGGGGGGGGCGCTGATCGAGGCCTCGGGCGAGGAGCAGCTGGCCCTGATCGAGGAGGCCTCCAACAGCCACACCCTGTCGCATGTGCGCCTGCTCGAGGGCGACGACGCCGGGGCCGAGCAGGCGATCAACCGCGCGCTGGACGTGATCGCGCTGGCGCCGCGGGCGGCCGCCGCCTACCGGCCGCGGTTCCTCTCCCAGCGCGCGCTGGTCGAGCTCGAGCAGGGCGACTACGAGGGCGCCCGCCGCGACGCCCGCGAGGCCGCCGAGAGTTTCGGCGCCCTGATGCCCGACACGCCCCTCGAGGCCCGCGCCCGGCTGCGCGAGGGGCGGGCGCTGGTGGCGCTCGACCGCAAGGACGAGGCGATGGAGGTGTTCGAGCGCGGGTTCCTCGTCTACGAGGAGAATCCGGTGGTGGTCGACTACGGCTCGCTGTGGCCGTTCTTCCAGCTCGGTCTGAACATCGTCAAGCAACAGCCTGAGCGACAGGTGGAAATGGGCGCGCGCATCTTCCGCGCCGCGCAGATCGTGCGCCAGTCGATCACCGCGCAGACCGTCTCGGGCGCCGCGGCGCTGCTGGGCGAGGGCGACGACGAGAAGGCCCGCGCGGTGCGCGCCTGGCGCGACGCGAACGAGCGCTACGCGACCCTCAAGGCCCTGCAGGTGCTGCAGCTGCGCGATCCGCTGAGCCAGAGCGACCAGGCCCGCGCGCTCGCCGAGGCCGTCGCCGAGTCCCAGGCCGAGGTCGAGCGTCTGCGCGCCGCCCGCGACCGCATCGCGCCCGAATACCAGTCGGCGATCTCGAGCCCCGTGTCGCTCGAGCAGCTGCAATCGGTGCTGCAGGAGGGCGAGGCGCTGGTCCAGGTGCTGGTCGGCTGGCCGCGCAGCTTCCTGCTGATCATCTCGCGAGACCAGATCACCTACGGTGCGCTGCCGGTAACCGACAGCCAGATCAACGTCCTGGTCGGCGTTCTTCGCAGAGGGGTTGAAACGGACCGCGAGGGCAGGGTGCCCACCTACCGCGCCGACGTGGCCTTCCAGGTGTTCAACCTGCTGTTCCCGGGCTATCGCGACGCGCTGATGAAGCACGACCGGCTGATCTTCTCGACCTCCGGCGCGCTGCAGAGCCTGCCGCTCGAGCTGCTGGTCAGCGACGCCCCCGGGACCGCCTGGCAGACGGGCGACTACACCGACGTGCCGTTCCTGGGCGCGCAGCGGGCCGTCAGCTACGTGCCCAGCCCGCGCAACCTGGTCGACATCCGGGTGCGGGCCGGACGCTCGAACGCGACGGGCGCGGTGGCCTCGTTCGCCGACTTCAGAGCGGGCGTGAACCCTCAGAAAGTGCTGAGGGTTTCGAGCCTGCCGCAGACCTGCCTGCGGCTCGCCGAGGCGGTCGACCGGGTGGGCGAGCTGCCGGGCACCGCGCAGGAGGCGCAGGTGATCCGCGAGATATTCGGCGACGACGCGCTGCTGGCCACGGGGGCCGCGTTCAACGAGGACGCGCTCAAACAGGAGGCGCAGGACGGCACGCTCGCCGACTACCGGGTCCTGCATTTCGCCACGCACGGGATCCTGTGGCCGACTCCGGACTGCTTCACCGATCCGGCGCTGACGGTGACCGCCACGACCTCGGAGGACAGCGACGGGCTGCTGACCGCCTCCGAGATCCGGTTGATGACCTTCGACGCGCAACTCATTGTCCTGTCAGCCTGCAACACGGCTTCGGGCTACCTGACGACGGCCTCTAACTCGATCTACGGCGCGCGCCAGCAGGTCGGCCTGTCGGGGGCGGGGGGCGAGAGCCTCTCGGGCCTGGCGCGCGCGTTCTTCGCGGCCGGCGCGCGGGCGGTGCTGGCCACGCACTGGCCGGTGGCCGACGTCGAGACCACGCAGCTCATGGGGCGGTTCTTCCGCCTGCTGAAGGACGAGCAGCTGGAGTTCGCCGACGCGCTCCAGCAGGCGCAGGGCGAGCTGCGCCGCACTCCGGCGACCTCGCATCCGGTGTTCTGGGGACCGTTCGTGCTGATCGGCGACGCCTCGGCCACGCTCTGAACAAACGCGAGGCGCGCGCGCGCGGAGGCTGAAGGGAAGGCCGCGGCCCGACAGCCGCCATTCCGGACGCACATCCGACTTTCGTGTAATCAATATTATGTAAAATATTCGGGTAAGCGAACGCGGGGCGGCATCTGAACGCCGCCCCCCAACCCCCTCAGCTGAATATGAAATCGTGGTGATCGAAGATCGAGGCGTCGTCCACATCCTCGAGCCTCGCCACCGTGGCGCCCTTGATCTTCACCAGCACGACGTCATTGCGCTCCCTGAACTTCAGATCGTCGAAGGAGGACGCGCCCGAGGTGATCTCGATCCGGTCGAGGCCGTCGAGATAGTCGCTGATCGTCTCCTTGCTCTTGCGGCCGATGACGAAGATGTCCGCGCCCGAGCCGCCCTCGAGCCGGTCCACGCCCTTGCCGCCGTCGAGCCGGTCGTCGCCGCTGCCGCCGAACAGCCGATCCCGGCCGCCGCCGCCAAACAGCATGTCGTCGCCCTCGCCGCCAAACAACACGTCGCCGCCCTTGCCGCCGAGAAGCCGGTCGTCTCCCTCCTGGCCCCACAGCCGGTCCGTTCCGGAGCCGCCGCGCATCACGTCGTCGTTGTTGCCGCCGCGCGCGCGATCGTTGCCCTTGCCGTAGTTCTCGATCACCGGATCGTCGAGCACGCTGCCGCTGGTGGTCCCCGAGGGATCGAGCAGCTGGCCCAGGATGTCGTAGCCCGGCGCGCCGCTCTCGTAGGCGACGATCAGGTCGCCGCCGGCCAGCACCGCGCCGTCCGCCCGGACCTGGTGGCCGTCGGGATCCTGGTTGACCACGAACAGCTCGCCCTCGGGCTCGCCCGCCGCGTCGAACTTCTGGGCCAGCATCTCCAGCCCCTCGGGCGCAGAGAAGTCGCCGCCCGCCACCAGCGCCAGCAGACCGCCGTCGTTAGTCGCGATCAGCGAGGCCGCCTCGGCATAGATGTCGAGCGTCAGGGTCGTGGGGGTCGAGACGGTCCCGTCCTCGTCGATCAGGCGCACGACCAGCTGCGTGGCGGCGCCGGCCTTCACCTCGACCACCGCCGCGCCGCCGGCCGGCAGAGCCGCGAACATGAAGGCGCCCGGGCTGGCGAGATCGTCGACCACCACACTCGAGGACAGCAGCGTCCCGTCGGCGTCGAGGCGATGCAGCGTCAGGTCGCGCGACCAGCTCATGTCCGGCAGTCGATCGCCCACGGTGTTGCGAAGAAACAGGACGTCGCCATTCGCCGCCGTCGCCGCCTGCCAGGCGTCCCCGACCAGCGAGTTGCGCCCCATGCCCTCGTCCGCGAAGTCCTTCGAGAGCGTGCCGTCGGTCTCGATCACGCTGACGCGCGTGGTGTCGTCGTCGAAGTTCGCGTGGATCGCCACCAGCTCGCCGCCAGGAGTGGCCGTCAGGCCGACGACGCCTCCGTACTCGCCGTTCGACAGCGCGACGGGGCCGCCGTCGCGGGTCCCGTTCTCATCGAAGCGCTGCACGAAGGTGGTCTGGGCGCCGCCGACGAGCGGCGACTCCAGCCACATCACCGCAAAGCCCGTGGGCGTGGCGACGATGGTCTGCGGGATGTGCGAGCCGGTGGTGTCGGCGTCCGCGTGGAAGGCCGCGCCGATCGGCGTCCCGTCGGCCTGGTAGAGGCGCACCGCCGCGCCCGCGCCCCGGTCGGGGTCGAGATCGGGCGTGAAGGTGGTCTGGTAGAGCACCGCGAACCCGCCGCCCGCCAGGGCCGCGACTTCGGGGTTGTAGCTGGTGGTGCTCTGCGAGATCTCGAGGGTGGCGCCGTCGAGGCTTGGCACAGTCATCGAACCGCTCCTTGCAAGCGATTGGGACACGAGATTGGATTCATTCAGGAAAACAGAAAGTCGCCGCCGTCCAGATCGGACTTCGACACGTCGTCCAGCAGGGCCAGCTTGTCGCGGCCGTCCTTGATCAGGACGTCCTCGCCCTTGCGCACCAGCTTCAGCGCCTCGAAGTCGGAGGCGCCCGAGCGGATCTCGATACGGTCGAGCCCGTCGGCGAAGTCCTTCACCCGGTCGGGGCCGCCCTTGCCGTCGAGCACGAAGACGTCCGCGCCGCCGCCGCCGATCAGCTTGTCGCGACCCTTGCCGCCGTCGAGCCGGTCGTCGCCGCCCTGGCCCTTCAGCAGGTCCTTGCCGCCGCCGCCCTGCAGGTCGTCGTCGCCCGCGCGGGCCAGCAGCTTGTCCTTGCCGCCCTTGCCCTTGAGCAGGTCGTCGCCGCCCTTGCCGACCAGCTTGTCGGCTTTCTTCGTTCCGACGCGGGTCACGCCCTCGGGCTCCGGATCGGTGGATTCGAAGGGGATTTCAAGGGTTTCGACGTAGGTGTTGAACTGTGCGTCGGTGACCCGCAGCGCCACCTGGTTGAAGGTGGCGACGTCGGTCGGCTCGACCGAGGGCGCATAGCGCAGCTCATCGCCCTCGATCACGAAGCGCAGGGAGTCCGAGGCGTTCACGAACTCGAACGTGAAGCTGTCGCCCTCGTCTTCGTCCACGACCGTAAGCGTGCCGATGGTCTGGCCCGCGAGGCCGGGCGTCACCGGGTCGCCGGTCAGCGCCAGGTCGGTGGGCGCGTGGCCCGCGGTCAGGCCGGAGGGGTCGAACCCCTGCCCCGTGATCCGGTTGTCCCAGGGATTCGGCGCGTCGTCCCAGACCGCCATGAAGTCGCCGCCCTCGAGCCAGACGCCATGGGCGCGGGACTGGGCGCCGGTCGAGTCGCGATTCAGCGCGAAGGCCTCGCCCTCAGGCGCGCCCTCGGCGTCGAAGCTCAGCGCGCTCGCCTCCTGCCGGTCGGGGCCGTTGAGGTTGCCCGAGGTCATCAGCACCAGAAAGCCGCCGTCGGGCGACGGCACGATCTGCGAGGGGTCGTTGGCGTCGGGATCGGGGTCGAGCGTCTGGTCGGAGAGCTTCGCGCCGTCGGCCCCGAACAGGCGCACGCGCAGCAGGCTGGCGCCGTCCTCGGAAACCGTGCTGGCCACGACCGCGCGGCCGTCGGGCAGCACGCGGGCCAGGTAGTTGCCGAAGTTCTCCTCGCCCGCGAACAGCGGCGTCGCGGTGTCGGGCGCGCCGTCGGCGCCCAGCGCGAACAGCGTCGCGGCGCGCGCCGAGGCCCCGCCCGAAAGCTCGACAAAGGCGGTTCCCGCGCCCACGGCGTCCAGGATGTTCTCGCCGCCGATGGTGACGGCGCCCGCGCCGGTGTCGATGCCGGTCTCGACCAGCGCGTTGTCGCTGTCGATCACGGCCGCGCGGGTGGCGTTGCCGCCCGAGAACACCACCTCGAGCGCGATCATCGAGCCGTCCGCCTGCCCCGCGAGGCCAACGCCCGAGACGCCGTCGCCGAACAGGCGCACGTCGTCGCCGACCCGCGCGCCGGTCTTGTCGAAGCGCGCGAGGAACGTGCCCGGCTCGGAGGCCGCCAGCCGGTCGGTGTACATGACGCCAAAGCCGCCGTCGGCGGTGGCCGCGACGATGAAGTCGGCCTGCGACCCGTCGAGATCGTCGGCAACGACGAAGCTGTCGCCCAGCGGGTTGCGATCGGCGTCGAACAGGCGCGCGATCGGGGTCTGGCCGCCGTCGGGATCCTCGTCGCTCGCGCGCGAGCCGCTCCAGACCACCGCGAAGTTTCCGTCGGCCAGCGCCACGACCTGCGGCGCGTATTTCGCAAAGAAGCCGTCCGAAGCGGTGAAGCTCGGCCCATCCCAGCTGGGTGTCGTCATGTCGCGTATCCTGCCCCTGTCGCGCTCTGTGGCGCGAACCCCGATTTCCCCCGCGTCGTTTTGCTTCAGGATCGGGATTGTTGCAAGAACATGAACGCAGCGTTCGTGAAATCGCTTTCCGACACGTGAACAGGACGCGCGAGGCGGCAGGCGAGACGATCGCCTCCCGCGGCCCGCGATCGGTTCGGCGGAGGGATCAGCGGCGCAGGGGGTCTCGCGGGAGGGCTCGCCGCCCTGCCCCGCGCGCGCGCCTCACTCGGCGACGCGCGGCAGGTCGTCTTCGTCCGCGATCTCGGCCACATCGGGGAAGCGTTTGGCGAGGCGGCCGAATTCCTCCGGATCCCCGCGCACGTCCAGAAGCGTCGCCTCGTCCGAGGTCTCAGCGCCGTCCACGGTCATGTGAGCGTGAACCCAGGCCAGCGCCGCGCCATCCTCGGAGGGCACGCGCAGGCGGCGGCTCAGCTCGCGCAGCCCGAGGCGGGATTCGACGGCCGCGAGCAGCTCGGGCACGCCCTGCCCGGTCAGCGCCGAGCAGGCCACCGCGTCGGTGCGCCGCGCGGTCTCGTTCAGCATCGCCAGGCGCGAGGCGTCGGGCAGCCGGTCGACCTTGTTGCGCACCTCGAGCATGCCCGCCCGGCGGTCGTCGTCGACCCCGAGCGCGCCCAGCACGCGGGCGACGTCCTCGGCCTGGGCCTCGGCGTCGTCGTGGCTGACGTCGCGCACGTGCAGGATCAGGTCGGCCTCCAGCACCTCCTCGAGGGTGGCGCGGAAGGCCGCGACCAGCTGCGTGGGCAGGTTGGAGATGAAGCCCACCGTGTCCGACAGGATCGCGCGGCGGCCCGAGGGCAGCCGGATCTCGCGCATCGTGGGGTCGAGCGTGGCGAAGAGCATGTCCTCGGCCATCACATGCGCCTCGGTCAGGCGGTTGAAGAGCGTCGACTTGCCGGCGTTGGTGTAGCCCACCAGCGCGATCACCGGATAGGGGATCTTGCGCCGGGACTCGCGGTGCAGCTCACGGGTTTTGACAACCGTTTCAAGACGTTTCTCGATCTTCTTGATCCGGTCGCTCAGCGCGCGGCGGTCCGCCTCGATCTGCGTCTCGCCAGGGCCGCCGACAAAGCCGAGGCCGCCGCGCTGACGCTCGAGGTGGGTCCAGGAGCGGACCAGCCGGGTCTTCTGGTAGTTGAGATGCGCGAGCTCGACCTGAAGCACGCCCTCGCGGGTGCGGGCGCGCTCGCCGAAGATCTCGAGGATCAGGCCGGTGCGGTCGAGGATCTTGACCTTCCAGGCCTTCTCCAGGTTGCGCTGCTGGACGGGGGAGACGGGGCCGTCGACAATGACAAGCTCCGCCTCCTCTTCCTTGAAGCGCTCGCCCAGCTCCTCGACCTTGCCGGAGCCGAACAGATGGCCGGCGTCCGCCTTGGGCAGGCGGACGACGTCCGCGCCAACGACCTCGAGGTCGATGGCGGCGGCGAGACCGATGGCCTCCTCGAGCGCCTGCGCCGGCAGGCGCAGGTCGTCGGTGGGTCGGTTGCGGATATCGGGATGCAGCACATGGGCGCGGGTCATCCCGCGGCAGTTATCCCTCTTCGCCGGGCTCGTAAAGGGAGATCGGCTGGGACGGCATCACGGTCGAGATCGCGTGCTTGTAGACCAGCTGGCTCTGCCCGTCGCGGCGCAGCAGGACGCAGAAATTGTCGAACCAGGTGATCACGCCCTGAAGCTTGACCCCGTTCACCAGGAAGATGGTGACCGGAACCTTGTTCTTGCGGATGTGGTTGAGGAAGGCGTCCTGCAGATTCTGCTTGTCGGCCATGTGTTTCGTCCCCCTTCTTTGGGGTTTCAGTTTTATGAGGCGGGCGCCCTTCGGCGCTCTTGGGTCGATGAAGGCAAGATGAGGGCGTCCGGCGGGAAATGAAAGTCCTTTTCGCGCGTGCGGCCGTTTGCTGCGGGTGCGAAATCAGATTTGCGCGATCACTTCCGCCAATAGGCGGGGTTGCACAGCGCCACCGCCGCCAGAACCTCGATCCGCCCCAGGATCATCGCGGCCAGCATCACCGCCCGCGCGGCCTCCGAGGCCTGCTGGTAGTCGGCGCCCGTGGCCAGCGGAAACAGCGGCCCGGTGTTGGACAGCGAGGCCACGGCCCCGGCCATGGCCGCGTCGAACTCCATCCCCGCCAGGGTCAGCGCCATCAGCGCCACCGCCAGCGCGGTCATGTAGAGCATCACGTAGACCCAGGCGTTGATGATCGCGTCGCGCGACAGCTTCCCCCCCGAGGTGCGCGCCGTGTCGATGCGCGAGGGGTGGCACAGCCGGTCCAGCTCTCCCCCCCCGTGACGATAGAGCGCGTAGGCGCGGAACAGCTTCACCCCGCCCGCGGTGGTCGCCACGCCCCCGCCGAGCGTCGCGAGGCCCATCAGCATCAGCGAGGGCGCCTCGACCTGCGCCCAGGTGACCACGTCGGGCCAGTCGGCCGAGACGTAGCCCGAGGTCGAGATCATCCCGATCGAGGTGGCGAACCCGCCCCACAGCGCCCGCCCGGCGTGGAACGGGCTGTCGAAGATCTGACTCGGCCCCGCGCCGACCCAGATGCCATGGGCGAACAGCCAGACGGTGGCGATGGCCACGGCGATGACCAGCAGCTGGATCTCGGGATCGCGACGCGCCTCGAGCCAGGTGCGCGCCGCTCCGGGGCCGGCGGTCGGCCCGCGCCGGCCCAGCGTCAGGCGCGACATCGACAGGATCAGGAACAGGACAGCGACCACTTCGGCCATGCGGTTGCCCTCGGCCGCGAGCCCCCCCGCGAGCGGCGAGATGCCCGAGGTCGAGACGATGCCCATCGCATGACACAGCGCCACGAAGCTGGGGGCGCCCGAGGTGGCGAGCGCGGCGGCCGCGATCGCGGTCAGCCCGGCATAGGCCGGCCCGACCGCCATCAGCGCGCGCGCCGCCCGCCGTCCCCCCGGCCCCAGCGCCAGGATCCGACCCACCCGCATCCGCGCCTCACCGGCCGAGGAGGCGCCGGGCAGATCCAGCAGCTCGCGCGGGGCGAGGATCGAGATCGCCCCCACCAGCGTCGCGAGCCCCCCGAGCCAGCCCAGCATCGACCGCCACAGGTGGATCGAGGGCGGCGCGGAGAACGGCGTGATCAGCGTGGCGCCGGTGGTGGTCAGCGACGAGGTCGCCTCGAAATACGCGCCCGTCCAGCCGATCTCCGGCAGGATCAGCGCGATGGGCGCGGCCGCGAAGACCGGGCCGGCGGCGAAGACGCCCAGCAGGGTCATCAGCTCGGCCCGCGCATTGGAGCCCGATTCCCCCCGCCGCCACGCCGCCGCCCCCAGCGCCGAGGCCGCCAGCATCACGAAGAGCGAGGCGTAGAAGAACAGCCGCGCCGAGCGCCAGTCCCGCTCGAGCCCCGCCGCCAGCGCGGGCAGCAGCATCAGCGCCCCCAGCGCGAAGGCGAAGACCAGGAAGACCGGGAAGCCCTTCAGGCGCATGGCGGACGGCCGCGGCTCAGAAGAAGTCGACCGAGACGCGGAACAACTGCTCCACCTCCCGCACCACGTCGCGGCGCGCGAAGACCACCACGCGGTCGTGCTCCTGGATCACCAGGTCGCCCGAGGGCATCTTCACCCCGTCGCGTCCCAGCACCGCGCCGACGATGGCGGATTCTGGAAATCCCGCCGATCTCAGCGGCTTGCCGGCGATAGGTGAGGTGGCGAGCACCTGCGCCTCGATCACCTCCGCCTCGGCGTCGCCCACCGCATAGACGGCGCGAACCCGCCCCCGGCGCACATGGCGCAGGATCGAGGAGACGGTGGTCGAACGCGGCACCAGCAGCGCGTCGACGCCCAGCGAATCCGAAAGCTCGGCGTAGGAGGGGTCGTTGCACAGCGCGATGGCGGTCCGGCAGCCCGCCTTCTTGCCGCGCGCGGCGGCCAGCAGGTTGGTCTTGTCGTCGAAGGTCAGCGACAGGATCGCGTCGGCGTCGCGAACGTTGGCCTCCTCGAGCAGCACGGGGTCGAGGCCGTCGCCGAGCAGCACGATGGTCCGCTCCAGCTCCTCGGCGGCGCGCTCGGCGCGGGCCCGGTCGCGGTCGATCATCTTCACGCGCGGGCGCTCGGCGTGTTTTTCAAGCATCCTCGCGACTTGCAGACCGACGTTGCCGGCGCCCACGATCACCACGCGGGAGACCTTGCGGCTCTCGCGCCCGAACAGCGACAGGGTGCGGGTGACATCCTCGGCGGCGGCGACAAAGTAGACGTCGTCGCCTTCCAGCAGCGAGTCCTGGGGCGAGGCGACGTGCAGCTGCCCGTCGCGGCGATAGGCGACGACGATGGCCTTGAGGGTCGAGAACAGCTCCGACAACTGGCGCAGAGGCGTGTTCAGGACCGGGCAATCGGGCAGCAGGCGGGTGCCGACCAGCCGCACCTTCTCATCGAGGAAGTTCTCGATATCAAAGGCTTCGGGGTTCTGCAGGCGGCGCATGGCGACGCGCGCGACCTCGAGCTCGGGCGAGATCACCACGTCGATGGGCATGTGATCGCGCCGGAACAGGTCCGCCCAGCGGTTCTGCAGGTAGGACTGGGCCCGGATCCGCGCGATCTTCTGGGGCACCGAGAAGACCGAGTGCGCGACCTGGCAGGCGACCATGTTCACCTCGTCGGCGAAGGTCGCGGCGATCAGCATGTCGGCGTCCTCGGCCCCGGCCCGCTCGAGCACGTCGGGGTGGGAGGCGAAACCAACGATTCCATTGACATCGAAGGAGTCAGTGACACGCCGCACGAGCCCCGCGTCCTGGTCGACGATGGTGACGTCGTTGGCCTCGCGGCTGAGGTGGCGAGCGATCTGCGAACCGACCTGGCCCGCGCCGCAGATGATGATCTTCATGGGATCTCCGTCCCCGCAGGCCGTCCCCTGCACGCCGGGGCGGAGGATGCGACGGCGCCCGCGCGGTGTCAAACGCCGCCGCCGTTGCGCGCCGCGGCAAGGGGCTGCGGCGCCCGCCCCGCGATGAGCGAGGTCAGCCCGGCAGGGCCTCGCTCAGCGGGATCAGCCGGCTGTCGGCGACGGCGGCCGCGCGGTGCTGCAGGTGGGCCGAAATCCGCGGATCGTCGGCAAAGGCGAGCAGCCGCTTCAGGCTCGCCTGGCGGACCAGCATCACCCGGTCCCACCGCTCCCCCTCGGGCCCGATCAGCAGGGGATGGGCGCGGGCGAGCAGGGTCAGCTCGCCGCCGTTCTCGTTCAGCAGGGGCAGCACGCCGCGCAGATAGAGGTCGAAGGCCTGCGCGCCCGAAATCGGGGTCTCGGGCGCAAGCCGGGGCGCCTCGGCATAGTCGGCCGTCTCGCGCAGGCGCACGAGGTGGAGCATCAGCGGCGCGCCCGCAGGCGGGTCGGTCAGCAGGGCGCGGACGGCCGGATCGGTGACCTGGACGCTCGGGGTCGGGCCGCGCTCGGCGAAGGCGGGGGCGGCGAGGCGGCGGGCGTGGGCGGCAAGGTCCGGCGGCCAGAGGGCGAGGCGGGCCTCGAAGCCCCGCGCATCGCCGGCGTAGAGGGCGCGCGCGGCCTCCTCGAAGCCCGGCAGGTCCCCGCCGGCGGCGGACATGAAGCGATAGGCGGCGTCGCGGGCGTCCTTGGGGGCCTCGGCGCGACGGGCGGCCTCGACCAGCCGGCGCAGCGCGGCCGAGGCGCCGCCGCGGGCGCGCAGCCAGTCCCAGTGGCGCGGCAGCAGGGTGACCTCGCGCGCGACGACCCCCAGCCTGGGCCGGCCGCGGGGACGGGGTCGATCGCCCTGCCCCGGCGCCTCGTGGCGGGCGCGGGCCTCGGCCTGCGTCCCGCGCAGATCGAGGTCGAGCTGGCGGCCCTCGGCGTCGAACACGAGGATCGCGAGGCCCGGCTCCAGCGCCAGCGCCGCGTGCAGGGCGGCGGCGACCTCGGGCAAGGGACCCAGCGCGAGGAGGCGCGGGCCGGCAAAGGCGGCGTGGGGGGCGGGGTCGCTCATGACGCGGGATCCGGGCTGCGGGTCGTTTGGCTTGAGCCTATTGCCCCGACGCGGCGGGCATGTCAATTACACCCGGGTACAATTATGGGAGCCCGAGATGGCCAAGGTGGATCGCAAGGCGGCGCTGGCCGCGTGGAAGGAGACGAGGCGTCGGCCCGGCGTCTGGCTGGTGCGCTGCGAGGCGACAGGCGAGGCCTGGGTCGGAGCCGGGCGCGACCTCGACGCGGCGCGCAATCGTTTCGAGTTCTCAATGCGTCAGGGGACGCCGATGCTGTCCTACATGAAGGCGTCGCTGGCAAGTCACGGCGCCGGCGCCTTCGTCTTCGAGGAGGTCGAGACGCTGAGCGAAGCGGTCGAGGAGATCGCCCTCCCCCGCGAACTGAAGGCGCGACGCGACGCGGCGGCGGAGCGGCTGGGGGCCAGAGCCGTCTGATCGTCCCTGAAGATCGTGCGCCAGGCGCAGGGACTCAGGACCAGTTTCAGGACTCGGCTGGCTGCGCTCGTCCCTCGACGACAGGCAGCTCGAGGTTGCTGACAGACAGCTGTCAGCAGAGGGGCGGCAGTGTGCGGATCGGGGGCGGCGAGTCGCGGCCCTTTCTTCTCATGGAGCCTGAAGATGATCCTGCATCTGCATCCGTTCTCGCAGAATTCCCGCCGCGTGGCGGCGCTGCTCAACTGCGCGGGCCTCGACTGGGAGCCGCGGCTGGTGGATCTCACGGTCGGCGCGCATCGCACCCCGGCGTTCCTGGCGCTGAACCCCAACGGGCAGATCCCGGTGCTCGAGGACGGGGAGCTGGCGCTGGCCGAGTCGATGACCATCCTGCGCCACATCTGCCGCACGCACGGGCTCGAGAGCTGGTATCCCGCGCAACCCGCCCTGCGCGCGCAGGTGGACCAGTGGCTGGACTGGACGCAGTGCCGTCTGGCGCGGCCGACCAGCCTGGTGTTCTTCAACATCGTCGTCGCCGGGCCGAACGCGAAACCGGAGCTGATCGCGGAGGGGCGGGCGCTGCTCGAGGGGCTCACGCCGATCCTGGAGGCGGCGCTGAGCGGGCGCGAGTGGCTGGTCGGGGACGGGGTCACGATCGCCGATCTGGCGGTGGCGACGGGCCTGCAGAACCTGGAGTTCGTCGACGCCCGGCCGCGGGGGCCGGCCATCGACGCCTGGTTCGCGCGCGTCAATGCGCTGGAGGGGATGCGCGCCGCCCTGCCCGAGCCGTTCCTGGCGCGGATGGCGGCGGCCGCCTGAGCGCGGCCCCGGATCGCCTCCGCCTGAGCGCGGCCCCCGGATCGCCCCTCCGGGTCAGGCCCGGCGGCGGCGGGCGGCGCCCAGCGCGCCGAACGCCGCCAGCCCGCCCGCCAGCAGCGCCGCCGCGCCCGGCAGCGGCGTCGCCACGACGCTCGCCGAGAACTGGAAGTTCGGCCCGAAGCGCCCTCTCGAGCCGGAGGTGAGCGTCGGCTCGACGAAGCCCAGGGACTCCCCCGCGGGATAGAGCGAGGCCAGCCAGGTCACCGCGGGGTCGAAGCTCGTCGAGGTGGCGCCGCTGATGTAGGAGTCCTGGTCGTCCCCGTGGTAGTAGGCGGCGATCGTGTAGGTTCCGGCGGCCAGCGCCACCGGGGTGATCGACTCGTAGTAGAAGCCGCTCAGCAGCGTCCCCTCCACCGCGTCGATCTCCTGCGAGGCGAGCAGCGTGCCGCCGCCCCACAAGCCGACCATGTGCGGCGAGACCAGGTCGCCGTCGTCGAGCACGCCCAGCGCGGTCAGCATGATCGGCGCTGCGATCGAAAAGCGCCAGCCGATCATGTCGCCCGGGGTCGCCGTATAGTAGGACGAGTAGGGCGTGCCGCCCTCAAATGCGGTCAGGGCGGTGAGGGCCGAGGCGCGATCCGCGGCGAACGTCGCCGCGAGAGCCAAAGCCGAGACGCCGAGAATGCGCGAGACCGACGTCATGACCAAACTCCTTGCAGTCGACGCACAGGGTACCGTTCATCAGATTGAATGAACGCCGCGCGCCTCGTCAAGGACTCGTTCAGGATCCTTCGTCGAAATCCTCTTCGTCGACTTCGCCCTCGCCGGCGATGGCCACGCGCGCGCCGCCGCGGGTGACGGTGGCGACGCCCAGGCTCTTGAGCTTGCGGTGCAGGGCCGACCGCTCCATCCCCACGAAGGCGGCGGTGCGCGAGATGTTGCCGCCGAAGCGGTTGATCTGGGCGATGAGGTAATCGCGCTCGAACAGCTCGCGCGCCTCGCGCAGCGGCAGCGTCGCCATGGCCGGGCTCAGGATCGCGCCGCCCTCGGCGGGGTCGCCGGCGGTGAGGGGCAGCTCCTCGGGGGCGATCTCGCCGCCGCCGGCGCCCAGGATCAGCACCTGCTCCATCACGTTGCGAAGCTGGCGGACGTTGCCGGGCCAGTTCTGGGTCTGCAGCAGCGCGGCCGCATCCGGCGAGAGCTTGCGCAGCGGCAGGCCCTCGGTCTTGGCGAGGCGGGCGAGGAAGTGGTTGGCGAGCACCGGGATGTCCTCGCGCAGGGCCGCGAGCGAGGGCGTCTCCAGCGGCACCACCGAGAGGCGGTGGAACAGGTCCTCGCGGAAGCGGCCGGCCTGGATCAGGGACTGCAGGTCGCGGGTGGTCGCCGAGATCACCCGCACGTCGGTCTGCACCATGTCCGAGCCGCCGACCCGCGCGAAGCGCTGGTCGACCAGCACGCGCAGGATCTTGGACTGGGCGCCGGCGGGCATCTCGGCGACCTCGTCGAGGAACAGGCTGCCGCCGGAGGCCTTCTCGAACAGGCCCGGAACCACGGCGCCGTCCTCGCGCTCGCGCCCGAACAGGGTCTCCTCCATCTTCGCGGGCTCGATGTTGGCCGAGTTGAGCACCACGAAGGGCGAGCGGGCGCGGTCGGAATGGGTGTGGATGTAGCGCGCGGCCACCTCCTTGCCCGATCCCGGCGGGCCCGAGAGCAGCACGCGGGACGCGGTGCGCGCCACGCGGTCGAGCTTCTGGCGGAGCGCCACGATGGCGTGGGAGGCGCCGATGATCTCGGCCTGGAAGCGGTCGGCCTCCTGCAGGGAGGCGATCTCGCGGCGCAGGCGCGAGGCCTCCAGCGCGCGGGTCGAGACCAGCATCAGCTGGTCGGTGGTGAAGGGCTTTTCGATGAAGTCGTAGGCGCCCTGTTTGACGGCCGCGACCGCAATCTCGATGTTGCCGTGGCCCGAGATGATCACCACCGGGATGTCGGGCTGGTTGCGGCGCACGGTCTTGAGGATCTCGATCCCGTCCATGCGGCTGCCCTGCAGCCAGATGTCGAGGATGATCAGGTCGGGCCGCGTGGTCTCCACCGCCTTCAGCGCGCCGTCCGCGTCCGACGCGGTGCGGGTGGAGTGGCCTTCGTCCTCGAGGATGTCGGCGACGAGCTCACGGATGTCGGCCTCGTCGTCGACCACCAGAATGTCAGCCATCGGTCAGATCTCCTGCCTCGGTCTTGGGCGCGCCGGGCTTTGCCGGCGTCTGTTGTTCGGTCTGGGCGGCCGCGCGACGCGGCTTGCCGGCGAGCGGCAGGCGGATCACGGCCATCGCGCCGCGCGGCGCGTCACTGAGGGTCGCGCCTCGCGGCGCGTCGCCTGAAGCCGCGCCCCGCCCGGCTTCGGTGTCCAGGG
>NZ_CAXBOD010000039.1:0-47592 GCF_963977235.1 uncultured Albimonas sp.
CGCTCTGATCGGCATCCGCGAGAGACGGCTCCGGAGAACAGGCGCTTGCCGAGGGCCGGAGGCGTTGGCGCCGGGGCGCGGGCGTGGTCTGGTGCGCGGCAGGACACGGCTGGCGCAAGAGGCGGATGCGACGATGACCGACGACTTCTATCGCGAGGATGTCATGACGCTGGCGGCCGAGGTGCTCGAGGCCGCGAAAGCCAAAGGCGTGATGATCGTCACTGCCGAAAGCTGCACCGGCGGGTTGATATTCGGGGCGCTGACCGCCGTGGCGGGGTCGTCCTCGGTGGCCGAGCGGGCCTTCGTCACCTACTCCAACGCCGCCAAGATGGAGGTGCTGGGGGTGCCGAAAGCCGTGCTCAAGGAGCATGGCGCGGTGTCGGACGCCGCCGCCGCGGCGATGGCGGAGGGGGCGATCGCGAATTCGCGCGCGCAGCTCGCGGTGGCGGTGACCGGCGTGGCGGGGCCGGGCGCCTCGGGACCCAAGCCCGAGGGCATGGTCAGCTTCGCCATCGCCGACGCCTCGGGCGCCACGCCCCACACGATGCAGTTCGGCGCGCTCGGCCGGGGCGCGGTGCGCGCGGCCACCGTCCGCCACGCGCTCGAGATGCTGAAGGAGGCGCTCGGCTGAGCCCGGGCGCCGGCCCGCAACACCGCGCCGCGCCGGCCATGCGCCGCGCGCGCGACGCGGCGACCGGGCGGGCGCGCGACGCGGCGCCTCCCCGTCGGGAGCGGGGCTGGCGGTCGGATCAGCCCTTGGGACCGTAGAGGACCGCGGCGCGCTGCTCGAAGGCCCGCACGATCCGCTGCATCGCCTCGTTGAAGACCACGCCGATCAGTTTCTGCAGCACGAACGACTTGAACTCGAAGTCGACGAAGAAATCGACCTCGCAGGCGCCCTCGTCCACCGGCCGGAACGTCCAGTGGTTGTTGAGATAGCGGAAGGGTCCGTCGAGGTAGGCGACGTCGATCCGCTTTTCCTGCGGGTACAGCTCCACCCGGCTGCCGAAGCGCTCGCGGAACACCTTGAACGAGATCACCAGGTCGGCCTCGATCCGCTCGGCCCCCTCGCCGCCATCGGGCAGGTCCTCCCGCTTTCGGATCCGGCAGGCGGAGCACCAGGGCAGGAACTCGGGGTACGAGCGCACGTCCGCGATCAGCGCGTACATCTGATCGGCGCTGTAGGGCATCACGCGTTTTTCGGCATGCGTCGGCATGGGCCAAAGTCCTACGGGAGGACCGGGGGCGGAGAGAGGGGGACGGATCGTCGCGGCGCCTGTCCGTTTGCGCCCGGCGCCCCGCCCGCGTAGCCTGCGCGGCGCGAGCGAGGAGACACGCATGACCCAGAGCCAGACCGGCGCAGAGGCGACCGGCCAGCGGACCCAGTCCGGCCCCGACGGCAAGCCCTACGTCATCGACCAGATGATCTCGGCCAAGTCCATCGCCGCCCGCGTCGAGGCCATGGCCGACGAGATCGAGGCGCATTTCGCCAGCACCGAGAAGCTGATCGTGGTGGGCCTGCTGCGCGGCTCGTTCGTGTTCATCGCCGACCTCGCGCGGGAGCTCGACCTGCCGCTGGAGGTCGACTTCATCGAGGCCTCCTCCTACGGCGCGGCCATGACCTCCTCGCGCGAGGTGCGCATCCTCAAGGACCTGCGCGGCGAGATCGAGGGGCGCGACGTGCTGGTGGTCGAGGACATCGTCGACACCGGCTTCACCCTGCACCACGTCCTGCACCTGCTCGAGGCGCGCAAGCCGCGCCGGCTCGAGGTCTGCGCCCTGCTCGACAAGCCCTCGCGCCGGGAGACCGACGTCCAGGCCCGTTTCACCGGCTTCACCATCCCCGACGAGTTCGTGGTGGGCTACGGGATCGACTATGCGCAGATGAACCGGAACCTGAGCTTCATCGGCAAGGTGCGGTTCGTCTGAGCCACGCACCGCGCGAGGTTGCGCAATTCGTCATGATTTTCCTTGCGTAACCGGGCCCGCGTCGGCATTCGGGTTTCGTTCACCCTGACCGATGCTCCGGCCCCGCCGCGCCCTCGCGCCGCCGGCCGCCTGCGCGAGGACCGACCATGCCCGACCAGCCTGTCATTTCCGGACCGATCGCCGCCCTGGAGTCCGACCTGCCCGAGTTGGTCGTGGAGGCGGTCACCGACTACGAGTACATCCGCGGCAGCGACGACAGCGAGACCCTTCGCGGGACCCGCGCCGACGAGATCATCGACGGCTTTGGCGGCGACGACCGCATCTATGGCGGGGGCGGCGACGACGCGGTGATCTATGCCGGCGACGGGAACGATCGCGTCTGGGGCGGCAATGGCGACGACGGGCTGACCGGAGACGACGGCGCCGACCGGCTGTGGGGCGGCCGCGGCGACGACGAGCTGATGGGCGACGAGGCGGGCACGCCCGACGCCGGCAACGACAAGCTGTTCGGCGGCGCGGGGCATGACTCGCTGTTCGGCAACGTCGGGCGCGACAAGCTCGTGGGCGGCGGCGGGCGGGACGTTCTGTTCGGCGGCGAGGGGCGCGACAAGCTGTTCGGGGGCGGCGGCCACGACACGCTGCTGGGCATGCAGGGCGACGACGTGCTCAAGGGCGGCGGCGGGCGCGACCATTTCTACTTCCACCGCAACAGCGGCGACGACGTGATCAAGGACTTCAAGGTCGGCAAGGACCTGATCCTCGCGCCGGTGAAGGGCTTCGGCCAGCTCAAGATCACCGACGGGGCCGGCGGCGCCGAGGTCGGCTTCAAGAAGGCCTCGGTCACCCTCAAGGGCGTGGAGGCCGACGACCTGTCGAAGTCGGACTTCCATTTCGGGGACGACCTCTGGACCTGGGAGTGACGCGCGCCGCCGCGGGGCCCCGGCGCGCCCGCGGCGGCCCGGCCCGCGGCCGCAGGGCGTCGGGGGCGGCGAACGGCCTGCGCTGAGGCGGATTTCCGCGGCGCCGCGAGGCGGAATCGCCCCCCTTCGATTGCCCTTTCCGCCCCCTGTCGTTACAAGGTCGTGACCAAGAACAAAGCGACAGCAGGCACCCGTTGACCGACGATCAGGATCCCCCCGAGGACGCCCCCGAAACCGGTGGAGAGCCGCCTCGCCGATCGAGCTACGACGGCCCCGTGATCGCGGTCGAGGAGGAGATGAAACGCTCCTACCTCGACTACGCCATGTCGGTCATCGTCAGCCGCGCCCTGCCCGACCTGCGCGACGGGCTGAAGCCGGTCCACCGCCGCATCCTCTACGCGATGCACGAGACCGGGAACACGCACGACAAGTCCTATCGCAAGTCCGCGCGCCCGGTCTCGGACGTGATGGGCAAGTATCACCCGCATGGCGACGCGGCGATCTACGACGCGTTGGTGCGGCTGGCGCAGACCTTCTCGATGCGCATGCCGCTGTTGGACGGCCAGGGCAACTTCGGCTCCATGGACGGGGACAAGCCCGCGGCCATGCGCTACACCGAAGTGCGCATGCAGAAGATCGCGCTCGCGATCCTCGACGACATCGAGAAGGACACGGTCGATTTCGTCGCCAACTACGACGGCCAGGACCGTGAGCCGACCGTCCTGCCCGCGCGCTTCCCCAACCTGCTGGTCAACGGCGCGGGCGGCATCGCGGTGGGCATGGCCACCAACATCCCGCCCCACAACCTGGGCGAGGTCATCGACGGCACGCTGGCGCTGATCGACAACCCCGAGCTCGAGATCTCGGACCTGATCGAGTACATCCCCGGGCCCGACTTCCCCACCGGAGGCCTGATCCTGGGCCGCGGCGGCGCGCGCAAGGCCTATCACACGGGCAAGGGCTCGGTCCTGATGCGCGCCAAGACCCGGATCGAGGAGATCCGCAAGGACCGCTACGCCATCGTCGTGGACGAGATCCCCTACCAGGTGAACAAGGCCACGATGATCGAGCGGATCGCGGAGCTGGCCCGCGACAAGCGCATCGAGGGCATCTCCTCGGTCGCCGACGAGAGCGACCGCCAGGGCATCCGCGTGGTCGTCGAGCTCAAGCGCGACGCCACCCCCGACGTCGTGCTCAACCAGCTGTTCCGCTACACGCCGCTGCAGACCTCGTTCGGGTGCAACATCCTGGCGCTGAACGGCGGGCGGCCGGAGCAGCTGGACCTCAAGAAGATCCTCGCGAGCTTCATCTCCTTCCGCGAGGAAGTGGTCGCCCGGCGAACCGCGTTCGAGCTGCGCAAGGCCCGCGACCGCGCCCATATCCTGTGCGGCCTCGCGGTGGCGGTCTCGAACGTGGACGAGGTGGTGCGGATGATCCGCTCCTCCCCCGATCCCGCCACCGCCCGCGCCCGGCTGATGGAGCGGCACTGGCCCGCCCACGAGATCGCCGACTACATCCGCCTGATCGACGACCCGCTGTTCAAGGTCGCCGACGACGGCACCTACCGGCTTTCGGAAGTGCAGGCCCGCGCCATCCTCGACCTGCGCCTGCAGCGCCTGACCGCCATCGGCGTGCAGGAAGTCACCGACGAGCTCGAGGAGCTGGCCGCCAAGATCCGCGAGTACCTCGAGATCCTGGCCAGCCGCGAGATGATCCTCGACATCATCCGCGCCGAGCTGCGCGAGATCCAGACCGCCTTCCCCTCGCCCCGGCGCACCCAGTTCGTCGACTACGACGGCGACCTCGACGACGAGGACCTGATCGAGCGCGAGGACATGGTCGTCACCATCACCGCGCAGGGCTACATCAAGCGCACGCCGCTGGTGGACTACCGCTCCCAGGCGCGGGGCGGAAAAGGGCTGGCGGGCATGGCGACCAAGGACGAGGACGTGGTGACCACGCTCTTCGTCTCGAACACGCACACGCCGCTCTTGATCTTCACCACCGACGGGATGGTCTACAAGCTCAAGACCTGGCAGCTGCCCTCGGGCGGACGCTCGGCGAGGGGCAAGGCGATCGTCAACGTGCTGCCGATCTCGCCGGGCACCGGCATCGCCGCGGTGATGCCCGTCGACAAGCCCGAGGCCGAGTGGGAGAACCTGCAGATCGTCTTCGCGACCTCTGCCGGCGACGTGCGGCGCAACGCGCTCAGCGACTTCACCAACGTCATGCGCAACGGCAAGATCGCCATGCGCGTGCCCGAGGGGGTCAGCCTGGTGCGCGCCCATATCTGCGACGAGAGCCACGACGTCTTCCTGGTCACCGCCTTCGGCAAGGCGATCCGCTTCCGGGTGACCGAGGTGCGCGTCTTCAAGGGCCGCGAGTCCACCGGCGTGCGGGGCATCCGCCTCGCCTCCGGCGACCGCGTGGTCTCGATGGCGGTCCTGCGCCACTTCGAGGCGACGCCCGAGGAGCGGCAGGCCTACATCAAGTGGAAGCGCGCCACCGCCCAGGCCGACGCCGAGGAGCCGGGCGACGAGAGCGACGAGGAGGCCGTGGCCGACGTCGCCATCTCGGCCGAGCGGATCACCGCGATGTCGGCGGCCGAGGAGATCATCCTCACCATCACCGAACGCGGCCAGGGCAAGCTGAGCTCGTCGATGGACTATCCCACCCGTGGTCGCGGCGGCCAGGGCGTTGGGGCGATGGACAAGGCCCAGCGCGGCGGGCCGATCGCGGCGGCCTTCCCGGTGCAGATGGACGACCAGATCATGCTCGCCACCGACCGCGGCCAGTCGATCCGCTGCCCGGTGGCCGGCATCTCGCTGCGCTCGCGCACCGCGGGCGGCGTCCGGGTGCTGAACGCCGCGCCGGGCGAGACGGTGGTCTCGGTCGCCTGGATCGCCGAGGCCGACGACGGGGCGCCTGAGGGGCCCCAGGACGACCTGCCCGAGGGCACGCCCGAAGGCCCGGGCCCGGAGACGCCCCCGGAGGCGCCCTCGCAGGAGTGAACTGACGCGCCCGGCTCTCGCGGGCAGGCGTCGGACGCAGAAAAAGCCGCCCGGTCGCAGGACCGGGCGGCTTTCTCGCTTTCAGGCCGATATGGCCTTGCGTCAGATGTGGCCCATCAAGACCAGGATCAGGACGATCACCAGCACCAGGCCGAGCCCGCCGCTGGGCCCGTAGCCCCAGCCGGCGCTGTAGCCCCAGCGCGGCAGCGCGCCGATCAGGATAAGGATCAGCAGGATGATCAGGATCGTGCCCAGCATGGTCGCCTCTCTCGTTGTTCCGCCGGCGACGCCTCTGCGTCCGCTCGGCGCCTGCGGAGCGGGCGACGACGCGCCCGATCCGAAGGAATTTGCTCCGGCGTCGGCCGGGCCCCCGGAGCGCAGCCGCGCCATGGGGTCCGCCGACGTCAGGAAGCTAGCGCCGTTTCCGACGGACGGAAGAATTGCGGCGCAATAACCCCCGATGCCCCCGATCCGCCGGATTCCGACCGCCCTGCCCGCGATTCGGCCACCGCGCGGCCACCGCGCGACCGACTCCGCCCCGCCCGGTTCATCGCCGCGCCTCCAGCCCCGCCCACGAACGCTTTCCTGTCGGCGCAGGTCGGTGTAGACCCCGCGCCATGACCCAGACCCGCGCAATCGACCCCATCCACGTCATCGGCGGCGGCATGGCCGGCTCCGAGGCCGCCTGGCAGGCCGCCTCGATGGGCGTGCCCGTGGTGCTGCACGAGATGCGCCCCGAGCGCCCCACCGACGCCCACCACACCGACGGGCTGGCGGAGCTGGTGTGCTCGAACTCCTTCCGTTCGGACGATCACGAGACCAACGCCGTCGGCCTCCTGCACTGGGAGATGCGCGAGGCGAACGGTCTGATCATCGGCGCGGGCGACCGCAACGCCCTGCCCGCGGGCGGCGCGCTCGCCGTCGACCGCGACCGCTTTTCGGCCGAGGTCACCGCCGCGCTCGAGGCCCACCCGCTGGTCACGATCGAGCGCGGAGAGGTCCCCGGCCTGCCGCCCGAGGCGTGGGATTCGGTGATCGTGGCCACCGGGCCGCTGACCTCTCCCGCGCTCGCCGAGGCGATCCGCGGCCTGACCGGCGACGATGGCCTCGCCTTCTTCGACGCCATCGCCCCCATCGTGCACGCCGACAGCGTGGACCTGTCGAAGGCCTGGTTCCAGTCGCGCTATGACAAGGGCGAGACCGAGGAGGAGCGCACCGCCTACCTCAACTGCCCGATGTCGCGCGAGCAGTACGAGGGCTTCCTCGACGCCCTCCTCGCCGCCCCCAAGACCGAGTTCAAGGAGTGGGAGGGCACCCCCTATTTCGAGGGCTGCCTGCCCATCGAGGTGATGGCCGAGCGGGGCCGCGAGACCCTGCGCTTCGGCCCCCTCAAGCCCGTGGGCCTGACCAACCCGCACGATCCCACGGTCAAGCCCCACGCCATCGTGCAGCTGCGCAAGGAGAACGCGCTGGGCACGCTCTACAACATCGTCGGCTTCCAGACCAAGATGAAGTACGGCGCGCAAACCGATGTTTTCAGGATGATTCCGGGATTGGAGGAGGCGCGGTTCGCCCGCCTCGGCGGGATCCATCGCAACACCTTCCTGAACTCGCCCCGCCTGCTTGACGGACGGATGCGGCTGAAGGCCGACCCGCGCCTGCGCTTCGCGGGCCAGGTCACCGGCGTCGAGGGCTATGTCGAAAGCGCGGCCATGGGGCTGCTTGCAGGGCGCCTTGCTGCGGCCGAGCGGCTGGGAACCCCGCTCGAGACGCCCCCGCCGACCACCGCGATCGGCGCGCTGCTGACCCACATCACCGGCGGCGCCGAGGCCGCGACCTTCCAGCCGATGAACGTCAACTTCGGTCTGTTCCCGCCGCTCGAGGCCCCGATGAAGGGCGGCCGCCGCGGCAAGCGCGACCGCGCCCGCGCCTACTCGGAGCGCGCCAAGGAACATTGGCGCGCCTGGCTGGGCCTGCGCGAGGCGGCCTGACCCGCGTCCCCCTGATTGCAATCGAATACCGACATCATTTGACGCGAACCGCCCGCGGCCCCATCATCGGGGCCGGAGGCACACGATGACCGATCCATTCAAGACCGCTGAGTCAGAGTTCCCCAACGACGTCTACGAGCTTCAGGACTCCGCCTCGACCCAGGCCCTCTACCGCGACTGGGCCGACAGTTACGACGCCGATCTGGTGGCCAACGGCTACGCCGGGCCTGCCCGCTGCGCCGAGGCGCTGGCGCAGTTCGCGGGCGATCTCGCGGCCCCGGTGCTGGACGTGGGCTGCGGCACGGGCCTGTCGGGCGAGGCGCTCGCCACCGCCGGGTTCTCGACGCTGGACGGCACCGACTTTTCCGATGAGATGCTGCAGGTCGCCGCCCGCAAGGACGTCTACCGGGAGCTGGTGAAGGGCGATCTCGCCGAACCCCTGCCCGTCGCGCCGGGCGCCTATGCCAACATCGCGGCGGTCGGCGTGTTCAGTCCCGCCCACGCGCCGCCCGAGCTGATCGACCGCGCCGTCGGGCTGCTGCCGCGGGGCGGCTGCTTCGTGTTCACGCTCAACGACCATGCCCTGGCCGAGAAGGTCTATGAGGGGCGCTTGCGCGAGATGGTCGACGCCTGCGCCGCGGACCTGCTGTTCAAGCAGCACGGCCCCCATGTGCCCGGCCAGTCGCTGGGCTCGACCGTCTACGTCCTGCAGCGGCGCTGAGCGGCCCCCTCAGAGGCCCCCGAAGAAGACCCGGCGCAGCAGGCGGCCGCGGCGCACGAACTCGGACGGAACGGCCTGGGCGAAGACCTCGAAACCGGGACGGGCGGCGGGGCGCAGCGTCTCCTCGGCCCGCCAGCCGGCGAGCAGAGCGGGGCGGATCTCGGCCCCCGGGCGCAAGCGCCGCGCCTGCGCCAGTTTCTCGAGCCCGTCGACGGCGATGCCGCGCAGGGCCTCGCGCAGGGGCTCGGGGGTGACGCCCTCGGCAAGCGTGTTGCGGTCGAGCTCGCCCTGCGTCGGGATCGGGTCGCCGCCGCGGGCATAGAGCGCGGGCAGCGCCCGGATCAGCGCCGCCGCGCCCGAGGCCCATCCCGCCAGCCGCGCCGCCTGGTCGCCCTCGGCCCCCGGATCGCCGCCCGCGCAGATCCGCGCCGCAAGCCGCATCAGCCCCCCCGCGGTCCCGTCGACATAAGCGTCAAACAGGGCCCGGTCGCCGATCGCGGGCCCCTGCGGATCGTAGGAGCGGGCGTCGAGCAGCGCCTCGAACAGGTCCTGGGGCAGGTCTGCGGCCGCGATCGCCTCGGCGAGCGGCGCCACGACCTCGTGGCGGCGGGGGGCGGCGCCGGCGTGGATCTCGGCCAGCGCGTCGCGCCACCACTGCAGGCGGATCTCGCCCAGCATCGGCTCGGAGACGACCGAGGGGATCCGCGCCACCTCGAGGTTGAAGGCGTAGAGCGCGAACAGCCGGCCCGTGGCGGGCGGCGGCGCCAGGCGCGCAGTGGCCCAGCGGTCGCGGTCGTGATCTCGGACGAGGGATTCGCAGGCGTCGTGGCTCATGCCCCGTCCACTGGCCCAGCCGGGCGGCGGGCGCAACGGGCGACGCGCAGGGAAGCGACCCTGCCAGGCCCGCCCGCAGGGCGCCTGCAGTCCGCTTGTTGATAGGCAGGCGACACTGGCCCCCCGCGGCGCGAGGGTCAGGCCGCCGCGCCCTGCCCCCGCGCCTGGCCCTTGGCGCCGTCGCGGATCAGCTTCCACTGGATCGCGTCCAGCAGCGCCTGGAAGGACGCGTCGACGATGTTGGGCGAGACGCCCACGGTCGACCAGCGCCGCCCCTGCCCGTCGGTCGAGTCGATATGCACCCGCGTCACCGCCTCGGTGCCGCCCGAGGTGATGCGCACCTTGAAGTCGACGAGCTTGAGATCCTCGATGAAGCTCTGGTAGCGCCCCAGGTCCTTGGCCAGCGCCCGGCTCAGCGCGTTCACCGGCCCGCGGTCGTCGTCGGTCGCGAGATCCCGGGACTCGGAGACGGACATGATCCGCTCCCCGTCCACCACGCAGGAGACCACGGCCTCGGAGACGGTGATCGCGTCGCCCCGCGCGTTGATCCGCTTCTCGACCGTCACCCGGTAGCGCTCGACGTCGAAGAACCGCGGCAGCAGGCCGAGTTCGCCGCGCGCCAGCAGCTCGAAGCTGGCCTGGGCGCCGTCGTAGGCATAGCCCGCATCCTCGCGCCGCTTCACCTCGTCGAGGATCCGGCTCAGGCGCGGGTCCCCCTTCTCGACCGTCAGCCCCATGTCCAGCAGGCGCTGGCGCAGGTTCGACTGGCCGGCCTGGTTGGACATCGGCACCACCCGCTCGTTGCCCACCACCTCGGGGGGCACGTGTTCGTAGGTGCTGGGGTCCTTGAGGATCGCGCTCGCGTGCAGGCCGGCCTTGTGGGTGAAGGCGGCCTCGCCGACGTAGGGCGCGTGGCGGTTGGGCGTGCGGTTGAGGATGTCGTCGAGCATCCGGCTGACCCGGGTCAGCTTGGGCAGATCCTCGCGCTTCAGCCGCGTCTCGTAGGCCTCGGCATAAGGCTTCTTCAACAGCAGCGTGGGGATCAGCGAGGTCAGGTTGGCGTTGCCGCAGCGCTCCCCCAGCCCGTTGAGCGTGCCCTGGATCTGGCGCGCGCCGGCGTCGACCGCGGCGAGCGCCCCGGCCACCGCCATGCCGGTGTCGTCATGGGTGTGGATGCCGACGTGGGCGCCGGGGATGCGCTTGCAGACCTGGGAGACGATCTCGCCGATCTCGGCGGGCAGCGTGCCGCCGTTGGTGTCGCACAGCACCACCCAGCGCGCGCCCCCCTCCATCGCCGCCTCGAGGCAGGACATCGCGTAGTCGGGGTTGGCCTTGTAGCCGTCAAAGAAGTGCTCGGCGTCAAACAGCGGCTCGCGCGAGAGCGCGCCGAGATGGCGCACCGAGTCCCGGATCGCCTCGCGGTTCTCGTCCAGCGACACGCCCAGCGCGGTCTCGACCTGATAGTCGTGGGTCTTGCCCACCAGGCACACGGCCGGGGTGGCGGCGTTGATCACCGCGGCCAGCACGTCGTCGTTCTCGGCCGAGCGGCCCACCCGCTTGGTCATCCCGAAGGCGGTGAAGGTCGCGCGGCTCAGCCCGGGCGCGCGGGCGAAGAAGTCGGAGTCGGTGGGATTGGCGCCGGGCCACCCCCCCTCGACATAGTCGAGGCCCAGCGCGTCGAGCGCCTTCGAGATCCGGATCTTGTCCTCGACCGAGAAAGCCACGCCCGAGGTCTGCTGCCCGTCGCGCAGCGTGGTATCGAAAAGATAGAGCCGCTCGCGCGTCACTTCAGGGCCTCCAGCGCTGCAGGGTCGAAGTCGACGCCGCGCTCGGCGGTGGTGCCGCCCTTGCCGGTCTGCACCACCAGGCCGGCCTGGTTCATCAGCGCGCGCAGGGCGTCGGCGGCGGCGAAGTCCCTGGCCTGGCGCGCCGCGTCCAGCCGGGCGCAGGCGCCTGCGATCACCGCGTCATGGTCCTGCGCCTCGCCCGTCCCGTCCGCCTCGGCGAAGGAGAGGCCAAAGCCCAGGAACACGGCCGTGTCGACCACCTGCTGGAGCGCCTCGGCCTCGGAGTCGGGCGCCGAGAGCGCCTCGCCCGCGAACCGGTGCAGCGCGCGCAGGGCGCCGTGGGTGTCGAGGTCCTCGCACAGCCGCTCGACCACCTCCTCGATCACGTCGGGATCGTCCGCGTCGGGCGTGATCCCGGCCCGCCGCGCCCGGTCGGCCAGGCGGTTGAGCCGGTTGAGGATCGCGCGCGCCTGGTCGACCACCGCCTCCGTCCAGTCGAGCTCGTCGCGGTAGTGGGCGTTGAGCAGGATGGCGCGGATCACGTCGGCGGGGATCTCGGAGAGCTTGTCCTGGGCGGTGAAGAAATTGCCGAGCGACTTCGACATCTTCTTCCCGTCCACGCGGATCATGCCGTTGTGCAGCCAGACCTCGGCAAAGCCGTGGTCGGGGGCCGCGCAGCAGGACTGGGCGATCTCGTTCTCGTGGTGGGGGAACATGAGGTCCGAGCCGCCGCCGTGGATGTCGAAATCCTCGCCCAGCAGCTCCCTGGACATGGCCGAGCACTCGATGTGCCAGCCCGGGCGGCCGCGGCCCCAGGGGCTGTCCCAGCCGGGATGCGCCTCCGACGAGGGTTTCCACAGCACGAAGTCCATCGGGTTCTTCTTGTAGGGCGCGACCTCGACCCGGGCGCCCGCGATCATGTCTTCGAGCGAGCGGCCCGAGAGCTTGCCGTAGTCGGCGTAGCTGTCGACCGAGAACAGCACATGCCCCTCGGCTTCGTAGGCGTGGCCCGAGGCGACCAGCCGCGCGATCATCTCGACCATGCCGGGGATGTGGGCGGTGGCGCGCGGCTCATGGGTGGGACGCAGGACGCCGAGCGCGTCCATGTCCTCATGATACCAGGCCGTGGTTTCCTCGGTCAGCTTCGCGATCGCCTCGAGCGGCGGCATCTGCGGATAGAGCTGCGCCGCGCGGTCGTTGATCTTGTCCTCGACGTCGGTGATGTTGCGCACGTAGTCCACGCGCTCGGCCCCGTAGATGTGGCGCAGCAGGCGGAACAGCACGTCGAAGACCACCGCCGGGCGGGCGTTGCCGATGTGGGCGCGGTCGTAGACGGTGGGGCCGCAGACATACAGGCGCACCCGAGGGCTCTCGGCGCCCAGGCGCCAGTCGCGGGGAACGAAGGCGGACGTCTCGCCGGTGGCGGAGTTCCGCAGCTTCAGCGGGTGATCGGTCATGTAGGCCTCGGCGGTCGCGCGTGGATGCAGCGGGGCCCGCGGCCGGCCGTTGGTCTTTCTTGGATCGGGGAAAGAGCGAACGCCGCCGCGGACTGTCGTCAGCGGGTAATGCAGATCCCGATGCAGATCGGGGTGGTCTGGGGCGTCGCGGTCATGGGCGCGCTTATGCCGCCTGCGCGCCTTCATGGCAAGCATCCATTGCGACCGATCGGGCGGCCGGGAGCCGGCGCGAGGGGCTGGCGCGGGGGGCTGGCGCGCGCTCAGCTGGCCGCCGAGGCGGCGGTCAGATCGCCCGGCGCCCGCCGCATCAGCCGCTGCGCATCGGCCAGCGGCATCGGCCGCCCGAAATAGTAGCCCTGCGCCTGCTCGCAGCCCTGGCGACGCAGACGCTCGAGGTGGGCGGCGTCCTCGACGCCCTCGGCCATCACCGGCATGTTCAGGGCGCGCGCCTGCAGCAGGGTCGCCTCGACCATCGCGGCTGCGGCGGGGTCGCGGTCCATCGCGTCGATGAAGGCGCGGTCGATCTTCAGCCGGTCGAAGGGGAACGAGCGCAGCGCCCCCAGCGAGGCGAGCCCCGCGCCGTAGTCGTCCATCGCGACCCGAACGCCGGCGGCCTTCAGCTCGACCATCACCTCGAGCATGCGGCCGTGATCGGCGATCAGGCTCGCCTCGGTCAGCTCGATCTCGAGCCGCTCGGGCGCGAGGCCGGCGGCGATCAGCGCGTCGGACACCTGCTCGACGAAGTCGGTCTGGGTGAGCTGGGCGGGCGAGGCGTTGACCGCGACCCCGTAGGCCTGCGGCCACTGCGCGGCGGCGCGGCAGGCCTCGCGGATCACCCAGGCGCCGATGGGGCGGATCAGGCCGGTCTTCTCGGCAACCGGCACGAACTCGCCCGGCAGCACCAGCCCGTGGCCGGGACGCCGCCAGCGCAGCAGCGCCTCGAACCCGGTGATGCGGCCGTCGGCGAGCAGCGCCTGGGGCTGGAACCACAGCTCGAACTCCTCGCGGGCCAGCGCCTCGCGCAGGGCCATCGCAAGGGCCGAGCGGATGCGCCCGGCCTCGTCCATGCGCTGTTCGTAGAAGCGGGGCCGCTCGCTCGCGTCTCCCTTGGCGCGGTAGAGGGCGAGGTCTGCGCGCGACTGCAGCGCCTGGGGCGTGTCGCCGTCCTCGGGGAACAGGGCGACGCCGATGCCGCAGCCAACCGAGAGGGACAGCCCCTCCCAGTCCACCGGGACGCGGACGGCCGCGGCGAGGCGATGGGCGAACGCCTCGGCGTCCGCGCGGTCGCCCAGGCCCGTCTTGAAGGCCAGGAACTCGTCGCCGCCGGCCCGGGCCACGAATTCCCCCGGCTGCAGGGCCGCGGCGAGCGCGCTCGAGATCCCGCACAGCAGGGCGTCGCCGGCGGCATGGCCATGCACGTCGTTGACAGGCTTGAAGCGGTTGAGGTCGATCGCGGCGACGGCCATGCGCGCGGTCAGCCCGCGCGAGGCCGAGACCGCGTCGGCGAGCGCCTCGTTCAGGCAGGCGCGATTGGGAAGCTGGGTCAGAGGATCGTGCAGGGCCATGTGGCGGTAGCGGGCCCGCGCCTCGCGCACCGCCGAGCGGTCGATGACCACGAAGGCGACGCCCAGGATCAGGACGGCGGCGGTCAGCGTCACCACCAGCAGCGCCACGCCGAAGTCCTGCATCATCCCGACCGGGATCTCGACCGTGGGGTCGGGCCTGAACTCGACCTCGTGGAGGCCGATCCAGAACATACCCCCCATGCAGAGGACAAAGACCCCGGCCGCCTGCCACGGCGCGCCGGCGCGGGTCCGGTTGCGCAGGATCGCCGAGGCGGCCGCGCAGACCGGCACGGCCCAGGCGACCAGGGCCGTCATCCAGTCGGCGCGCCAGATCGTGACCCCCTCGGCCGCCACCGCGGCGATGTTGGAGATCTGGATGCCCGAGGTCAGCAGGCCGTATCCGACGCCCACAACCAGGGCCGCGCCCAGGCCGCGCCGTCCGTGGGCGTACTGCAGAAGGCTCACGCCCCCGCAGACCGCGATCATGAAGGCGAAGAGCATCACCACGGGGTCGTGGGCATGGGGCGCGCCGGAGATGTAGCCCAGGCCCAGCAGCGTCTGCGTGGCCCAGATGCCGGCGCCCGAAATGATGCCGGTCAGCATCAGCCACCAGCGCCGCCGATGCAGCGACTCGGCGCAGGCGCGCAGGTACAACCGCACCGAGAGCGCCACGCCGGCGGCCCCGACGATCAGCGCGGTGCTGATCATCGTCGGATCATGGGTGCTGGTGGCGGCGTCGAGCATCGCGGTCGGCTCCGTGAACAGGCGGTCCCTCCGCTACGCGAGGAGCATGAAGAAAACCGAAACGTCCGCCGTGAGGTGAAAGGAGCGCCAGACCTCGGGCCGGCCAGGACAGGCGCGCGACCGGACTGGCCGCGAGGATGGGACGCCGTTGCGTGGCCGGCGGCATGCGGGCTGGGCCCCGGGCGGAGGGGCCTGTCGACGTCCGGCGCGGCTGGTAGCCTCAACCGGCGGCGCGGCGAGAGGCGATTTCCGGCCGGGCGGCGTCGGCGACGGGCGGCAAGGCGGTCGCCTCGGGCAGATCCGCGGCGAGGTCCGGGTCTGCCGCCTGCGGGCCCGGAGCGGGGCCGGGCACGGCTGGTGCGGACGCCTCCATCCCCATCTTCCGGCGGACGGCGCTGGCCTCGACCGGTCGGCCGAAGAGGAAGCCCTGCCCCTCGGTGCACCCCTCCTCGCGCAGGAAGCGCAGGCCGTCCTCGCTGGCGATGCCCTCGGCCAGCACCGGGATCGACAGGGCGCGGCCCAGCAGCAGGGTCGAGCGGACGATGGCCAGCGACTGGGGATCGCGGCCCAGGCTCTCGATGAAGCCGCGGTCGATCTTGATCTTGTCGAAGGGGAAGCTGCGCAGCGCCGCGAGCGAGGCGTAGCCCGCCCCGTAGTCGTCCATCGCCACTCGCACCCCGAGCGCCTTGAGCTCGATCATCACCGCGCGCAACTGCTCGTGATCGGCGATCATCGAGGCCTCGGTCACCTCCAGCTCCAGACGCGCGGCCGGCAGGCCCGAGACCATCAGCGCGTCGCGCACCAACTCCACGAAGTCGGACTGGGCGAGCTGCATCGGGGCGACGTTCACCGCCACCCCCACCGGATCGCGCCAGGCCGCAGCCTCGCGGCAGGCCGCGTGCAGAACCCATGCGCCGATGTCCCGGATCAGGCCGGTGCTCTCGGCCACGGGAATGAAGGCGTCGGGGGCGATCAGTCCGCGCTCGGGATGGCGCCAGCGGATCAGCGCCTCGTAGGCGAGGACATGGCCGTCGGCGAGCGCGGTCTGAGGCTGGTAGTGCAGCTCGAACTCGTCGCGCGCCAGCGCCTGGCGAAGCGCCATGGCGAGCGCCGAGCGATCGCGCGAGGCCTCGTCCATGCGGCGGTCGTAGAAGACGATCTCGCCCCCCGCCTCCTTCTTGGCGCGGTAGAGGGCGAGGTCGACGCGGGTCAGCAGCGCGCCGGCATCCTCGCCGTCGCGGGGGTGAAGCGCGATCCCCAGGCTCGCTCCCACTCCGAGGCTGGAGCCCGCCCAGTCGATCGGGACCACGATGGCGTCGTGCAGGCGGCGGGCGAAGCGTTCCGCCTCGACGCGCGCGCAGGGGGCCTTGAGGGCCACGAACTCGTCCCCCCCGGTGCGCGCGAAGACCTCGCCCGGCCCCAGCACCGCCGAGACCCGGGCGGCGATGCCCTGAAGGACGGCGTCCCCGGCCGCGTGGCCCTGCACGTCGTTGACCGGCTTGAACCGGTCCAGGTCGACGCCGATCACCGCCATCGCCGCGCCGGCCTGACCGATGCCGTCGGCCTCCCGCTCCCCCCGCGCGTCTTCCAGCATCCGCGCCAGCGCCTGGGTCAGGAATGCGCGGTTGGGCAGTCCGGTCAGCGCGTCGTGCAGGGCAAGATGGCGGAACTTCTCCTCCGTCGCGCGGGCCGAGGCGAGGTCGATGCTCGAGAACAGGAAGGTGATCGCGGCGCAGAGCGCCGAGATCGCCCCCACCATGAACCCCAGCGAGACGCGGTCCACCAGCCCGTCGGGAACCTCGCGCCCGGCCTCGGGCGTGAATTCCATCGCCAGCGCCGAGAACAGGGTCATGCCCAGGATGCTGACCTGCACCATCACCGCCCCCCGCGTCAGGCGCAGCATCCGTTGCGGCCCGTGCAGCAGCAGCGAGGCGTAGCCGAACAGGCCCAACGCGAAGACGGCCGCGACGGACCGCATGCCCGGGTCGACATGGAAGCGGCCGGGGCCGTGCATCGATTCGATCGCCAGCTGGTAGACGAGAAGCCCCGCCGCCCCTGCGCCCGACCCCATCACGACCGCCTGGACGACGTTCCGCTCCCCCTCGATCCCGGCGTTGAACACCGCCACGCAGAGGCAGATCGCCAGCGCCAGCGCCAGCGCCAGCGGTCCCACGTCGTAGCCGACATCGAGCGGCGCGCCCTCCGCGTCGGTCCAGCTGTGGCCCAGGGTCACCAGCATGCCGGTCGACCAGGCCATGATGCCCACTGTCGCCCCGACCAGCGTCTGCCATCGGCGGCGGCTCTCGCGCGGCTCATGGACCATGCGGCTGAGGAACCGCGAGATCGCGAGGGCGAGGACCGCGACGAAGACCAGGGTTCCGGCCAGGAAGGCCAGGTTGAAGCTGGTCGACACGCCTGAGATTTCGCCCGTCATCGTCGTCCCCGCGCAATCCGGAACCGCCGAGGTAGAGGAAAGGCATGAACAAACCGCAAACCCTGCGCGCTCCCGCGCCAGGCGTTGACCCCTGCTTGCGGTCGCGGCTAGATGCGCCGGCGCTTCGGCCGGGCCCCTTAGCTCAACTGGATAGAGCAGCGGACTTCTAATCCGCAGGTTGCAGGTTCGAGTCCTGCAGGGGTCGCCAGCGCCGCGCGAAGGGGCGGCTCAGCCCCGCAGCGCCCGCCCCACAACCGCCGCCAGGTTGGCCAGCGCCAGCCCGGCCGAGGCCGCCAGCACCACCGAAGGCCCCGCCGGCGTGTCCCAGGTCCAGGAGGCGCCGAGGCCCCCCAGAACCGCGCCAGACCCGATCAGCGCCGCGGCCAGGGCCATGCGCTCGGGCGTGGGCGAGATCGCGCGGGCGGCGGCCGCGGGGATCACCAGCAGCGCGGTGATCAGCAGCGCCCCCACCACCTTCAGCGCCGCGGCGACCAGAAAGGCCAGCGCCAGCATCAGGATCAGCCGCTCGCGGCCGGGATCGCGCCCCTCGGCCGCGGCGAGGTCGGGCGAGAGGGTGGTCGTCAGCAGCCCCGTCCAGCGCCAGGCGAGCAGCGCCAGCGCCGCCGCGGCCCCCAGCGCGATCGTCGCCACGTCCGCGTGCGAGACGGCCAGGATGTCGCCGAACAGGTAGCCCATCAGGTCCAGCCGCGCCCCCGGCAGGAAGGCCATCGCCACCAGCCCCGCGGCGAGCGCCGTATGCGCGGCCACCCCCAGCAGCGTGTCGGCCGCGTAGGATCGCCCCGAGGCCGTCGCCACCGCGCCCGCCATCAGCCCGGCCATCGC
Source organism: uncultured Albimonas sp. (assembly GCF_963977235.1). NCBI lineage: Bacteria > Pseudomonadati > Pseudomonadota > Alphaproteobacteria > Rhodobacterales > Paracoccaceae > Albimonas > uncultured Albimonas sp. The sequence goes on from NZ_CAXBOD010000039.1 coordinate 18,237, forward strand.
CAGCACGCCGACAAAGACCGGGATCTCGAGCGCCAGCGCCGCCGCCACGCCCAGGATCGCGGCGTGCGCGGTGGCGTCGCCGAAATAGGCCATCCGCCGCCAGACCACGAAACAGCCCAGCGGCCCCGCCGCCAGCGCCACCGCAAGCCCCGCGATCGCGGCGCGCACCAGAAAATCGTCGAGAAGCCCCATCAGCCCGTCCCGGCGCCCTGCCCCTGCGGGCCGTGGTCGTGGCCATGGTCGTGGACATGCCCATGATCGTGATCATGCGCGTGATCGTGGTCGTGGCGGTAGAGCGCCAGCGCTCCCCCTGTGCCGTGCCCGAACAGGGCGCGATACTCGGGCGCCGCGGCGACCACGGTGGGCGTGCCCTCGCAACACACATGCCCGTTCAGACAGATCACCCGGTCGGAGGCCGACATCACCACGTGCAGGTCGTGGCTGACCATCAGCACCGCGCAGCCGAGTTCGTCGCGCAGCTCGGCCACCAGGCGGTAGAAGGCCGAGGCGCCTGGCTGATCGAGACCCGTCGTCGGCTCGTCGAGCACCAGCAGCTCCGGCCGGCGCAACAGCGCGTGGGCCAGCAGCGCCCGCTGGAACTGGCCGCCCGAGAGCTCCGAGAGCTGACGGCGGCCGAGACCCTGGGCGCCGGTGCGCGCAAGCGCCGCCTCGCGCATGGCCGGGTTCTTCTCGCCCGCCAGCGCCAGGAACCGGTCGACGGTCATCGGCAGCGTGCGGTCCAGCGCCAGGGCCTGAGGGACGTAGCCCAGCCGCAGGCCGGCGCGGCGGCGAACCCGGCCGGCTGCGGGCTTCAGCGCCCCGGCGAGCGCCCGCGCCAGGCTGGTCTTGCCCGAGCCGTTGGGGCCCACCAGGGTCACGATCTCGCCCGCGCGCAGGGTCAGGGTCACGTCGCGCAGCACCTCGACCCCGTCGTAGCGGATCGAGACGCCCCTCGCCTCGACCAGGGGCGGGGCCTCGGGCGCCGGGGCAAGACGCGCGCTCATGCCTCGGGCCGCGCGCGGCAGTCGGGGCAGACGCCCTCGATCTCGACCACCGTCCGCTCGACCTCGAAGCCGAGGTCCCGGGCGGCGTCGGCGACCGAAGCGGCGGCGGGCCCGGCCGAGGTCTCGGCCACCCTCCGGCAGGCGCGGCAGATCATGAAGGCGGGGGCGTGGGCGGTCTGCGCCCCCTCGTCGGGATGGGCGCAGGCGACGAAGGCGTTGAGCTTCTCGATCCGGTGCGCGAACCCGTTGGCCACCAGAAAGTCGAGCGCCCGGTAGGCGACGGGCGGCTGCGCCGGGTGGCCGGCGGCGCGCAGCCGCTCGAGCACGTCATAGGCGCCGAGCGCCTCGTGCGAGGCCAGCAGGATCTCCAGCACCCGGGCGCGCGCAGGCGTCAGGCGCAGGCCCCGCTCGGCGCAGGCGGACTCCACCGCCGCGCGCGCCGAGGCGACGCAGCGCCTGTGGTCGTGACGCTGGAAGGCCGCGGGCGAGGCGGCGGAATCGGGGGCGGGATCGGTCATGCGTTACAGTATAACATTTCACTTGTTATGATGTAACGCACTTGCTACCCCCTGCACGATCAAGAGGCAACCGGCGCGGCCGGAGCGGCGCTCCGGCAGGAGCGTCGAAAGCGCTAGCGCGGGGCGGGAAAGGCGAGAGCGGCATGAAGGCGATGGGCTGGGCGATGGGCTGGGGGATGATGGCGGCGGCGACGCTGGCGGGCGGGGCCGCCGCGCAGACCGCGCCGCGGGTGGTGGCCGACATTCCCCCGGTGCAGTCGCTGGCGGCGATGGCGATGGAGGGGGTGGGCGAGGTCGCGCTGATCGTGCCGCCCGGCGCCTCGCCCCACGGCTTCTCGATGCGCCCCAGCCAAGCGCGGACGCTGGAGGCGGCCGACCTTGTGATCTCGGTCGGCCCCGCGCTGGCGCCCTGGCTGTCGGAGGCCGCCGACGCGCTGGCAGGACCCGAGGCGGTGCGCCTCGACCTGCTGGACGCGCCGGGCACGCTGCTGCTCGAGGCGCGGGAAGCCGCGGTTTTCGACCATGACGAGCACGAGGGGCACGGGGGGCACGAGGGGCACGGGGGGCGCGACGACCACCAGGATCATGGGGCTCGGGACGACGACGCCCATGCGCATGAGGCGGACGCGCCGCACGACCACGACCATGGCGGGCTGGACCCTCACGCCTGGCTGAACCCGGACAACGCGGTGGTCTGGCTGGATGCGATCGCCGAAGCGCTGGCGCGCATCGACCCGGCGCGGGCCGAAACCTATGCCGCCAACGCCGCCGCGGGGCGCGCGAAGATCGAGGCGGCGGCGCAGGACGCGGCGGATCTGCTCGGGTCGGTCCAGGGCCGCCCCTACGTGGTCTTCCACGACGCCTACCGCCATTTCGAGCGGCGCTTCGACATGCCGGCAGCCGCCGCCGTCTCGCTGGGCGACGCGGCCCGCCCCGGCGCGCGCCGGGTGGCCGAGGTCGAGCGGGCTATCGAGGAGACGCACGCCCTGTGCGTCTTCGCCGAGCCGCAGATTCCCGCACGCCTGCTCGACTCGGTGGCCGGCGCGGACGTGCGGCGCGGGGTGCTCGACCCGCTGGGCGCGAGCCTGACCCCGGGGCCGGACCTCTACCCCGCCCTGATCCGCGGCATGGCCCAGAGCCTGTTCGAGTGCCTGGCCGACCGCGCCTGACCGCGTTCGATGCTTGAAGGCCCCGGGTCCGGGGCGCGCACGGCAGCGAGGGCGCAACGCAAGACGCCCCGGACCGCGGTCCGGGGCGTCTTTTCGTGTCGATCGAGGCGGGCGGGCGCCCTGCCCCGGCTCAGAAGCCGTATTCGGCGTCCCAGACGTAGTCGGCGTAGTTCTTGATCGAGCGATCCGAGCTGAACCGCCCCATGCCGGCGATGTTCACCGTTGACTTGCGCAGCCAGTCGGTGCGGTCCTTCCAGGCGTCGTCGATGCGGCGCTGCACCGTCCAGTAGCTGGAGAAATCCGCCGTCACCATGAACCAGTCGTGGTGGCGCAGGGTGTCGCCGAGGGCGCGGAACCGGCCCGGATCGTCGGGCGAGAACACCCCCCGCTCGATCTGGGTGATGACGCGGGCCAGGCGCGCGTCCGCCTCGATGGCGGGGCGCGAGTCGTAGCCCTTCTCGCGCATCGCGTTCACCTCGTCGGCGGTCTTGCCGAAGATGAAGATGTTCTCCGGCCCCACCGCCTCGCGGATCTCGACGTTGGCGCCGTCGAGCGTGCCGACCGTCAGCGCGCCGTTCATCGAGAGCTTCATGTTGCCGGTGCCCGACGCCTCCATCCCCGCGGTCGAGATCTGCTCGGAGAGGTCGGCGGCCGGGATCAGACGCTCGGCCATCGAGACGTTGTAGTTCTGCGGGAACACGATCTTGAGCTTGTCGCCGATCGCGGGGTCCTCGTTGATCTTCTTGCCGATGTCGTTGATCAGCTTGATGATCAGCTTGGCCTGCTGGTAGCCGGGCGCGGCCTTGCCCCCGAACAGTTTCACCCGCGGCGTCCAGTCCTTGCCCGGGTTGTCGCGGATCTCGTTGTAGAGGGCCGCGGCCTCGAGGATGTTCAGAAGCTGGCGCTTGTATTCGTGGATGCGCTTGATCTGCACGTCGAACATGGCGTCGGGGTCGACGCCCACGCCGGTATGCTCGAGCAGCCAGTTCGACAGCGCCGCCTTGTTGATGCGCTTGGCATCCCACAGCGCGTCCTGGAACGAGCGCTGGGTGGCGTGCCCGCGCAGCCGCTCGAGCTTGTCGAGGTCGGTGATCCAGCCCTCGCCCACCGTCTCGTTCAGAAGATCGCGCAGGCGGCCGTTGCAGGTGTTGATCCAGCGCCGCGGGGTCACGCCGTTGGTGACGTTGACGATCCGGTCGGGATGCAGCTCGTGCAGCTCCTTGAACACGGTGCGCTTCATCAGGTCGGTGTGCAGCGCCGAGACGCCGTTCACCTTGCACGAGCCGATGAAGGCGAGGTTGCCCATGCGGATCTCGCCATGGTCGATGATCCGGGTGTTCTCCGGGCGGTCGGGGAACTCCTGCTCATGCCTGCGGTTGATCTTCTCGATGATCTGGAGGTGGCGCGGCAGGACGCGGGACATCAGCTCCCACGACCAGCGCTCCAGCGCCTCGGGCATCAGGGTGTGGTTGGTGTAGTGCAGGGTCCCGCGGGTGATCTCGAAGGCTTCGTCGAACTCCATCCCGTGGCGGTCGATCAGCAGGCGCACCAGCTCGGCCACCGCGATGGCGGGGTGGGTGTCGTTGAGCTGGATGGCGACCTTGTTGGGCAGCTCCCGCAGGTCCTTGTGGTCGGAGACGAAGCGGCGCAGCAGGTCGCGGATCGAGGCGGCGGTGAAGAAGTATTCCTGCTTCAGCCGCAGCTCCTTGCCCTGCGGGGTGGTGTCGTCGGGGTAGAGCACCCGGCTGATGGTCTGCGCCAGGATCGCCGGCGCGGCGGCGCCCACGAAGTCGCCGCGGTTGAAGCGGTCAAGCTCGAACAGACGCTCGGGCTTCGCGGACCACAGCCGCAGGGTGTTGGTCCAGCGGCCGCCCCAGCCGGGGACGGGCGTGTCGTAGGCCGCCGCGATCACCACCTCGTCCGGCTCCCACTCGGCCGCGTCGCCCTCGGTCTGGCGGACCGAGCCGCCAAAGCCGATGCGGTGCTGCACCTCGCGGCGCTGGAACTCCCACGGGTGGACCTGGCGGAGCCACTCCTCGGCCTCCTCGACCTGCCAGCCTTCGTGGAAGCCCTGGCGGAACAGGCCGTGGTCGTAGCGGATGCCGTAGCCGTGGGCCGGCAGGCCGACGGTGGACATCGAATCGAGGAAGCAGGCGGCCAGGCGGCCGAGGCCGCCGTTGCCGAGCGCCGCGTCGGGCTCGTCGTCGAGCACCTCGCGCCAGTCGATGCCGTGCTTCTCCATGGCGTGGCGGGCGAGCTCGCCCAGCCCGAGGTTGTCGACCGCATCCTCGAGCAGGCGCCCGATGAGGAATTCCATCGACAGGTAGTAAACCCGCTTCCGGTCCTCCTTGTAGACCTTGCGGACGCTGTCGAACCACGGCGCCACGACCATGTCGCGGATCGCGTGGGTCAGCGCCAGGCGCCAGTCAGAAAGCGTCGCGGTGTCCGTCGTCTTCCCGATCGTGAAGGTCAGGTGATTGAGTACGGCGTCGGCGAGCTCGTCTGCGTCGGCGGGGCGCGAGACGGCGTGGCGAAAGTTCATGGCCTGGTCCCTGTGCTGCACGGGCGAGGTTACTGCACGATAGATTGCTAAAGGGCAACGAACAGAGGGGGCGTTCGTCGCAGGTTCACCGGGATCGCTCGAATTCTAGGCGCTTGGCCAGGGCCGTGAGCACCGCGGCGCCGCCGATTTCGGCAGCGCGAACAGGGTGGCGGCGCCGCCAGTTCGGCGCCTCGACCGTGGTTCCGGGCACGTTCTGAGGCTCCCGCACGCCAAAGACGTCGTCGATCTGCACCGCCATCAGCGCCGAGGCGCCGCGGGCCAGAAGCGCGTGGATCGCGTCGCGCAGGGCGGCGTCCGCCTCGGCCGGGGGGGCCTCGGGGTCGACGCCCTCGGGCAGCAGATCCTCCTCGACCAGCAGGCGGCAGATGGCGGCGCGGGCGACGGCGCGTTCTGCGCGCACCGCCTCGGCCCCCTGCGCGTCGATGTGGCCCAGCGAGAGGCGCAGGTCGGCGTCGTCGGCGGCCCACCACCCCGCCAGCGTCGGCGTGTCGTGGGTGCCGAAGGCGGCGAGGCTCGCCGGCGCGAAGTCGCCCGGATTGCGGTAGCCGCCCGGTCCGCCCTCGAACTGCAGGATGGCGCAGCCGTGCAGGTTAGACTCGGCGAGCCGGTCGCGCAGGCCGTCGGGCACGGTGCCCAGATCCTCGCCCACCACCACGCAGCCGCGCTTGGCGGCCTCGATCCGCACCAGGGCCATCAGCATCTCGGTGGGATATTTGACATAGCCGCCGGGGGTCCCGTCCTCGGGGACCCAGAAGCAGCGGTCGAGGCCGATGACATGGTCGATGCGCACCGCGCCGGCATGTTTCATCGCCGCGCGCAGCATCTCGCGGAACGGCGCGTAGCGCAGGCGGCGCAGCCCCTCGGGGTCATAGGGCGCGAGGCCCCAGGCCTGGCCCTGGCTGTTGAGCGCGTCAGGCGGCGCGCCCAGGCTGACGCCGCGGGCGAAGGCCAAGGGACTGGCCCAGGTCTCGGCCCCGCCCGGACGCACGCCGACCGCGATGTCGAGGTAGAGCCCCAGCGCCATCCCCGCCCCGGTCGCGGCCGCCTGGGCGGCGGCGAGCTGCTCCTCGGCCAGCCACTGCAGCCAGGCGTGGTATCGGATCGCGGGCGCATTGGCCTTGGCGAAGGTCGCGACCTCGGGCGAGATCGGGTCTCGCAGCGCCTCGGGCCAGGCGCGCCAGTCCTCGCCGTGCCGCTCGGACAGCGCCTCGTAGGTGGCGAAGGGCAGGCGCGGGGCGCCGGGACCGGCGAGCCAGGCCTCGAACGCGGCCGCCTCAGGGGCGCCGGGCGTGGCCCAGGTCTTCTCGAACAGCGCGCGCAGGGCGGGCTCGCGCAGGCGGCGGTGCAGCTCGGGGTCGGTCAGGGGCGCGTCGGCCCAGGCCTCGAGCGCCTGCATCGCCTGTCCGGGGAGCAGGTGAGGCGAGAAGCCGGGGACCAGCCGCGGCGCCACGCGACGCGCATCGAGCGCCACGCGGGTCGAGGGCGAATAGGGGCTGATCCCGCCATAGGCGACGCCCAGCGCGTGGATCGGGTTCACCCCCACGAAGGCCGCGCCCAGCGAGGCGGCCGAGACGGCGGCTTCGGCGAGGTCGGCGAAATCGCCCTCCGCCAGGCTCTGCGGCCCGGTCAGCGCGTAGACGGCGCCGGTCAGGCCCCAGACGCGGGCCCGCCCCGCCACGGATTCCACCGAGGGCGCGGCGCGCGGGGCGGCGGCAAGCAGCATCTCCTCCCCCCCCGCCGCGAGCACATGCAGCCCGGGGGGCAGCGGGGGAACCGGCTCGCCGACGCCGCCCGAGAGCGTCTCGCCGGATTCGAGCCGCACGGTCCAGCCCAGCAGGTCGGGCAGCGGCCAGGCCTCGCCCCCGCCCTGCCCGTCGTCGGCCGCCGTCACCGCCTCGCGCGGGAGGCGCCGGGGGGCGGCGGCGGCGCGGGCCGACAGCGCGGCCTGCGCGCCGGCCTCGTCGGTCGGCAGTTCCATGGCGCGCAGCAGGGCGGCGCGGGTCGCCTCCGAGGCGGGGCGCTCGGTCCCGTTGATCTCATGGTAGCGCTCGAAGATCCCGGCCTCGCGCGCCAGGCGGACGGGGGCGGGATCGGCCGGCACGCCTTCGAAGACCAGCGCATGGTCGCCGCCGATCTCGAGCGGGATCGTGTCGGGGGTCTCGGGGGCGCCTTGGGGATGGGCGGTGTCGAGCGCGAGACGCCAGCGCAGGCCCGGCCCTGCCTCGGGCAGCACCAGGGGCGAGGGCGTCGCGCCTGCGTTCAGGGCGACGGCCACGGGGGCGGGATCGGGGCGCCCCCCGGCCGCGCCGCGCACGGTCAGCGTCAGGCCGGGGAGCGCGTCGTTCTCCCACTCGGGCGCGCCGCCGGTCAGGGCGGTCCAGCCGGACTCGGACGTCCCGTCCGCGCGCAGGGCGCCGTGCAGGAACTGCGACTGGCTCAGCACGGGCAGGCGCGCGCGCAGGGAGGCCGCGGCCGAGGCGAAGGCGGCCAGATCCTCGTCGCCGCGCGCCCAGTCGATCCAGGTGGTCTCGTTGTCCTGGCAATAGGCGTTGTTGTTGCCGCCCTGGCTCTGGCCGACCTCGTCGCCCGCGCGCAGCATCGGCGTGCCCTGCGCGACGAACACGCTCAGCAGCAGGTTGCGCCGGCGCCGCGCGCGGGCGGCCTCCTGCCGGGGGTCGCCGGGACCCTCGGGGCCCATCGGGTCGCTGTCCTCATGGGAATGGCCGTCGCGGTTCTCCTCGCCGTTGGCCCAGTTGCGCCGCTCGGCATAGAGGGTCAGATCGGCGAGCGTGAACCCGTCATGGGCCGAGACGAAGTTGACCGAGGACCAGGCCGGCCGGTTGTCGTGGTCGAACGCCTCGGCCGAGCCCAGCAGGCCCGAGGCGAGGTCATGGATCCCCCGCGCCTCGCCCTTCCAGAAGCGCCGCGCGGCGTCGCGGAAGCCGTCGTTCCAGTCGCGCCAGCCGGCGGGAAAGCCCCCGGTCTGCCAGCCGCCGGGGCCGATGTCCCAGGGCTCGGCGATCAGGTGCAGGTCGCACAGCGCGGGGTCCGCGCGCAGGGTGGCGAGGAAGTCCGAGGTCAGGTCCACCTCGCCGTCCCGCCCCCGCGCCAGCACCGGGGCAAGGTCGAAGCGGAAGCCGTCCACGCCCATCCGCGTCGCCCACCAGCGCAGGCTTTCGAGCGTCAGCCGCTGGGCGAAGGGCTTCGACAGGTCCAGCGTGTTGCCGCACCCGGTCTCGTTCGAATAGCCGCCGGGCGCGTCGGGATGGTGGCGATACCAGCTGGCGTCGTCGAGCCCGCGGAACAGGAACGCGGGTCCGTCCTCGTCCCCCTCGGCCGAGTGGTTATAAACGACGTCGAGGATCACCTCGATCCCGGCCCCGTGCAGCGCCGCGATCGCCTCGCGCAGCCCGTCCGCCCCCTTCGGCCCCATGTAGCGGGGCGTCGGCGCGAAAAAGCCTAAGGTGTTGTAGCCCCAGTAGTTCTTCAGCCCGAGGCGGGTCAGGTGCGGCTCGTCCGCGAAGGCCTGCACCGGCAGCAGCTCCAGCGCGGTGACGCCCTGCCGGCGAAGGTGGTCGAGGATCGCGGGATGGCCGAGCGCCTCGTAGGTTCCGCGGATCTCCTCGGGGATCTCGGGGTGCAGCTCGGTCAGGCCGCGGACATGCGCCTCGTAGACCACCAGCTTTTCGGGGGCATGGCGGGGGCGCTCGGCGGGGTCGACTTCGGGGCGATCGTGAACCGCGACGCAGCGGGGCATCAGGGGCGCGCTGTCGGTGAGGTCCGGGGTCAGCGGCTCGCCGGGGGCGTGGGCGCAGAGACGCTCGTCCCAGCGCGGCTCGCCGGTGAAGGCCAGCGCCCAGGGGTCGAGCAGCAGCTTGGCGGGGTTGAAGCGATGGCCGCCCGCGGGGTCCCAGGGGCCGTGGGCGCGCAGGGCGTAGCGCTGGCCCGCCTCGATCCCCGCGACATGGGCGTGGCGCACGTCGCCGGTGCGGCCCGGCAACGGCAGGCGCGCGGTCTCGCGCCCGTCGGGGTCGAACAGGCACAGCTCGATCCGCTCGGCATGGGCCGAGAGCACGGCGATGTTGGCGCCCGCGTCGTCGAGACGAAGGCCGAGGACGGCCGGCGATCCTTCCGTGACTTTAAGGCTCATGCGGCGCCCGGCGCCAGACGACGGTAGAGGGCGGCGTAGGCCCGGGCGCTGACCTCCCAGCCCACGGGGTGGGCCATGGCTTTGCGGGTCAGCTTCGACCAGGCTTTGGCGTCGCGATGCACGAGGCAGGTCCTCCGGATGGCGTGGGCGAGGTCGGCCACGTCGTCGGGCGCGTGCAGGAAGCCGGTGGCGGCCCCCGCGCGCAGCGCCGCGGCGTTGGCGTCGACGATGGTGTCGGCCAGCCCGCCGGTGCGCGCGGCCACCGGCGCGGTCCCGTAGCGCAGGCCGATCAGCTGGGTCAGGCCGCAGGGCTCGAACCGCGAGGGGATCAGGATCGCGTCCGCCCCGGCCTGCAGCAGATGCGAGGCGGGCTCGTCATAGCCGATCTCGACCCCGACCCGCCCGGGATGGTCGGCGGCCGCGGCGAGGAACCCCCGCTCGAGATCCTCGTCCCCCGACCCGATGACCGCGAGCGCGGCCCCCTCCTCGAGCAGCGCCGGCAGCGCCTCGAGCAGCAGGTCGAGGCCCTTCTGCCGGGTCATGCGGCTGACCACGCAGAACAGCGGCGCGCCGGGCGCGGGCTCGATCCCGAAACGGGCGCAGACGGCCGCGCGGTTGGGGGCCTTCAGCCGCGGGCGGTCGTAGTTGGCGACCAGTTCGCGATCGCGGGCGGGATCCCAGACCTCGGTGTCGATGCCGTTGAGAATCCCCTCGAGGTCCGAGGCCCGGTGGCGCAGCAGCCCGTCGAGCCCCCAGCCGAACGGCGGCGTCAGCAGCTCGCGCGCATAGGTGGGCGAGACGGTGGTGATCCGCTCGGCATGGGCGAGCCCGGCCTTGAGGAAGCTGACGCGGCCGTGGAACTCGACATGCTCATGGGTGAACATCGCCTGCGGCAGGGCCAGCGCGCCCAGCGCCTCGGCGCCGAACATGCCTTGGAAGGCGACGTTGTGGATGGTGATCACGGCGCGCGGCGACTCGGGCCCGGCGAGGCGCAGGTAGGTCGGCACGAGCCCCGCCTGCCAGTCATGGGCATGCACCGCGTCGGGCCGCCAGCCCTCGAGCCCCCAGGTTGCCACCCCCGCCCCCAGCCAGGACAGCAGGCCGAAGCGCAGGTGATTGTCGGGCCAGTCGCGCCGGTCGGGCCCGGTGTAGGGGCCCCCGGCGCGGGCATAGAGGGGGGATTGCGCCAGAATCAGGTCCAGCCCCTCGGCCTCGCCCTCGAGCAGGCGGACCTCGCCGAAGGGGGTGGCCCAGTCGTGGGCGCGGACATTCGCGAGACGCTCGGCCAGGCCCGGATAGGCCGGCAGCAGGGTGCGCATGCGCACGCCCAGCGGCGCCAGCGCGCCGGGAAGCGCGCCGGCCACGTCGGCCAGCCCCCCGGTCTTCACCAGCGGGGCGCATTCCGAGACGACGGAGAGGATCTGCAAGGGGCGGCTCCGGCGAGGGGGGCGTCAGGATGGGCCGGGGTCAGGATGCACGCCCCCGGACCGGCGAGCAATGAACGGGAGGCCGCAGCGCGCCGCGCACCCCCCGCCGCTCCGGCATGAGCGCGAACAGGTTGACGAAAGGTTGACGGGCAAGGGACGTTGAAAGGGCCGCGGAAGGGGCCATGGGTCTCGCCGTCGCCCCCGCGGGCCTTCAGCCCCGCAACTCCGCCTCGCGCGGCGGCTTCTGGAACATCGAGCACACCGCCGCCCCCGCCAGCAGGATCGGCGCGCTCCACAGCCCCGCCGAGACGTCGCCGGTGGCGTCCGAGACCCAGCCCGACAGGATCGGCCCGGCCGACTGCCCCACCGCAAAGCAGATGGTCATCGCCGCCAGCGCCGCGGCGATCGAGCCCGGCGCCAGGTGCCGCTGGGCGATGATCGCGATCGAGCTCGGCCCCGCCATCACGCTCCCCCCGTAGAGGATCGCCGAGGCGTAGGCCCCCACCGGTCCGGGCCAGATCAGCGCCGGCATCGCCCCCACCAGCGTCGCGGCATAGGCGATGGCCGGCCCCCGGTTGGAGGGCAGGCGCCCCAGCGTCCGCCCCCAGACCACCGAGGAGCAGACCCCCACCGCCCCCATCACGATCCAGAAGCTCGAGACCATGGTCTCGGATCCGCCCTGGGCCTTGAGCATGGCGACCACGAAGGTGGTCCAGCCGGCGTAGCCCGCGCCGAAACAGGTGTAGGCGAGCGTTGTGGGCAGGATGTGCAGGAAGTCCTCGCGCGCCAGCCGCCCGCCGCGTTGCGGAGGGCCAGGCGGCCTCGCCGCCCGGGCGGCGGGCAGCGCCAGCGCCGTGCCGACCGCGGCCATTGCGGCCAGCGCCAGCCAGCCTGCGCGCCAGCCGCTCTCGTCGAGCCCGGCCGCCGCGGGCACGGCCAGCCCCGAGAGCACGATCCCCGCCGCCGGTCCCGCCGAGTAGATGCCCACCAGCACCCCCCGCCGCTCGGGCGACTGGCCCGGCGCCGCGCCGCCCGCCAGCGCCGCGCCCAGGATATAGGCGAAGGCGCCGAAGAACCCGCCCAGCGCGCGCAGCGCCGAGAGCGCATCCAGACTGTCGGGAAAGGCCGTGGCCAGCAGCGCCAGCGTGCTCAGCGCCACCCCCGCCGCGAAGGGCCGCCCGGGCCCCCAGCGCCGCGCCGCCCAGGCCGCGCCGAAGGCCCCGGCCAGGTAGCCCACCGCGTTGAACGTGTTCAGCGCCCCGGCCGCCACATAGCTGAGCCCGAGGTCGGCCTGCATCGCCGGCAGCAACAGGGAATAGGCGAAGCGCGAGAACCCCAGCGCGATCGCCGAGGCGGCCGCAAGCCCCAGCGCCGTCAGCAGGCTCCGCCGCCAGGCCCGGTCCTGATCGGTCATTGGCTCCCCCCTCGCCCTTCATTGGCGAAGGTCTAGCCGAGCCCGAGGGCCGAGGAAATCGAGTCGCTCTCCCCGCGCGCCCCGCCCCGCCCTGCCCGGACCCGCGACGCGACCCACGCGCGGCGGCGCCCGGCGCCCGGCCACCACCCGGTTCGACCGCCGCGCCCCGCGACCCGCCCGTCCCGGGTCCGCCCGCCACGCGCGGCGCCGCCGATCCGGCCGCGCGCGCGACACGCCGCCACGCGCGCAACCGCGACGCGCGGCCTCCCCGGCGGGCCGGGGGCGCAGCCCTCAGGCCGCCTCGGTCTTCCCCTCGCCGTCCTTGGAGACGAGGTCGAACAGCCGCTGCTGCTCGCCCGCCCAGGCCTTGATGTCGTATTTCGCGACCTTGCGGCGAAGCTGCAGCATCCGCGCCCGGCGCTCCTCCTCGGTCATGTCAAGCGCCTGGTCGATCGCCGAGTCCATCGCCTTGTGCGAGAACGGGTTGGTGATCACCGCGTCCGACAGCGCCACCGCCACGCCCGCGAACTCCGAGAGCACCAGCACCCCGTCGCCGTCGGTGCGCGCCGCGCAGAACTCCTCGGCCACCAGGTTCAGACCGTCGGCGAGCGGCGTGATCCAGCAGACGTCGGCGGCCTGGTAATAGGCGATCAGCTCTTCGAACGGGATCGCGGTGCCGATCAGCGAGACCGGCTGCCACTCGAAACTGCCGAAGCGGCCGTTGATCCGGCCCGAGATCGACTCGATCTCGTTCTGCACCGTCTCATAAGCGGTCATCGACCGGTTGGCCGTCACCGAGACATGCATCAGACGCACCTTGCCGCGCAGCTCGGGCCGTCGCTCCAGCAGCCGCTCGAAGGCCTGCAGCTGCTCGATGTTGCCCTTGGTGTAGTCGGTGCGGCTGACCGAGACGATCAGCTTGCAGTCGTCGCCCAGCCCCTCGCGGATCTGGTAGCGCGACACCGCGGTCTCGGGCGTGCGGGCGCGATCCTGGATGAACTCCACGTCCACGCCGACCGGGAAGGCGCCGATGGCGATGCGCCGGCCCTCGTGCAGCAGGAAGGTGGGGGTGATCCGCTCCTGCAGGGCCATGCCGCCGGCGGGGACGAAGTCGGGGTTCGACTTCTCCTCCTCCACCCCCTCGATGTCGAAGAGCGAGCGGGCGACGTGGATGAAGTTCTGCGCATAGCGCGGGATGTGGAAGCCGACGATGTCGCAGGCCAGCAGCGACTGCACGATCTCCGCCCGCCAGGGCAGCACGTTGAACATGTCGGCCGAGGGGAAGGGCGTGTGATGGAAGAAGGCGATCTTCACGTCGGGCCGCAGCGTGCGCAGATAGGCCGGCACCAGCCACAGGTTGTAGTCATGCACCCAGACGACGGCGCCCTGCGCGGCCTCGTTGGCCGCGGCCTCGGCAAAGGCCCAGTTCACCTCGCGGAAGGTCGGCCAGTCGACGGGGTCGTAATTGTACTTGTCCTTGAAGGAATGGAGGATCGGCCAGAAGGCCTCCTTCGAGGTGACGTGGTAGAACGAGCTGACCTGCGCCTCGCGCAGCGGCAGGCGCGAGACGTTGTAGGTGCCGAAATTGTCGGTGATCTCGACCACCGGCTCGAAGTCGGGCTCGTTGGGATCGTCGGCGAGCTTCCAGGCCACCCAGGCGCCCTTGCCCACGCGGCCGAAAAAGCTCTTCAGGGTCGGGACGATGCCGTTGGGGCTCTTGTTCGCGCGTCGCTCGACCACCCCGTCGACCACGACCTCCTCGTAGGGCTGGCGGTGGTAGACGATCACGAGATCGGAGGACATCAGCTTTTCTCCCGGTCGGTTCTGTGAGCGCCGCCCGCAGCGAGGGATCGCGGGGCGGTCGATGGATGCGCGCGCGCCGGCGGTCCGGCGGGCGCGCGGAGGGTCAGGCCGCCGTCGCGGCCGGGCGAGGCGGCGAGGGATGCAGCCCGAGCGCCGCGATCGCCTCGAGGATCCCGCCCGCGCCATGGGCCGAGGCCCGGTGCAGCGTGTCGCGGTCGCGCAGGCGCTCGCTCAGGCCGGGCTCGGAGTTGCCCACCGCCACGGCGGGCACGTCCATGTCCAGCATCGACAGATCGTTGAGCGTGTCGCCCGCGGCCAGGGTCTTGTTCTCCTGAACGCCCAGGAAGGCCAGCAGCCGCAGCAGCGAGGGGCCCTTGGAGACCCCGCGCGGCAGCACGTCGAAGAAGATGTCGGCCGAGATCAGCGGGTCGTGGCCGATCTCCTTCACGATCTCGATCGCCGAGGGGTCGAAGGTCTCGGGGTCGTAGTCGTAGGAGACGCGATAGCGGAACGGCGTCGGCTGCAGCGTCAGGCCGGGGTGGCCGTCGAGCGCGCGGCGCACCTTCGGCCCGGCGTCGTCCCAGATCGCGGCGATCTGCTCTTCCAGCGCGGCGATGGGCTTCACGCGCCCCTGCCCCGGCTCGTCGTCGGAAAACTCCATGCGCGCGATGGTGGTGCCGACGTCGCCGACCACGTAGTCGGGCCAGGGCACGGGACCGCGGCACAGCTCCTCGAGGAACTCCGGGTCGCGGCCGGTCACGAAGATCAGTCCGATCTCATCGCGGTTGGCGTCGATCCACTCGTAGAGCGCGCGGCGATCCGCGTCCGAGCCGCCGAGGAAAGTGCCGTCGAGATCCGTGGCCAGCACGAAGCGGCGCTTGGCGAAGTCGCGGTGCTCGGCCGAGGGGGAGCCCTCGGGCGGGTGCAGCGTCTTCACCTCCGGCAGCGCGGGATCGGACAGCGTGTCCTCGCCGGGCTTCATGCCGGGTTTCGGGTCGCTCGGCTTGCCGGTGCTCGCGTCTGCGCTCACGAAAGGATCTCCTCGAAATGCCAGCGGGCGCGGCGGGCGTGGGGGTGGCCGATCTCCAGCTCCACCAGCGCGCGGGGCTCGCCTTCGATCGGCTTGCCCCACAGCATTGCGAAGGCGGCGGAGACGGCGTGCCCCTCGTGCAGGATGCCGCGCACGGCCTCGCAGATCGGCAGGTGGACGCCGTGCTTGCGCGCCAGGTCGGTGACCGAGAGCGCGTTGCGGTCGCCCTCGACCACCACCGGCTTGCCCTCGAAGCACTCCTCGCGTGGGATGCCCTGCCCCAGCTGCAGGCCGAAGCTCATGTTGCGCGAGGCCTCCGAGGAGCAGGTCAGCGTCAGGTCGCCCACGCCGGCGAGGCCGGTGACGGTCTCGCGTCGGCCGCCCAGCGGCTCGGCCAGGCGCTTCATCTCGTCGAGGCCCCGGGTGATCAGGGCCGCGCGGGTGTTGGCGCCAAAGCCCGCGCCGGTGGCGATGCCGCAGGCGATGGCGATGACGTTCTTCAGCGCGCCGCCCACCTCCACGCCCGGCAGGTCGTCGGAGATGTAGGGGCGGAAGCTCTCGGTCCCCATGGCGACCGCCATGCGGGCGGCGACCGTGGTCTCGGGCGAGGTGTCGAACTTCTCGCCGCAGTCGGAGGCGATGGTGCAGGCGGTGGGGTGACCCGAGGCCGCCTCGGCCGCGAAGTTGGGCCCCGACAGCGCCCCCATCGGATTGCCGTTCAACTCCTCGGCCGCCACGTCCGACATCAGCAGGCCCGAGCCCGGCTCGATCCCCTTGGCCGCCAGGATCACCGGGGTGGTGGCGGGGATCAGCTCGGACAGCTTCTTGGCCGTCTCGCGCACCGCCGAGGACGGCACGACCATCAGGATCGCGTCCGCATCCTCGACCGCGATGGCGAGGTCGGAGGTGACGCGGATCGAGTCCGGCAGGTCCACGTCGGGCAGGTAGCGGGCGTTGCGGCCATCCTCGCGCAGGGCGCGGGCGTGATCCTCGCGCCGCGCCCAGAGGGTGACGCCGCGGCCCGCCTTGGCCGCGATGATCGCGAGCGCCGTGCCCCACGAGCCTGCGCCGATCACGGCGACGCGGCGGTAGGGGGACGGCGTAGCGGCGCGGTCTTCGGACGCGCCGATGTCGAATGCGCTCATGGGTTCACCTCGAATCGGTCCCGGGGGCCGGCCGGCCTCGTCTTTGCAATCTCGGACAGGAGATAGGCGGAAAATCGGCCGTGTCCCGCGCCGCCCGAGTCGCGTCTGACCGGGCGCGGCTCGCCCGAAGGCGGCGGCGGGTCAGCACGACGATGTTGCGGCAGCGCGGCATGTCACGGAGAAATATAGCCCGGCCAACCCCGCCGATCAACCGTGTCGTTCGGCGCCGCAGCGAATCGCCCGCAAGGCAAAACCCATGCACGAATACTTTTATTGAGACGGCCTGGCTAAATTGCGCACCGAATGTCGCCCATCTTTCGCCCCAGTCTACACGGACCTTGCGAAATCAGTTCGGGGCATCCGGTCGCATCACTTCCCGGCCCTGCATCCGCTTGGGCCGACAGGTGAAATCGGGCGTCATGATACTGAGATGAACCGGGCGCAGAATACGATCTGCGCTGCGGCGCAGCAAGAAAACCTTGAAACGCGTGAGTTTTCGCTAAACTCTGATCACCATGAGCGCACCCGTGGATCGACCGCACGCTTCAAGTGCAGCCAGCGCAAAGGGCCCCGCCGCCCTGCCGCGAAAAGCGGCGCCGCTTTGCCGTTTCCCCAGGCGCTCCCCCGCGTTCCGCCTGCGTGTCCCCCGCCTGCATGTCCCCCGACAGACAAGGAGCCTGTAATGACTTCGCGCATCCGCACCGTCGTTTTCCCCGTGGCCGGTCTTGGAACCCGCTTCCTGCCCGCCACCAAGGCGACCCCGAAGGAGCTGCTGCCGGTCATCGACAAGCCCCTGATCCAGTTCGCCATGGACGAGGCCCGCGCCGCCGGCTTCACCCGCATGGTCTTCGTCTCGCATCCCACCAAGGGCGCGATCGAGGACTACGTGCGCCACGACCACGCCCTGCACGACACGCTCTGCGCGCGGGGCAAGGACGACCTCGCCGAGATGCTGCGCGAGATGGCCGAGGGCGCGCATGAGCAGATCGACTTCGTCATGCAGCCCGAGCCGCTGGGCCTGGGCCATGCCGTTCTGATGGCCCGCGAGCACGTCGCCGAGGAGGCCTTCGCGGTCTGCCTGCCCGACGACCTGATCCTGGGCGAGCCCGGCTGCCTCAAGGAAATGGCCGACGCCCATGCCGAGACCGGCGGCCACCTCGTCGCCGCGATGGAGGTCGCCCAGGCCGAGACCAAATCCTACGGCGTGCTCGACCCGATGGAGCGCAGCGGCCGCTACACCCGCGCCCGCGGCATGGTCGAGAAACCCAACCCCGAGGACGCGCCCTCGCGTCTCGCGGTGGTGGGGCGCTATGTGCTCGACAGCTCGATCTTCGAGGACCTCGCCAGCCAGAAGCCGGGCGCGGGCGGCGAGATCCAGCTGACCGACTCGATCGCGGCCGGGCTGAAGCGCGTCGGCCTCTCGGGGTTCGAGTTCTCGGGCCGCCGCTTCGACTGCGGCTCGAAGGCCGGGATGCTGGCCGCCAAGCTGCACCTGGCCGCCTCGCACCCCGAGCTGCGCGACGTCCTGGCTGCTCACGGTCTGGCCGCCGAGACGCCGGATCGCATCGCCGCCGAGTGATTTCGAGGGAAAATCAGGGCGCCGGAGGCCGGGGGACGGGTGGTCCGCCAGCCTCCGGCGCCCTACTGTTTCCGGGACAGCTTCGCCCTGCCCCATCGCGGCCTCGCCGCGAGCAGCAATGGAAGAGATCGTCGTGACATATCGCCCGCACCGGATCGAACCCGGGGCCGGCCCGCTGATTCCGACGGAGTTGGCCGAGCGCATCGCCCAGGGCCGCCAGACCTCGCTTTTCGACGTGCTCGGCGCGCATCCGCAGGGGGACGCGTGGCGCATCGCCGCCTTCGTCCCCGGCGCCGAGCGCGTCGAAGCGATCACCCTGACCGGAGAGACCATCGCCGAGCTGAGCCCCCAGGGCTCGGATGTCTTCGCGGCCCTCCTCGACGGGCGACCCGAAGGCTGGAACTACCGCGCCTGGCGCGGCAAGACCGACTGGGAGGTGAAGGAGGTCTACCGCTTCGCCCCCCTGCTCGGCGAGATGGACGAGCACCTGTTCGCCGAGGGCACGCACGGCCGCCTGTGGGACGTGATGGGCGCTCATGTGCGCGAACATGAGGGCGTGACGGGCACGAGCTTCGCGCTCTGGGCGCCCTCGGCCAAACGCGTGTCGGTGGTGGGCGACTTCAACGACTGGGACGGGCGAAAGCACGTCCTGCGCCCCCGCGGCTCGACCGGCGTGTGGGAGATCTTCATTCCCGACGTCGGCGACGGCGCGCGCTACAAGTACGAGCTGCTGGGCCCGGACTGGGAGCTGCTGCCCCCGAAATCCGACCCCGTGGGCTTCGGCGCCGAGATGCGGCCCGACAACTGCTCGGTGGTGCGCGACCTGCGCGGGCGCAAATGGTCGGACGGCGCCTGGATGGAGAGCCGCGCCGCGCGCCAGTCGGTCAACGCCCCGATCTCGATCTACGAGGCGCACCTGCCCTCGTGGAAGAAGAAGAACGGCTGGGAGTGGCTGAGCTGGCGGGACCTCGCCGAGCAGATGGTCCCCTACGTCGCCGAGATGGGCTTCACCCACATCGAGGCGCTGCCGATCACCGAGCATCCCTTCGACGGCTCCTGGGGCTACCAGCCGGTCGGGCTCTATGCGCCGACCTCGCGGCTGGGCGGCCCGCACGAGTTCCGCGATTTCGTTGAGGCCTGCCACAAGGCCGGCCTCGGCCTGATCCTCGACTGGGTGCCGGCGCACTTCCCCGCCGACGACCACGGGCTGGCCAGGTTCGACGGCACGCACCTCTATGAACACGACGACCCCCGCCAGGGTTTTCACCCCGACTGGAACACGCTGATCTACAACCTCGGACGGCGCGAGGTGACCAACTTCCTCGCCGCCAACGGCCGCTACTGGCTGACCGAGCATCACGTGGACGGGCTGCGGGTCGATGCGGTGGCCTCGATGCTCTACCGCGACTACTCCCGCAAGCCGGGCGAGTGGATCCCCAACCAGGACGGCGGGCGCGAGAACTGGGAGTCGGTGGAGTTCCTGCGCCGTGTGAACTCCGAGGTCTACGGCGATGATCCCTCTGTGATGACCATCGCCGAGGAGTCGACCGCCTGGCCCGGCGTCTCCAAGCCCGCGCACGAGGGGGGCCTCGGCTTCGGCTTCAAGTGGAACATGGGCTGGATGCACGACTCGCTCCAGTACATCGAGCGCGATCCCCTGCACCGCAGCCACCACCACGGCGAGATCAGCTTCGGTCTGCACTACGCGTTCTCGGAGAACTTCGTGCTGCCGATCAGCCACGACGAGGTGGTGCACGGCAAGGGCTCGATGCTGGCCAAGATGCCGGGCGAGATGCCGGCGAAATTCGCAAACCTTCGAGCCTATTACGCCTTCATGTTCGGACACCCTGGCAAGAAGCTCCTGTTCATGGGGCAGGAGTTCGGCCAGGCGACCGAGTGGAACCACGAGACCTCGGTCGACTGGGATCTGCTGGCCAATCCCAAGCATGACGGCCTTCGCAAGTTGGTTCGCGATCTCAACCACTTGTATCGCGACGCTAAGGCGCTGCACGAAGGCGACTGCCGCGAGGACGGCTTCCGCTGGGTCGATGGCTCGGCCGAGGCGCAGTCGGTCTACGCCTGGCTGCGGCTGTCGGAAGGCGCCAGGCCGGTGCTGTGCGTCTACAACTTCTCGGGCGCGCAGTACGACGACTGGCGCATCGGCGTGCCGAGCGCCGGCCAGTGGAGCGTTCGGATGAACTCCGACGCGCAAGTCTATGGCGGCGAAGGGCGCGGCCCCTCCGGCACGGTGACGGCGGACGCGGCGCCGGCGCATGGCTTCGAGCACTCGGTCAAACTCTCGCTGCCGCCGTTGACCGGCATGATCTTCGAACTGGAGGGCTGAGGGCGCGCCCCGCGCCCCCGCCCCGCCCCTCGTTCCCCCGGAAAGGAGACGCCCTCCTATGATCCTTCGCGACGACGCCGCCACCGAGGCGCTTGCGGAACACTGCCGCATGGTCCACGCCTCGGCCGCCACGAACTACGAGGCGGCGCAGCTGACCGCGAAGCGCATGGGCGCCTTCCATCGCGGCGAGGTCGCCGAGTTCGGCTTCTGGGCGCCCGAGCTGCTGGAGATGCGGATCCCCGACGGGGACGTGTTCCTGGAGGTGCTGCAGCCCGACCCGCAGGTCAGCCTGACGGTCTCCCGCCAGAACGCCCGCTTCCGCCGGAGCCGGGTGCCGGTGGCGCGCACCGACGCCTGGGTGTTCTGCGCGGTGCAGGGGATGCGCGCGGGCACGCGCGACCAGATCGGCGACTTCTACTGCCTGACCTGGCGGGACGCGAACGGCTACTGGAAGCGGATTTTCGACCCGATGGCGGTGTCGGTCCCCTTCGGCGTCTTCGCCCCGGCCGAGCTTTACGACATGGAGGCGATGCAGGCCGCCCGCGCCGACCAGGATTACTTCAAGGCGCTCGAGCCCGGCCTCGACGGCGCTCCGGCCAAGCTGGGTCCGCCGGTCAACATCCTGCAGATCCACGTCTCGACCGCCACGGTGGGCCGCACGCTCGCCAGCCTCGCCCGCCAGATCGAGCATGTCGGCGACCGCGTGCGCCACGGCGGCGCGCTGGAGCCTGCCGACCGCCTGTTCCTGGGCTATGACGCCGTGCAGCTTCTGCCGGTCGAGCCGACCACGGTCTATGAGGCCGGGCCCAGTTTCTGGCACGACGACGCCGACTACGGTGACGTGGTGACCATCGATCTGCGCCGGCCCGACACCACCAACTGGGGCTACGACAACGTGCTGGCCGGGGCGGCGGGCGTGAACCCCGCGATCCTCGAGACGGGCCGCCCGGACGAGCTGGTCGACGTCGCCGCCGCCCTGCACAACTTCCCCGGCCGGCCCAAGAAGCTGATCTTCGACGTGGTCTACGGGCACTCCGACAACCAGGGGCTCGAGGTGCTCAACCGTCACTGGTTCGCCGGGCCCAACATGTACGGCCAGAACGTCAATTACCGGAACTGGAACGTGCGCGCGATGCTGCTCGAGATGCAGCGCCGCAAGGGCGACTTCGGCGCCGACGGGATCCGCGTCGACGGCGCCCAGGACTTCAAGTGGTGGGACGCCGACGCCGAGGTCATGCGCCACGACGACGACTACCTCCAGGAGATGTCGGACGTGGTCCAGGAGGTGGCGGGCGTGAGGTTCCGCCCCTGGTTCGTGTTCGAGGACGGCCGCCCCTGGCCGCAGGAGGACTGGGAGCTGTCCTCGACCTACAAGGCGGTGATCGAGAAGCAGCGCGACGACGACGTGTTCCAGTGGGGCCCGCTGACCTTCGCCCACAACACGCCGTTCCTCTACACGTTCTGGCTGTCGAAGTGGTGGCGCATCCGCGAGATCGTCGAGACCGGCTCGAACTGGATCTCGGGCTGCGCCAACCACGACACGCTGCGCCGGGGCACCCAGGTGAACCCCAAGCTCAACGTGAACACGCGGCTGGGCGACACGCGGATGGACATCCTCGACCACGCCTACGACAACCCCGCGATCTCGATGCTGACCTACGCGGCCTTCCCCGGCGTGCCGATGGATTTCCTCAACGCGGTCGCGCGCGCCTCCTGGGGCTTCATCCGCAACCAGGACGACAAGTACGGCGTGAAGATCATGGCCGAGGAGGCGGTCAGCTTCGAATGGCAGGTCGACGAGTACGCCTACTCGATGTCCTCGAGCTTTGCGCGCCTCAAGGCCCTGGGCTTCGAGACGCGCGAGGATCTGGAGCGCTACCTCAAGGTGATCCCGGCGCTGGTCGAGGTCACCGACTACGACCTCGACGTGATCTCGGCCCTGCTCAACGGGGTCGATCCGCCGCTCGCGGGCCCGACGCCGTTCACGCCTGCGGGGCTCAAGACCATCGCGCGGGCCTGGATGGACGACATGCACGACTACTGCAACGTCGCGGGCTATCTCGACCGGCTGTCGGACGCGCAGACCTCGTTCGGGCTGGCGCTGCGGGAGTTCCGGGCCGCGCGCCCCTGGCTGCGCCAGAACTTCGGGCCGCGCGACAGCTTCTCCTACGCCCAGCCGGTGGACGGGACGGTGCTGTTCACCTCCTTCCGCCATGGCCCGGACGGGGAGCAGGTGTTCATGGTGGTGCACATGGAGGGGGGCGAGACCGACGACTTCGATCCTCTCACCCTCGACCACCAGGCCTGGAGCCAGGAGGGATGGGAACTGGCGCTGCGCACCCCCTCGATCGGGCCCGACTACACGGGCGGTCCGATCACGCTGCGCGACTCGATGGGGGTTGTGTTCACCCGCCGTCCCGACTGAGGCTGATCCCCGGACGCCGGGCGCAGAAAGCTCTGGAAAGCTGCGCAACCGCGATGCGCCGCGCCCCGGGAACCCTATATGGTCCCGGAACGGGACCGAAAAAGATCGAAGGGAGGGTCGGATGAACGGCACGCACAGAGGCGCCTCGGACCCCGGCGGCCTCGCCCGGCAGTCGATGGCCTTCATTCTGGCCGGGGGCCGCGGCTCGCGCCTGCGGGAGCTGACGGACCGGCGCGCGAAACCGGCCGTCTATTTCGGCGGCAAGGCGCGGATCATCGACTTCGCGCTGTCGAACGCGGTCAACTCGGGCATCCGGCGGATCGGCATCGCCACCCAGTACAAGGCGCATTCGCTGATCCGCCACGTTCAGCGGGGCTGGTCGTTCTTCAACTCGTCCCGCGGCGAGGGGCTCGACATCCTGCCCGCCAGCCAGCGGGTGGACGAGCGCAACTGGTATCTCGGCACCGCCGACGCGGTGTTCCAGAACATCGACATCATCGAGGGCTACGAGCCCAAGTACATGGTGATCCTGGCCGGCGACCACGTCTACAAGATGGACTACAGCCGGATGATCGCCCAGCACGTCGAGAGCGGCGCGGACGTGACCGTCGGCTGCATCGAGGTCTCGAAGGCCGAGGCCAGCGCCTTCGGCGTGATGGCGGTGGGCGCGGGCGGCAAGATCACCGACTTCCTCGAGAAGCCCGCCGACCCGCCCGAGATCGAGGGCAAGCCCGGCCGCTGCCTCGCCTCCATGGGCATCTACGTGTTCGAGACGGCCAAGCTTTTCGAGATCCTCCAGGCCGACGCCGAGAACCCGCGCTCGGAGCATGACTTCGGCAAGGACGTGATCCCGGCGCTGGTCGCGGCGGGCGGGGCGCAGGCCCACAGCTTCTCCGACAGCTGCGTGATGACCGGCGACGAGACCGAGCCCTACTGGCGCGACGTGGGCACGGTGGACGCCTTTCACCAGGCCAACATCGACCTGACCCTGTTCGAGCCGAGCCTCGACATCTGGTCGAACGACTGGCCGATCTGGACCTATTCCGAGCTGACGCCCCCCGCCAAGTTCGTCCACGACATCGACGGTCGGCGCGGCTCGGCCTACAACGCGCTGATCTCGGGCGGCTGCATCGTCTCGGGCGCCCAGGTGCGCGAGAGTCTGCTGTTCACCGGCGTGAAGGCGCACTCCTATTCCGAGCTTCGCCAGGTGGTCGCCCTGCCCTATGTGACGGTCAACCGCCACGCGCGCCTGCGCAACGTGGTGATCGACTCGGGCGTCGAGATCCCGCGCGACCTGGTGGTGGGCGAGGACCGGGCCGAGGACGCCAGATGGTTCCGCGTCTCCGAAGGCGGCGTGGTCCTGATCACCGCCGACATGCTCCGCCGTCGCGCCGAGGCGCTGGGGGGCGAGCTCGCCGGCGCGGTCAGCTGACCGCCGCGACGACGCCCGGCCCCCAGACGCCCCGCGCGCGCCGGCCCGCCGCACGCGCCCCGGCGCAACGCCCCCAGCCCGGGCGCGAGCGCCTGTTCTCCGGAGCCGTCCGTCGCTGATGCCGCAAAGAGCGACTCGTCCGCGGGGGTCAGGGATCGCGAAGCGACCCCCGAAGGGGGCTTGTCCTTGACCCCCGCGGGCGAGTCGCTCAGGCATCTTCAGCGACGGGCGGGTCCGGAGAGCAGGCGCGGCCTCTGTTCTCTGGTGAGTTTCGGAAGCGCCCTTCCCGCGCCGCAGGCGCGCTCTTGGCGCCGCGCGCCGCCGGCGCGACCCCGAGCGAGCCCCGCCTCGCGAGGCTCCCTTCGACCCCCCGCGCGTCAGTCCGGGATCGCGACCACATCGTAGATCGCCTCGATCTCCGGGCTGATCTGCACGCGCCCCAGCGAGTCCCGGATCAGGTCGTAGATGACGCCGGTCTCGTAGATGCGGCTCAGTTCCCGGTCGACCGCCAGCCGCAACCGGCTTTCGCCGCGTTTCATCGCCAGGGCATAGGGCTCGCGCGACAGCGTCCGCCGCGCGATCACCGGCTGCACCGTCGGGCGCATCCGCCCCAGTTGGTAGAGCAGGATCGACTGGTCGCCGAGATAGGCCTCGACGTCGCCGCGCTGCAGCGCCTCGAGCCCCTCGACATGGCTCCTGAACAGGACCAGTTCGGCGTGCGGGGCGCGTTCGGCCAGGATCCGGCGGGCCAGCGCCTCGGTGGTGGTGCCGTTGAGCACGCCCACCGGTTCGTCGGTCAGCCGCTCGAGCGCCTCGGGTCCACCCTTGCGGAACACCACCCCGGCCCCGTCGACGTAGTAGGGGATCGAGAAATCCAGGCTTTCCCGGCGCTTGAGGGTCTGGGTGGTCGGCCCGCACAGAAGATCGATGCGGCCCTCGACCAGCGCCTCGAAGCGGGCGGCGGCGGTCACCGCGACCCATTCGACGCGCAGCGCCCCGCCCGCCGCCTCGATCATCCCCGGCGCCGCGGCCGCGCAGAGCTGAACCGCAAGGCCCGCCGGCTGGCCCGCATCGTCGACATAGGAGAATGGCGGCGCGTCCATCCGGTAGCCCAGCCGCAGCGCGCCGCGGGCCTTGGCCGCCTCCAGCACGTCCGCCCGCGCCGGCGCCGGCCCGGCCAGCGCCAGCCCGATCGCCCCCGCCGCGAGCGCCAGCGCCCACCGTTTCGCAGCCTGTCCCGCCACGCGCCCCTCCTGCCCTAGGGATCACTGTCGCGTAGCCGCCCGGGCGAGGCAAGACGCCCCCGCCCGCCTTGCGCCCCGCGCCCGCCCGCCGCGCGCCCTGCGCCCGCCCGCCCGCCCTGCCTTCCGCCATCGCGGCGGCGTCTGGAAATCCCGCCGCCTTCGCGCTATCCCCCGGGGCGAGATCCGCTGCGCGCCCCGGCGCGCGCCCGCCCCCCGCTCCCGCGCGCCGCCGCGCGCGGCGCCCCCGCAAGAGGCCCCGACGAAGCATGGAAGCGCTCGACTACCGCGAACCGCAGGCGAAGGTCCTTCATGGCGCCCAGGGCGACTGGGAGATCGTGATCGGCATGGAGGTCCACGCCCAGGTCCTCTCGAAGTCGAAGCTGTTCTCCGGGGCCTCGACCGCCTTCGGGTCGGAGCCCAACACCAACGTCTCGCTTGTCGACGCGGCGATGCCCGGCATGCTGCCGGTGATCAACGACTTCTGCGTCGAGCAGGCGGTGCGCGCGGGCCTGGGCCTGAACGCGCAGATCAACCTGCGCTCGGTCTTCGACCGCAAGAACTACTTCTACCCGGACCTGCCGCAGGGCTACCAGATCAGCCAGTTCAAGCACCCGATCGTGGGCGAGGGCGAGGTGCTGGTGGACATGGAGCCCGGCGTCGCCCGCCGCGTGCGGATCGAGCGCATCCACCTCGAGCAGGACGCGGGCAAGTCGATCCACGACATGGACCCCACCCAGTCCTTCGTCGACCTCAACCGCACCGGCGTCGCGCTGATGGAGATCGTCTCCCGCCCCGACATCCGCGGCCCCGAGGAAGCGGCGGAATACGTGCGCAAGCTGCGCCAGATCCTGCGCTATCTCGGCGCCTGCGATGGCAACATGCAGGAGGGGTCGCTGCGCGCGGACGTCAACGTCTCGGTCTGCAAGCCGGGCGATTACGAGCGCTTCCGCGAGGCCGACGACTTCTCGGTTCTGGGCACGCGCTGCGAGATCAAGAACATGAACTCGATGCGCTTCATCCAGGCCGCGATCGACTACGAGGCGCGGCGCCAGATCGCGATCCTCGAGGACGGCGGCTCGGTCGACCAGGAGACCCGGCTCTACGATCCGTCGAAGGGCGAGACCCGCTCGATGCGCTCCAAGGAGGAGGCGCACGACTACCGCTATTTCCCCGACCCCGACCTGCTGCCGCTGGAGATCGACGAGGCCTATGTGGCCCGCGTGCGCGACAGCCTGCCCGAGCTGCCCGACGCCAAGAAGCTGCGCTTCGTCACCGCCTACGCGATGACCGAATACGACGCCTCGGTCCTGACGGCCGAGCATGAGAACGCCGCCTTCTTCGAGGCGGTGGCCGAGGGGCGCGACGGCAAGCAGGCCGCCAACTGGGTGATCAACGAGCTGTTCGGCCGCCTCAACAAGGCCGGCCTGACGGTCGAAACCTCGCCGCTCAGCCCCGCCCAGGTCGGCGGCGTGATCGACCTGGTCGCGAAGGGCGAGATCTCGGGCGCCATGGCCAAGCAGCTGTTCGACCTGCTGTGGGAGCAGGGCGGCGAGCCCGCCGAGGTGGCCGCGGCCAACGGTCTCAAGCAGGTCACCGACACCGGCGAGATCGAGGCGGCGGTGGACGCGGTGATCGCCGCCAACCCCGACAAGGTCGCCCAGGCGCAGGAGAAGCCCTCGCTGGCCGGCTGGTTCGTGGGCCAGGTGATGAAATCCACCGGCGGCAAGGCCAACCCCAAGGCGGTGAACGAGATCGTCCGCGCCAAGCTGGGGGTGTGATCCCCCGTGCGGGCCGGGGGGGGGCGCCCCTCCGGACTTGGGGGCGCCGCCCATGCGGCGGCGGCGCCCCGGACTGCGTGGCGCCGCCGCCGCCTCCCGCGGCCACGCGCGCCGCGACCTCGCCGACCAGTTGGAAACCGCCCGTCGCCGGGCTAGGGTCCGCCCCGTGAGCAACCGGGAACCAGCCGCATGAGCGCATACGAGTACAAGACCGTCGCCGCCCCTCGCCGCGCGGGCCGCTACCGCGGTGTCGCCAAGGGCCCCGACAGCTTCGCCCGCACGATCGAGGAGACGCTGACCAACGAGGCGATCGACGGCTGGGAGTTCCAGCGCGCCGAGAACCTGCCCTGCGAGGAGAAGCACGGCTGGCTCTCGCGTCGGGAGACGGTGTTCCACTCGGTGCTGGTGTTCCGCCGGGCCCGGGTCGAGGCCCGCCCCGCGCCCGCCCACCCCGCTGACGACTGGGCCGAGCCCGGTTTCGCCGAGCCGGCCCCCACTTTCCAGCGTTCCTCGCCCGCCCCCGCGCCGCAGGCGCCCAGAGCCGCCCCCGCCGCCGGGCATCGCGCGGTCGCCGATCCCGACGCGGCGATGATGCGGCTCGAGCCCGAGATGCGCCAGCCCGCGGCCGAAGACGAACCCCGGCTCGGCCCCGCCGACCGCTGAGGCGCGGGGCGGTCGCGCCGCCCCCTGCCCGGCCGCTCCCCTGCCCGCCCGTCCTGACCGCCTCGGGGCTGCTCCGGCAGCCGCATCGGCCCGCGCGCCGGCAGGCCCGCCATCATGTGCGTGCGCAGCCCCGCGCCGCGGCCCTCGAGCGCGCGCCAGAAGCCCGGCGCGTCCGAGAGGATCGGCGGCGAGCCGCGCCGCAGCCGCGCCCCGGGCGATGGTCGCGGTCCAGAATTCGGAAAGGCCGAGCGCCGGACACGGCCGCATCGATCCGGCCTCGCGCGATCAATCGTCGTCGTCATCCCCGACGACCGCGCCGACGCCCGCGCCCACCACATCCGCGGTGGTCGACACCGCCGTGCCCGCCACCGAGACCGTGGTCGAGACCACGGTCCCTGCAACGCTCGCCACCGCGCAGCCCGAGGCGGCGGCGCAGAGCGCGCCCATCGCCAGCAGCAGCGCCGGCCGGCTCATGCGCCCGCCTCGCCGTCGAGCGACAGCGACAGGGCGTGAACGCGCGCCTCCATCTCGGGCTTGAGCAGGGACATGACCATGCGTTGACGTTGCACCCGGCTCTTGCCGTCAAAGGCCGCGGACCTCACATGGACGCGGAAATGGGTTTCGCCGCCTTCGCGATACCCGCCGTGTCCGCGGTGGCCCTCGGACTCGTCCACGATCGCAAGCTCGCTGGGGTTGAACTCGGCGACCAGCTTTTCCCTCATGCGGCGGGCCCAGGGCCCCTCCGCCTGCTCTCCTGCGTCGTTCCCGCGCATCATCGGCATCCTCCGGCTGTTCCTCGGGCGAGCGCGGGCTAGACTGACGGGTCCCGAGTCGACCCGCAAGCTGAAGGAAGACCCCGCGTGCCGCGCCGCTCGTTTCTCGACTACGACGTCTCCGTGTCCGCCGACAAGGCGCGCCGCGCCCGCCGCCGCGGGCATACCGGCGCGTTCGAGGGCGGGGAGCGCCAGTGCGAGTGCGAGGGCTGCGAGGCGGCCGGCCTCTACCGGGCGCCGCGCTCGCCGGACAATCTCGACGACTTCCACTGGTTCTGTCTGGAGCATGTGCGGGAGTACAATCGGGCCTGGAACTACTTCCGCGACCGCACCGAGGAGGAGGTCGAGGACTACCTGCGCCACGCCAGCGTCTGGGATCGGCCGACCTGGCGGATCGGCAAGGACGGCAAGCCCCAGGTCTCGGCCAACGGCCATGCCGAGGGCCAGGCCTGGCGGCGCTTCGGCTACAACGACCCGTTCCAGGTGCTGGGCGAGAACGCGACCATCAACCCCGGTCGGGCCCAGGACGCGGCCGCTCGCCCCAAGCGCCGCCTGCTGCCGGCCAACGAGCGTCGGGCGCTGGAGATCCTGGGGATGGAGGACCAGTCCGACCGCGCCGCGCTGCGCACCCGCTACAAGTCCCTGGTCAAGGACCTGCACCCGGACATGAACGGCGGCAGCCGCGACGCCGAGGAGCGCCTCTCGCGGGTCATCTGGGCCTGGGAGCAGATCAAGAGCAGCCGAAACTTCCCCGCCGCGTAGCGCGCCCTGCGCGGCCCCACCCTGCGAAGACGCGCCCCCGCCTGCCCTCCCGCGCCCTGGCGCGACGCAGATCCCCCACGCGAGCGCCTGTTCTCCGGAGCCGTCCGTCGCTGATGCCGATCAGAGCGACTCG
>NZ_CAXBOD010000040.1:0-46637 GCF_963977235.1 uncultured Albimonas sp.
CGAGTCGCTCTGATCGGCATCAGCGACGGACGGCTCCGGAGAACAGGCGCTCGCGATGAGGGCCGGCGTCCCGCCCCGGGGCGCCTGGGGGCGGGCGGGTCAGGCGCCGCCTGTGGTCAGCAGGACCACGGGGGTGGCGATCACCAGGGCGATCACGGCGAAGGCGAGGCTGGCGAACAACCCGTCGCGCACGATGATCGAGATCGCCAGCAGCGCCACCGCGGCGCCGAGGAAGGAGGAGGTGAAGGGCACCAGCTCGAGCACCGGCATCGCCAGGCCGCAGAGCAGGCACAGGCCCAGCAGCAGGCGATCGAAGGGCGGGTTCACCAGCCGCGGCAGTCGGCGGCGGGTGCGCCGCTCGATCCAGGCGACGGGGCCGCGCAGCCAGTCGACCGCCTCGGACAGGCGGCGTCCCTCGATCCGCTGGCGGGTCAGGAAGCCGGGAAGCCAGACATGTCTGCGCCCCAGGAGCCCCGCCAGGCTGATCAGCGCGATGCTCAGGCCGCAGAGCGAGGACAGCAGCGGCACGCCCGAAAGCGGGGTGACCACCACCAGCGCAGGGACCAGCAGCAGGGTGACGTGCGACCGGCGGCCCACCGCCTCGACGATCTCGCCGGCGGAGGGGCGCTCCTGGCGCGCGATCTCCTCGATGCGGTCGAGGACGGTGGTGATCGGACCGGAGGTCCCGCTGGGGGGGGCCGAGCCGGCGTCGGCGGCGTGGGTCATCGAGGTCTCCGATTGCGGCGGGGGCGCTCGGGGTTCGATGTCGGCCGCATGGGGCGGGTTTCAAGGGGGGCGCGTGGGGCGAGCGTGGCGAAGGCGCGCGCCTTGCGGGGGGATCGGGCGGGCGGTCAAGCGCCCCGCCGGCCCCCGGACGCCGACGCCTGCGGGTCGGGGACGACGCTCGCGGCGGGCGGCGGCGGGGCCCTCGAGCGGGCCGCAATGCGCCGCGGGCGGGACCGTCGCGCCGGCGAGGCGCCTGACGCGGCGCCTCCTGCGCCGGCTCCGGGGGGCGCCGCCCGGGACTGGCGGGCCGCCCTGGCCGAGCGGCGCCGGGGCCACGCCCGGCGCCTTCGCTTCAGGGCGAGCATCCAAAACTGGACGCATCCCCCTGCCCAAGGTATCTTTTCATCGAACGAGGGCCGCGCCAAATGACGGCCCCGTCGGAATGAGGCCAGGCAAGATGCAGCAGCCCGAGCGATTCTCGGACCTGCCGGAGTACGCGTTTCCGCGTCTCCGGGCCCTGTTGGAGGGGACCCCCGCCGGCGGTCCCCTGCTGCCCATGTCGCTGGGCGAGCCGCGGCACCCGCTGCCTCCGTTCCTGGGCGAAGAGCTGGCGCGCCATCACGATCTCTTTGGCCGCTACCCCGCCAACGAAGGCTATCGCGAACTGCGCGAGGCGATCGCCGGCTGGCTGCGCACGCGCTTCGGTCTCGCCGAGGACCGCAGCGACCCCGAACGGCATGTCTTTCCGCTGAACGGGACGCGCGAGGGGCTGTTCGCCGCCTGCCTGGCGCTGGTTCCCGAGCGCAAGAACGGCCAGCGGCCGGCGGTGCTGATCCCCAATCCGTTCTACCAGTGCTACGCCGTCGCCGCGCTGGCGGCGGGGGCCGAGCCGATCTATGTGCCCGCCACGCCCGAAAGCGGCTTCCTGCCCGACTTCGAAAACCTGCCCGAGGAGCTGCTGGCCCGCACCGCGGCGGTCTACCTGTGCTCGCCCGCCAACCCGCAGGGGGTGGTGGCGGACATGGCGCGCTGGAAGGGGCTGATCGGGCTGGCGGAACGCCACGACTTCTTCGTCTTCGCCGACGAGTGCTATTCCGAGATCTGGCGCGAGGCGCCGCCGCCCTCGGCCCTGCAGGCCAGCCAGGAGATGGGCGCCGACCCCGAGCGGGTGCTGGCGTTCCATTCGCTGTCCAAGCGCTCGAACCTGCCGGGGCTGCGCTCGGGCTTCTGCGCGGGCGGGACCCGGACGATCGCGGCGATGCGCAAACTGCGCGCCTATGCCGGCGCGCCGCTGCCGGGGCCGATCCAGATGGCCTCGGCCGCGGTGTGGCGGGACGAGGCGCATGTGGACGCCTCGCGCGCGCTCTATCACGAGAAATTCGCCCTGGCGGACAGGATCCTGGGCAACATGGAGGGCTACCGGCCGCCCGAGGCCGGGTTCTTCCTGTGGATCGACGTCTCGGCGAAATGGGGGACTGGCGAGACCGCCGCCCTGCGCCTTTGGGAACAGACCGGGGTGCGGGTGCTGCCGGGCGCCTACCTCTCGCGTCCCTCGCCGGAGTGGCTGGGGGGCGGGGATCCGGGCGAGGCCTATATCCGGGCCGCGCTGGTGGAATCCGTGGACGACGTCGAGCGGGGTCTGACCCTGATCCGCGAGGCGCTCGGCTGAGACCGGCCGGCGCGCCGCCCGCCCCCGCGCTGAGGGGCGGGCCGGACGCGCGGCCGCAATGACAGGAAGACAGGCAGACAGATGGCGTTCTTCTCCCGCTCCGACCTCGACGACGACTTCGGCGGCCGCGACGCCTTCCTGCCGGAAAGCTGGTCCGAGGCCATCGGCCGCCGCTTCACCGAGGGCGCGGGCCTCGCGCTGTGCATCCTGGCGGTGATCGCGGCGGGCATGCTGGCCAGCTACGACCCCAACGATCCCAGCTTCTTCAACGCCTCCGAGGGGGCGCCGGCGAACTGGCTGGGGCTGCCGGGGGCGTATCTGGCCGATCCGCTGATGCGCACGCTGGGGCTGGCGGCCTGGTCGCTGGTGCTGCTGCCCGGCGTCTGGGGCTGGCGGCTGGTCACCCATGAGGGCGAGTGGCGGGCCTGGTCGCGGCTGCTGGTGGCGCCGGTGGCGATCCTGGTCGCGGCGGCCTGCCTGTCGGCGCATGTGCCGCCCGAGGCCTGGCCGCATCCCTACGGACTGGGCGGGCTGATCGGCGACGGCGCCGACCGCACGCTGGTCGCCTACATGCCCTGGGGGCTGGAGCTGTCGCTGCCGATCCTCTCGGTGGGCCTGATGCTCGCGACCCTGGCGCTGGGCGGGCTGGCGCTGGGCATGGACATGGCCGAGGCGGCCGAGCTGGCTCGCTGGCTGATCTCGGGCCTGGGCTGGGCGCTGCGCACCTCGCTGGGGCTGCTGGGCCTCGCGATGGGGGGCGCGGCGCGGCGGGTGGCCGGTCCGCGCTCGGCCCGCGTGGCGCCGCCGGAGCCCTACGGCGCCGCGCGGCGCGAGCCTGCGGGCGCCTTCGACGAGGAGGAGGAGGACGACGAGGACGAGCCGCCCCTGACCGCGCGCCCGCGCGGCCCGCGGCTGGGTTCGGCGCTCGACGACGCGCCTGCGGAGCGTCCCGCCCGCGCCGATCGCGAGCCGACCGTGCTGGACCGCATCCGGTCCGCCGCCAAGCGCATCGAGCCGGCGGCGATGTCCCGCCCGGCGCCGGAGCCGGTGGGGGACGAGGTCCTCTATGACGACGGCGACTACGAGGATGGCGACTACGACGGCGGTGACTACGACGCCGGGGACTACGACGCCCCCGCGCCCCGCGCCGCGGCGCCCGCGCCGGTCCCGCAGCCCCGCGCGGAAGTGGCCGTGCCGGCCCGCAAGGTCCCGGTCAGCCGCCGGGCCGAGGCCGAGGCGCAGCCGAAGTTCGAGTTCGACGACCTCTCGGAGGACGACGCCTGGTCCTGCCCGCCGTTGTCGCTGCTGCAGAGCCCGCGCGAGATCGCCCGGCCCCAGCACTCGACCGACGCGCTCGAGGAGAACGCCCGGATGCTCGAGGCGGTGCTGGACGACTACGGCATCCGCGGGGAGATCGTGAAGGTCTCGCCCGGGCCCGTGGTGACCATGTACGAGCTGGAGCCGGCGCCGGGCCTGAAAGCCTCGCGCGTGATCGGGCTTGCCGACGACATCGCGCGCTCGATGTCGGCGCTGGCCGCGCGCGTCTCGACCGTGCCGGGCCGCTCGATCATCGGCATCGAGCTGCCCAACGAGGTGCGCGAGAAGGTGCTGCTGCGCGAGCTGTTCGCCGCCCGCTCCTTCGGCGACGCCAAGGAAAAGCTGCTGATCGCGCTGGGCAAGGACATCGCCGGCGCCCCGATGGTGGCGAACCTGGCGCGGATGCCTCACCTGCTGATCGCGGGCACCACCGGCTCGGGCAAGTCGGTGGCGATCAACGTGATGATCCTGTCGCTTCTGTATCGGCTGTCGCCGAAGGAGTGCCGGATGATCATGATCGACCCCAAGATGCTGGAGCTGTCGGTCTACGACGGCATTCCGCACCTGCTGAGCCCGGTGGTGACGGACCCCAAGAAGGCGGTGGTCGCGCTGAAGTGGACGGTCGCCGAGATGGAGGACCGTTACCGCAAGATGTCGCGCATGGGCGTGCGCAACATCGAGGGCTACAACCAGCGGGTCCGCGACGCCCAGTCCCGCGGCGAGGCCTTCACCCGCTCGGTCCAGACCGGCTTTGACCCCGACACCGGCGAGCCGATCATCGAGACCCAGGAGTTCGAGCCCGAGGAGCTGCCCTTCATCGTCGTCGTGG
This sequence comes from uncultured Albimonas sp., assembly GCF_963977235.1. NCBI lineage: Bacteria > Pseudomonadati > Pseudomonadota > Alphaproteobacteria > Rhodobacterales > Paracoccaceae > Albimonas > uncultured Albimonas sp. The sequence continues at coordinate 4,542 of NZ_CAXBOD010000040.1, forward strand.
TCGACGAGATGGCCGACCTGATGATGGTCGCGGGCAAGGAGATCGAGGCCTGCATCCAGCGCCTGGCGCAGATGGCGCGCGCGAGCGGCATCCACCTGATCATGGCGACCCAGCGGCCCTCGGTCGACGTCATCACCGGCACCATCAAGGCGAACTTCCCCACCCGGATCTCGTTCCAGGTGACGTCGAAGATCGACAGCCGGACGATTCTCGGGGAGCAGGGCGCCGAGCAGCTGCTGGGCATGGGCGACATGCTCTACATGGCCGGCGGCGGTCGGGTGACGCGCGTGCACGGGCCCTTCGTCTCGGACGAGGAGGTCGAGGAGGTGGTGATGCACCTCAAGGCCCAGGGCGAGCCCGCCTATCTGAGCGGGGTCACCGACGGACCGGACGAGGAGCAGGCCTCCGACATCGACGCGGTGCTGGGGCTGGGCTCTGGCGACGACACCGAGGCGGATCTCTACGACCGTGCGGTGGCGATCGTGGCGCGGGACCGCAAGTGCTCGACCTCCTACATCCAGCGCAAGCTCGCCATCGGCTACCAGCGCGCCGCGAGGCTGGTGGAGCAGATGGAGGAGCAGGGCGTGGTGACGCCCGCCAACAAGGTCGGCAAGCGCGAGATCCTGGTCGGCGAGGTCTGAGGAAGCGCCGCGTCGGGCGGCGCGCCCCTTGCGGGCGTCCGGCCCGCGGCGCACGGCGGGCGGAGGCGCCTGGGAGGGGCCTCGCGAGGCGGGGCTCGCTTGGCCGGCGCGCTGCGCGCGGGCGGCTGCGCCGCCGGGCCCGGGGGGGAGCGGCGGGCCTCAGAGGGTGAGGTGGCGCCAGGCGATCCAGCCGGCCTCGCCGAGCACCGCGAGCGCGGCGAAGACGGCGTGGAAGCGGGGGGAGCGGCTGCGGATGGCGATGGCGGCCAGCACGATCAGCCCGCCCTGCTTGACCAGGTAGACCGCGCCCAGCTGCCGCATGTGCGCCGGGCCCTTGAGCCAGCTGTCGGACAGGTCGACGCAGGCCAGCGCGATCAGGAACCCGAAGACCAGCCCGCGGCGGGCGATCAGGTAGGCGCGGTGGGAGCCGTAGTCGCGCAGGTCGTCAGGGAACAGCAGCGCAGCCATGAAGAAGTGCAGCGCCCCGTAGGCGACCAGGAACACGTAGCGCTCGAACGACCAGACGGTCGCCGAGGCCCAGGCCAGCTCGAACCACCAGAAATGCAGCAGGGCCAGCACCAGCCAGGTGGCCCAGGCCAGATGCTCGAAGCTGGCGCGCTCCCGGTCGGGGTGCTGCACGAAGCGGGCGAATCCGGCGAGGATGCGCGCCAGGCCGAGGCTGGTGACCATGCCCACCACCACGCGCACGTGGTTGAACAGCTGCTCGGGCGCGGGGAGCGGGTCGGTCATAGGGACAGGGCTTCGCGGCTCAGCCGCCCTTGTAGCCGTGCATCCGCATGCAGGTGTCGATCAGGTCGGCCTGCTCCATGCCCCGGGCCACGCCCGAGGACACCGCGTCCGAGATCATGTCCGAGTTCTTCTGGTGGCGCGGCGGCAGCGTCGCGCCGGCGTTGGCGGTGGCGAGCTCGGCCTGGTACTGGCAGCCGGCGTAATCCAGCTTCATCTCGTCATGGGCGACGTTGGGCTTCTTGTAGCTCGGCTCGGGCAGGGCGCAGGCGGAGACGGCGAGCGCCCCGAGGAGGACTGCGGACAGGGTGGCGCGTCGGTGGAAGGTCATGGCGGCGGCTCGCTCCGTCAGTTGATCTCGCACGCAGGCTAGCATGCGGAGGCGGAGCGGACGAGCGACGTTTCCCCCTGCCTCGGAGCCGCGGCCCGGCGCGAGGGGCGCCGGGCCGGCAGGGTCAGCGGGTGATCAGCTCCGGGCCCATGAAGTAGGTGGGCAGGAAGGTGCTGAGGCCGGGGATGTAGGTGACCATGATCAGGAAGATGAAGAGGATGCCCAGCCACGGCAGGGCCGCCTTCACCACGTCCCACATCGGCATGCCCGCGACGCCAGAGGTCACGAACAGGTTCAGGCCGACGGGGGGCGTGATCATGCCGATCTCCATGTTCACCACCATGATGATGCCGAGGTGGATCGGGTCGATCCCGAGGCTGATGGCGATGGGGAAGACCAGCGGGGCGACGATGATGATCAGGCCCGAGGGCTCCATGAACTGACCGCCGATCAGCAGGATCAGGTTCACGATCACCAGGAACATGATCGGCCCGAAGCCCGCGTCCAGCATCGAGTTGGCGATCGACTGGGGGATCTGCTCGTCGGTCAGGACGTGCTTGAGGATCAGCGCGTTGGCGATGATGAACAGCAGGGTCACCGTCAGCTTGCCGCCCTCGAACAGCGCGTCGCGGGTGTCGGGGTGGACCCAGGCCGTCACCAGCGTCCAGGGCTTGCGCAGGAACGAGATCGGCGAGGCCCCCTCGCCCACCCCCTTCAGCGGGCCCATGTCGCGGTAGATGAAGTTGGCGATCAGGAAGGCGTAGATCGCGGCGACGGCCGCGGCCTCGGTCGGGGTGAAGATGCCGCCGTAGATGCCGCCCAGGATGATCACGATCAGGAACAGGCCCCAGCCGGCGTCGCGGGCCGAGGCGAAGACCTCGCCCCAGCCCAGCCACTCGCCCTTGGGCAGGTTCTGCACGCGGGCCGCGACGTAGATGCCGACCATCAGCATCAGGCCCGCCACCAGACCCGGGATCACGCCCGCGAGGAACATGCGCCCGACCGAGACGTCGGTGGCGGCCGCGTAGACCACCATGACGATCGAGGGGGGGATCAGGATCCCCAGCGTGCCGGCGTTGCAGATCACGCCGGCCGCGAAGCTTTTCGTGTAGCCGACCTGCTGCATGCCGGCGATGACGATGCCGCCGATGGCGACCACCGTGGCGGGCGAGGAGCCCGAGAGCGCGGCGAACAGCATGCAGGCGAAGACGCCGGCGATGGCCAGCCCCCCGCGGAACTGGCCCACGCAGGCGATCGAGAAGCGGATGATCCGGGACGCCACCCCGCCCGTCGACATGAAGGTCGAGGCGAGCACGAAGAACGGGATCGCCAGCAGCGTGTAGTGGCCGGCCATGCCGTTGTAGAGGGTCTGGGCGATCGAGGCGAGCGAGCTGTCCGACAGCGTCAGCAGGAACAGCGTCGAGGAGATGCCCAGCGCCACCGCGATCGGCACGCCGATCAGCAGGAGGCCGATGACGACCGCGAAGAGGATCGCGACTTCCATGCTCTCAGCGCTCCTTCGGGTCGGGGTGGCGGGGGGCGACGGGGTCCCCCGGCTCGGGGATGGCGTGGTGGGCGCGGGCGTCCTCGACCGCCTCCTCGACCTCGTGGGAGGCGATCAGGCTGGCGCGGTCGCCCACGATCAGCTCCCAGCCGGCCTGGGCGAAGCGCAGCACCAGCAGCAGCATCGAGACCGGCAGGATCACGTAGGGGACCAGGCGGGGCAGCTTCTCGTAGGCCTCGCCCTCGTTGAACCACTGCGCGAACAGCGGGTTGAGGAAGGCGGGCATGGGCACGTCGTTGAGCTCGTACCAGCCCTGCCCGCGGGAGTCGGCGAAGCCGGTGGGGAACCAGCGCCCGGTGGTGGCGTTCATCTCGCCGTAGGGGGCCCAGAAGTCCCAGGCGCCCTTCAGCAGCAGCAGCGCGAAGACCAGGCAGATGGCGGCGGCGATCAGCGACATCGCCCGGCGCACGGGGGGCGAGACGATGTTGATCACCGCGTCGACCCCGAGATGGGCGGTGACCTTCACGCAGTAGCTGGCCCCCAGCAGGACCAGCCAGGCGAACAGGAACGAGGTCGTCTCGAGCGCCCACAGAATGTTGGAATTGAACACGTATCGCGCGACGACATTGGCGAAGGTGATCAGCGTCATGGCGCCCAGGATCGCGGCGATCAGCGTCTCTTCGACAGCATTGATCGCGCGGCCGGCAGGCGTGCGGGCCTTGTGTTGCATGGGGCCTCCCCCCCTTGGTCGCGGCGGCGCGCGGCGCCGGCAGGGCGCGCGTCCGGCCGCGGGAACCGGTGCGCGCCGGGGCCTCCTCCTCCCAGGGGGCCGCGGCGCCGGTCGGCGCCGTCCCGGCCGGGCGGACCGGTCGGGGCGGGCTTGCGATGCGGGCGGTTCGCCCCCGGCCCGGCGAGCGGGCGGGGGCGTCCGGCCTCTTACATGCTGGCGTTGATCTTCTGAGCGGCCTCGATGTTCTCGGCCCCCACGTCGGCCTCGAACTCGGCCCAGACGGGCTTCATCGCGTCGACCCAGGCCTGGCGCTGCTCTTCGGACAGCTGGCGAACCTCGCCGCCGGCGTCGACGATCGACTGCTTGGCTTCCTCGTTGACCTGGAAGCTGTCGCCGTTCCGCTCGGCCGTCACCTCGTCGAGGATGGTCAGGAACTGGTCGCGCACGTCGGCGTCGAGCCCCTCGAGCCAGTCGACCGAGGTCACCACCAGATAGTCGATGACGCCGTGGTTGGTCTCGGTGGTGCCGTCCTGCACCTCGAAGAACTTCTGGCCGTAGACGTTGGACCAGGTGTTCTCCTGCCCGTCGACGACGCCGGTCTGCAGGGCGCCGTAGACCTCGGAGAAGGCCATCGCCTGCGGGTTGGCGTCGAGCGCTGCGAACTGCGCCTTGAGCACCTCGGAGGGCTGCACGCGGAACTTCAGGCCCTTGGCGTCCGAGGGCAGCAGCAGCGGCTTGTTGGCCGAGATCTGCTTCATGCCGTTGTGCCAGTAGGACAGGCCCTGCAGGCCGCGGCGCTGCATGGAATCCAGCAGGCCCTGGCCGGTCTCAGAGGCCTGGAAGGCGTCGACCGCGTCGATGTTCTTGAACATGAACGGCAGATCGAAGATCCGGAACTTCTTGGTGAAGGTCTCGAACTTCGACAGCGACGGCGCGGCGAGCTGGACGTCGCCGTTCAGCATCGCCTCGAGCACCTGGTCGTCGTTGTAGAGCGACGAGTTGCCGTAGACCTCCATGCAGGCCTTGCCGTCCATCTCCGCGTTCACCCGCTCCTGCAGGAGCGAGGCGGCGATGCCTTTGGGGTGCTTGTCGGTGTTGGTGACGTGGCTGAACTTGATGACCATCTCGCCCGCGTCGCAAGCGGCGTGAGCGGCGGTCGTCATCATCAGCGCCGCCGCGGCGGTGGCGGCGATCTTGAGAAAGCGCATGTCTGTTCCTCCCTGTGGTGCCCGAATGCGCAAGGGACCGGACCGCAGCCTAGGCGGCGGTTGGTGCGGCGTAAATGACGTTTCCGAGACGAAATCAACCGCCATGTCGCCGGGCGCGCAATAATCGGGGTCCCGTTCCGCAGGGTGACGCGGCAGGTTCGCAGGCAGAGTGCGGAAGGGGTCGATCCGGCAAGGGTCGCCCCGCCCCGACGCAACAAGATTGCCAGGGCGGCGCGGGGAGCGGGCTGGGCCTCAGGCCACCGCGCCCTCGCCGTTGCACTGGCAGGCGTGCCAGACCTGCAGGGCGTCGGCGGTGACGTGGAAGAAGGGGCCGGCCTCGCCCGAGAGGACCTCGAAGGGGGTGTGCGGCTCGCCGAGATCGCTCAGCACCAGCAGGGCGCCCGAGAAATCCTCGCTCCGGGTGTAGAGGCCGGGCGCCGCCAGCACCTCGAGCCCGGCGCCGCGGGCCGAGGCGACGCCGCGGGCGCTGTCCTCGATGGCCACCGCGGCCTCGGGCGGGACGCCCAGGCGCTGCAGGGTCAGGCGGTAGGGAGCGGGATCGGGCTTCGAGGTCTCGACGTCCTCGCGGGTGACCACGGCGGCGAACCAGTCCAGCGCCTCGAAGCCGAAGGCGTTGAGAATCAGCGCCTCGAACGTCTCGCGCGAGGCGGTGGTGCAGGCCGCGAGCTTGATGCCCGAGGAGCGCAGATCCTCCAGCAGGCGGGCGACGCCGGGGCGCAGGGCGGCCCCCTCCTCCATCATCGAGAGGAACAGGGCGGACTTGCGGTCATGGATCCGCTCGAAGTCTCCGGCATGCTCCATCGTCACGAGGTCGCGGGGGCGCTGGGTCTCGGCGTAATGGCGCATGCGCGCGAGTCCGCCCTCGACCGCCAGCAGGTCGAAGTAGCGCTCGCGGTCCCAGGACCAGTCGAGCCCGGCCTCGGCGAAGGCGGCGTTGAAGGCGGCGCGGTGCAGTTCCTCGGTCTCGGCGAGGGTTCCGTCGACGTCGAAGATCACGGCCTTGAGGGTCATGGCGGGGAAGTCCTTCGGCTGGGCGGACGCCGCAGGGGCTGGCGCCGGTCGCGTCCTGCGTGGGGAACAGGACGGACGATGCTGGCGGCCGCTCGATGTGCGGGTCCGGTCGGATCGGTGCGCGGGCGTGAACACGATGCCCGCGGTTCGCGACAGGTCGATGACGGGGCGGGCGTTCGGTAAGGAATGCGAACTTAGCGCCCAATTCTCGCCATGATACAGTCTGCACGGCGCCGCGTCGACTCCTTCGCATTCGCGAGGCGGCGTGGAATGCGGCGAATCCGATGCGTTCGGGTGCGTTCGGGCGGGCGCCCGGGCGCCGCGCGGGGCCGAAGCCGCCGGCCGCGAAGCGCCGCGGCGAACGGCCGCGCAATAATCTTGCGCAATCGGGGCTTCCGACGTCTTGCCTGTTACGCGAGACTCGGCCAAACCGACGGTGGACAAAGCGGCGCCCGGAAGGTCTGTTCCCCTTCCGGGCGCCGTCGCGTCCGGAGGAGAACATGGAGGAGGGACGCATGAGGATCGGCGCCCCAGCTGAGATCTTCGAGGGCGAAAAGCGGGTCGCCCTCACGCCCGAGAGCGCAAAGCGCCTGCAGAAGCTGGGCTACGAGTGCCTGGTGCAGAGCGGCGCGGGCGAAGCCGCGAGCTTCACCGACGCGGCGTATGCCGAGGCCGGGGTCACGGTCGTCGAGACCGCCGCCGACCTGTGGAGCCAGGCCGACGTCATCGTCAAGGTGCGCGGCCCGTCCGACGAAGAGGTCGCCGCGGCGCCCGAGGGCAAGACCCTGATCTGCTTCGTCTGGCCCGCCCAGAACGAGGAGCTTCTGGCGGCGCTGAACGCCAAGCGGCTGACCGTGCTGGCGATGGACATGGTCCCGCGCATCAGCCGGGCCCAGAAGATGGACGCGCTGTCGTCGATGGCCAACATCGGCGGCTATCGCGCGGTGGTCGAGGCCGCCAACAACTTCGGCCGCTTCTTCACCGGCCAGATCACCGCGGCGGGCAAGGTGCCCCCGGCCAAGATCCTGGTGGTGGGCGCGGGCGTCGCGGGTCTCGCGGCCATCGGCGCGGCCCAGGCCATGGGCGCCGTGGTGCGCGCCTTCGACGTGCGCCCCGAGGTGGCCGAGCAGATCGAGTCGATGGGCGCCGAGTTCCTGTTCCTCGACTTCGAGGACAGCCAGGACGGCGCGGGAACCGGCGGCTACGCGGCCCCCTCGAGCCCTGAGTTCCGCGAGAAGCAGCTCGAGCTGTTCCGCGCCCAGGCGCCCGAGGTCGACATCGTCATCACCACCGCCCTCATCCCCGGCCGGCCTGCGCCGAAGCTGTGGACCGAGGACATGGTCCACGCGATGAAGAATGGCTCGGTCATCGTCGACCTCGCCGCCGAGCGCGGCGGCAACTGCGACCTGACCGTGCCCGACGACAAGATCGTCACCGAGAACGGCGTCACCATCATCGGCTACACGGATTTCCCGAGCCGGATGGCGACCCAGGCCTCGAACCTCTACGGTACCAACATCGCCCACATGATGGCGGACCTGACGCCCGAGAAGGACGGTCAGACCAACGTCAACATGGACGACGACGTGATCCGCGGCTCGACCGTGTGCCACGAGGGCGAGATCACCTATCCCCCGCCGCCTCCCAAGGTGAAGGCCATCGCGGCCCAGAAGCCCAAGGAGAAGGTCAAGGAGCCGACCCCCGAGGAGAAGCGCGCCGCCGAGGTGGCCGCCTTCAAGAAGCAGACCCGCAGCCAGGTCACGCTGCTGGCGGTGGGCGCGGCGCTGCTGCTGGGCGTGGGGCTGGTCGCGCCTGCGAGCTTCATGCAGCACTTCATCGTCTTCGTGCTGTCGGTCTTCGTGGGCTTCCAGGTGATCTGGGGCGTGGCGCATTCGCTGCACACGCCGCTGATGGCGGTGACCAACGCGATCTCCTCGATCATCATCCTGGGCGCGCTGATGCAGATCGGCTCGGGCTCGTGGATCGTGATCGTGCTGGCGGCGCTGTCGGTGTTCATGGCCGGCATCAACATCTTCGGCGGCTTCCTCGTCACCCGGCGCATGCTCGCCATGTTCCAGAAATCGTAAGGGAGGCGAGAACATGGACTACGGATTCTCGACCGCGGCCTATGTGGTCGCGGCGGTTCTCTTCATCCTGTCGCTGGGCGGCCTGTCGAACCAGGAGAAGGCCAAGCGCGCGGTCTGGTACGGCATCGCGGGCATGGGCCTGGCGGTGGCGGCGACGCTGGTGGGCCCGGGCTCGGGCCTGTGGCTGATGTCGGTCGCGCTGATCGCGGGCGGCGGCGTCATCGGCTTCATCGTCGCCAAGCGCGTGCAGATGACCGAGATGCCCCAGCTGGTCGCGGCCATGCACTCGCTGGTGGGTCTGGCCGCGGTCTTCGTGGGCTACAACGCCCATGTCGAGCTGGGCCGGGTCCTGGCGATGGACCCCGCCGCCCATGAGGGGCTGAAGGGCTTTGCGGCGCTGCTGGCGCACAAGACTTCGGTGGAGATCTCGATCCTGCGGGTCGAGCTGTTCCTGGGCGTGTTCATCGGCGCGATCACCTTCACCGGCTCGGTCGTGGCGTATGGCAAGTTGGCGGGCAAGGTGACCTCGGCGGCCAAGAAGCTGCCGGGCGGGCATGTGCTGAACGCCTCGGCGGCCGCGATCTCGGTGCTGTCGCTGATCTGGTACTTCAACTCCGGCGGGCTGCTGCCGCTGCTGATCATGACGCTCTGCGCGCTGTTCATCGGCTACCACCTGATCATGGGCATCGGCGGCGCCGACATGCCGGTGGTGGTGTCGATGCTCAACTCCTATTCGGGGTGGGCGGCGGCGGCGATCGGCTTCAGCCTCGGCAACGATCTGCTGATCGTGGTCGGCGCGCTGGTGGGCAGTTCCGGCGCGATCCTCAGCTACATCATGTGCAAGGCGATGAACCGGCACTTCGTCTCGGTGATCCTGGGCGGCTTCGGCGGCGCCTCGGGGCCGGCGATGGAGGTCGAGGGCGAGATGATCTCGATCGACGCCGACGGCGTCGCCTCGGCGCTGGAGGAGGCGGACTCGATCATCGTGGTGCCCGGCTACGGCATGGCCGTGGCCCAGGCGCAGCAGTCGGTGAGCGAGCTGACCCGCAAGATGCGCGCGGCGGGCAAGGACTTCCGCTTCGCCATCCACCCGGTCGCGGGGCGTCTGCCGGGGCACATGAACGTGCTGCTGGCCGAGGCCAAGGTCCCCTACGACATCGTCCTGGAGATGGACGAGATCAACGAGGACTTCCCCGAGACCGACGTGGTGATCATCATCGGCGCGAACGACATCGTGAACCCCGCGGCGCAGGACGACCCGAACTCTCCCATCGCCGGCATGCCGGTGCTGGAGGTGTGGAAGGCCAAGAACGTGTTCGTGTCCAAGCGCGGCGCGGGCACCGGCTACTCGGGGATCGAGAACCCGCTGTTCTTCAAGGACAACACGCGGATGTTCTACGGCGACGCCAAGGCCTCGATCGACGCGCTGCTGGCCAAGCTGGGCTGAGCGGCGCCCGACGGGCGAAAACGGAACGCGCCGCGCATCGCCGGATGCGCGGCGCGTTCGCGTGAAAGGGGGGCGGTCTGCGGGCGCCCTGCGGGCGGGCCTGGCTGCATCGCGGTCGCTGGGGCGGGGGACCGGCTGGCCCCGGCGCCTCCGGCGGGCTCCCGGCCCACCCGAGAACAGGCGCCGTCGGGGGCGCCCGGGGCGGGCGTCGCGGGCGCGTCTAGTGCAGGGGGCGGGAGAGGCGGATCGGACCCTTTGCAGAGAGGGCGTCGACGGCCTTGCCCGACTGGGTGACGGAGATCAGGCCGTCGCGCTGCAGGCGGCTGGCCACCATGCGGACCCGGTCGAGGAGAGGACGCCAGTCGTCGGGAGACAGACGACGGGCCGCGTCCGAGGGGCAGAAGCTGCCGCCGGCGTCGTCGGCGCGCGCGAGCTCGAGCAATGTCTCGGCGATTCGGTCGTCGGTGGTGGTCATTTTGATTCGTTCCTCCCGGGGGCCGACACAATACCATCGCCGGCGGAGGGGCGCCCCGTCGCGGGCGCGCCCGGATTGACCCCTCGGGCGGCGCCGTCGATCCGGGGCGCGACCAGGTCGCGGACGGGAGGCTCGACGGCGCTGCGGGAAGGGCGACGAGGGGAGGCGACGGCGGCTTGCCTCCCACGCGCCGGAGAAATCCGGCCCGCCTTTATATGGACATCGGCGCCCGCGCGGCTAGGGTCGGGCCCGAAGGAATTCGCCCCGCGCCGCGGACGCCCCCCTCGGGGACGCTCCCCGTCTCCGCGGCGCCCGGGGCCCAGAAGCAAGGGATGATCGACATGGTGAAGTTCGGCGTCGCCCAGCCTGTAACCCGCAAGGAGGACCTGCGCCTGCTGACCGGCGGCGGCCGGTACGTCGACGACACCGCGCCCGAGGGCGCGGTCTGGGTGCAGTTCCTGCGCTCGCCCGTGGCCCACGCGCGGCTGACGAAGGTCGACGCCTCGGCCGCGCGCGAGACCGAGGGGGTGCTGGCGGTGTTCACGGCCGCCGACCTCGAGGGCAAGCTGCGCAATGCGATGGACGCGGGCGTGGTGCAGAACCGCGACGGCAGCTCGGGCGCCGCTCCGACCCGGCCGATCCTGGCGGCGGAGAAGGTGACCCATGTCGGCGAGGCGATCGCCGCGGTGGTCGCCGAGACCGCGATGCAGGCCCGCGACGCGGCCGAGCTGATCGAGGTCGACTTCGAGGAGCTGCCGGTCGCCTTCGACACCGCCCTGGCGCAGGAGCAGCCCGAGGTTCACCCCGACGTGGCTCCGAAGAACGTGGCCTTCGACTGGGCCTTCGGCGACGAGGCGGCCACGGAGCAGGCCTTTGCCGAGGCCGCCCATGTCGTCGAACTGCCGCTGATCAACAACCGCGTCATCGCCACCCCGATGGAGACCCGCGGCGCCTGGGCGGAGTGGGACGGCCAGAAGCTGCACGTCTCGACCAACGGCCAGGGCGTGTGGGGCCTCAAGCGGGAGCTGTCGAAGAAGATCGGCCTCGCGCCCGAGCAGGTGCGCATCACCAACCCCGACGTCGGCGGCGGCTTCGGGATGAAGGCGTTCAACTACCCCGAACACTTCGTCGTGGCGCTCGCGGCCAAGGAGCTGAACCGGCCGGCGCGCTGGATGGCCGACCGCTCGGAAGGCGCGATGACCGATGCGATGGGGCGCGACCATGTCACGATCGCGCGCGGCGCCTTCGACGCGGACCACAAGCTGCAGGCGATCCATTTCAGCGTGATCGCGGGGCTGGGCGCCTACAACTCGCCCTTCGGGCAGTACATCCCCTCCGAGGTCGCCAAGAACGTGCTGCCGGGCGTCTATGACGTGCAGATCGGCCTCTTTGAGGTGAAGGGCGTCTACACCAACACCTGCCCGGTGGATTCCTACCGCGGCGCCGGCCGGCCCGAAGCCATCTACCAGATCGAGCGGCTGATGGACGCCGCCGCCCGCCAGTTCGGCATGTCGCCGGCCGAGGTCCGCCGCAAGAGCTTCATCCCCAAGGACAAGTTCCCCTACAAGACGCTCGTCGGCCAGACCTACGACGTGGGCGACTTCGACCGGGTGCTGACCCGCTGCCTGAAGGAGGCCGACTGGGACGGGTTCGAGGCGCGCCGCGCCGAGAGCGCGAAGAAGGGGATGCTCCGCGGCCGGGGGCTCGCCACCTACATCGAGTCGATCCTCGGCGCCCAGAACGAGACCGCCAAGATCGAGTTTGCCGAGGACGGGGGCTACAACCTCTACGTCGGCACCCAGTCCAACGGGCAGGGGCACGAGACGGTCTACGCCCAGATCCTGCATGAGCGCTCGGGCCTGCCCTACGAGAAGATCCGGGTGATCCAGGGCGACAGCGACCTGATCAAGACCGGCGGCGGCACCGGCGGCTCGCGCTCGGTGACCATGCAGGGCAACGCGATCAACGCCGCCACCGACGATATGGTCGAGAAGTTCCGGCCGATGGCGGAGGAGGAGCTCGAGGTCTCCGGCGGGGATCTCGTCTTCGAGGAAGGCGCCTTCCGCGTGGCGGGCACCGACCGCGAGGTGACGCTGGAATCGCTGGGGACCAAGGCCCGCAGCCTCGGCAACCTCGAGATGCTGGTGCACGAGACCGAGAACACCGTGCCCGGCCGCTCCTTCCCCAACGGCTGCCACATCTGCGAGGTCGAGATCGACCCCGACACCGGCCACACGTCGGTGGTGAAATACACCGTGGTCGACGACTTCGGCCTGCTGATGAACCCGGTGCTGGCCATCGGCCAAGTGCACGGCGGCGTGGTGCAGGGCGTCGGCCAGGCGATCAACGAGCAGGTGGTCTACGACGAGAGCGGGCAGTTGCTGACCGCGACCTTCATGGATTATTCCCTGCCGCGCGCCTATGAGGTGCCCGACATGCCGTTCTTCCACGAGGGCACGCCCTCGACCGCCAACGCGATCGGCATGAAGGGCTGCGGCGAGGCCGGCACCGTCGGCGCGCTGGCCGCGGTGACGAACGCGGCGCTCGACGCGGTCTCGGCCGCGGGGGTGACGCATGTGGACATGCCGCTGACCCCGCAGCGGGTCTGGTCGTGGCTGAACGCCGCGAAGATCGCGGCGGAGTGAGCGAAGCCGCCGCGCGGCGCCTCCGCCGCGCGGCGACGAACCGGGGGGACGGATGATCGGATTCCTCAAGCGCCTGATGGGCGGCGGCGACGCCGCGCCCGCAGGCGGCAAGAAGGGCGTGAAGGCCAGGGGCGGGCAGGGCTTCGACGCGCCGCTCGAGATCGACATGCCGACCTATGCGATCGGCGACGTGCATGGCCGCGCCGACCTGCTGGAACGCCTGCTGGGCCGGATCAACGAGGACGCCCACGCCCGCGGCTATGAGGCCTGGCGGCTGGTGACCATGGGCGACTATGTCGACCGGGGCGAGCAGTCGGCCCAGGTGCTGGCGCGTCTGCGCGGACTGGTGCGCGGCGGCGGCTGGCAGGGCGGCCCGGCCGAGATCGTGGCGCTGCGCGGCAACCACGAGGAGATGATGCTCGCCTTTGCGGACGCACCGGCCGAGGCCGGCGGCCGCTGGCTGCGCAACGGCGGCCTGCAGACGCTGATGAGTTACGAGGTGGGCGGCGTCTCGCCCACCGCCGACGGCGAGGCGCTGGTCGAGGTCGCCGCCCGCTTCGCCGCGGTCGCCGGCCCCGACCTCGAGATGGTGCGCGAGCTGCCGGCCTGGGCGCGCTTCGGAACGGTGCTGTTCGCCCATGCCGGCGCCGACCCCGAAGCGCCGCCCGAGCTGCAGTCCGAGCGGACGATGACCTGGGGCGTCTCGCGCTTCTTCTCGATCCCGCGCAAGGACGGGCTGTGGGTGGTCTACGGTCACTATGTGGTCGACGAGGCCGGCCACGCCGGCGGACGCATCGCGGTGGACACCGGGGCCTACTACTCGCACGTGCTCTCGGCCGTGCGGCTGGAGACCGGGGCGGAGCCGGCGTTCCTGACCTCCTGAGGCTTCGCCTGCCGCCGGCCGGTTCGGCTTTGCATGCCGGGGCGAAGCATATTAGGTGACGTTGAGATAGGAGGGCCGCCATGCCTGCCGAGATCACTCCCCCCGACGTCCCTGCGCCTCAGGCCTTGCGCCCGGTTCGCCCGCGCGATCTGAAGGACCGCGCCCAGCGTCACCCCGAGAAGCAGGGCCGCGAGGATGCGCCGGTCCTGCGCAAGCCCTCGTGGATCCGGGTGAAGGCCCCCGGCGGCCAGGGCTACGAGGAGACGCGGCGCATCGTGAAGGAGCACCGCCTCGCCACCGTCTGCGAGGAGGCCGGCTGCCCCAACGTCGGCGAGTGCTGGTCCCAGGGCCACGCCACCATGATGATCATGGGCGAGATCTGCACCCGCGGCTGCACGTTCTGCAACGTCGCCACCGGCCGCCCCGAGGCGCTGGACGCCTTCGAGCCCGCCCGCGTCGCCGACGCCGTGGCGAAGCTGGGCCTGAACCACGTGGTGATCACCTCCGTGGACCGCGACGACCTCGCGGACGGCGGCGCCGAGCATTTCGCCCGCACCATCCGCGCCCTGCGCCGCAAGGCGCCCGAGACGACCATCGAGATCCTGACCCCCGACTTCCTGAAATGCGGCCCCGAGGCGCTGGAGCAGGTGGTCGAGGCGCGTCCCGACGTCTTCAACCACAACCTCGAGACGGTCCCCGGCCTCTACCCCCAGGTGCGGCCCGGCGCGCGCTACTTCCACTCCCTGCGCCTGCTGCAGCGGGTGAAGGAGCTGGACTCGACGATCTTCACCAAGTCCGGGATCATGGTGGGGCTGGGCGAGGAGCGGGCGGCGGTGCACCAGGTGATGGACGACATGCGCTCGGCCGACGTGGATTTCCTGACCGTGGGCCAGTATCTCCAGCCCACCCGCAAGCACCACGCGGTCGCGGCCTTCATCGAGCCCTCGGAATTCGCGGCCTATGAGCGGGCGGCCTGGGGCAAGGGCTTCCTGATGGTCTCGGCCACCCCCCTGACCCGGTCGAGCTACCACGCCGGCGAGGATTTCGCCCGCCTGCGCGAGGCGCGGCTGAGGGCGGTCGGGCGCTGAGTCCGCCGCCCGCACAAGGGCGGTCACGGGGGGACGGCGGGCGCCGCAGGGCGGCGACGGCGACGGCCCAAGGTTTATTCTGTTTACCAGAATGAAACCATGGTTCACATTGACGTCATCGAATGTGCACGGTCTATTCCGCCATGTGAATCGCGTGCCCCTTCCCGTGACGGAGACCCCGATGCGTAACCGCGTGACCGACGCCTGGACCGACAGGCTGCCCGAAGACGTGCTCGACGCGCTGAGCGACCGGCAGGAGCGCAAGCTCGACCGCCTGGCCGAGTCAGGCAAGCACGAGAAACTCCTCAAGAAATTCGAGAAGATGCTGGATCGGCTCGGGGTCGACTTCGACACCGACGACCTTGGCCTCGACACGCAGGGCGACGAGGGCGGCGCGCTGGCCAGGGGCGGCAAGAAGGGCGGAACGGGCGGCGGCTCGACCGATGGCGGGACCCCGGACGGGGGAACCTCCGAGGGCGGCTCTGGCCCCGGCAAGGGCGGCGGCAAGGGCAAGAAGGGCGACAACGGAGGCGACTCCGGCGGCGACACGGGCGGCGACACCGGAGGGGATACGGGCGGCGACACCGGCGGCGACACGGGCGGCACCGGCGGCGACACGGGCGGCGCCGACGGCCCCTACAACACCGCCGACGCCTCGGGGCTCTATTCCAGTTATGTCTCGGGCAAGGGCGATCTGGGCGTCGCCAGCGCCTACAACGTCGAGCTGGCCTTCAACGGCGCCTGGACCGTCGCGCAGCAGAGCGCGCTGGTGCAGGCCGCCGAGATGATCTCGACGCTGGTGACCGGCGACGTGGCCGACTACGGCGCGGTGGACGACCTGCGGATCTCGGTCTCGACCTACGCGATCGACGGCGCCTACGGCACGGTCGCCCGCGCGGCGGTGAGCGGCGCGCGCGCCGCCGACGACATCCCGTGGAGCGGCTGGGTCCAGTTCGACCTCGGCGACATCGACCGGCTGCTCAGCGCCGGCACGCTCGACGACGTGGCCTTCCACGAGATGCTGCACGTGATGGGCTTCGGCCCGCAGTGGGACGACATGGGCCTGGTCTCGACCGTGAACGGCGAGCTGCGCTTCACCGGCGCCAACGCCACCCTCGCCTGGCAGGCGGAGTTCGCGGGTCCGGCCAGCGTCGACCCCGACGCCGGCGCCGGCGTGCCGATCGAGATGGACGGCGGCGCGGGCACCGCGGGCGCGCACTGGGACGAGATGACCTTCCGCAAGGAGATCATGACCGGCTACGTCAACGCCGACAACTACATCTCGGCGACCAGCGTCGCGGCGCTCGAGGACATGGGCTACGACACCCTCTTCGACGCCGCCGATCCGCTGGCCCCGGTGCCGCAGCTCGACGAGCTTCTGGTCGCCTGACACGGACATCGCGATGACGAGACGCGGCCGCCCGGCAAGACCGGGCGGCCGTGTCCGTTCCGGCGGGGCCGGGAGACCCGCGGACGGGCGCGTCGGACGAGGCGCGCAACGGCGAAGGCCCCGAGCGGGACCCGGGGCCTTGCGCGGCGGGCGTGGCGGGCCTCAGGCCAGCAGCAGGTCGTCGAGCTCGATGCGGCCGGCGGCGTCCTCGATCTCGACCACCGTGCCGGGCAGGCGCAGCACAGCGTCGCCGTTCCGGGACGAGATCGACGCGTCCGACAGCGTCAGGTCCCCGGCCAGCGCGATCGCGTCGCCCTTGCCCCAGTCGAGCACCCGGTCGTGGCCGTCGTCGGCGCGGAACACGAACGTGTCGGCCCCCCGCCCGCCCTTGAGCAGGTCGTCGCCGTTCCCGCCCTCGAGCCGGTCGCGCCCGGCGCCGCCGAACAGGCGGTCGTTCCCGCCCTCGCCGTCGAGCGTGTTGCGCCCGGCGTTGCCCTCGAGCCGGTCGCGGCCGCCCTTGCCCGAGAGGTCGACGTCCCCGACGCCCAGCGCGATCGCCCCGGCGCCGCCCTTCTTCAGGTCGAGGTCGGCGCTGGTCGCCAGCATCTTGCGGTCGACGAGGTCGAGCTTGGCGTTCTCGCGCCCCACCGCGACCGAGAGCGTGATGCGGCCCTTCACCGCCGAGCCGGAGAGGGTCAGGTCGGCCACGCCCTCGCCGACCTCGAGCGTCCAGCCGCCGGCCCTGGCCGAGGCGTCGCGGCCCCGCCCCTCGGCGGCGACGGTCAGGCCCTTCATCCCCTCGCCCATCGAATAGGCCCCGTCGCCGTCGCGGTCGCGATAGGCGACGCCCAGCAGGAACGGCCCCGCGTCGGAGCGGGAGGCGAAGTTCTGGGTGACGATGAACGGCCCGGCGGAGGCGGAGGCGTCGTCCTGGCGCACCGTGCCGACGCCCACCTCGGAAAAGCTGGCGTAGGCGAGGTTCACGCGGTGGCCCCGCCCCTCCTGCATGCCGCCGGCGCCGAGGCCCCAGTCGACCACGAAGGCCTCATGCGCGTGGCGGCCGGATTCGGCGTAGGAGAACACGTTCTCGCCCGCGCGCAGGGGATCGTAGCCCGCGTCGCGGATCCGCTCGCCCAGCGGCGCCTCGCCCCGCGAGTTGACCTGGTGGGACTGGGTGTCGGCCTTGCGCAGCACCTGGCTGTGGCCGGTCGCCGCCGCGGCCAGCCGGCCGTTCCAGGCGAGCGGCTGGGCGGGGGAGAGGTCGTCAAGCTCCCGCGCCAGGGTCTTGAGGTCGACGCCGAACCAGCGCAGGGCGGCGGTGACGTCGGCGTCATATGCGCTGCTCGACCCCGCGTTGGCGACGATGCGGTCGTATTCCCCGCCCGGATCGAGACGGAATCGGTTGATCAGTTCGACCATGTGCTGGTCGAAGGCGTTGGCGGCTGCCATGGCCCCGGTCCCCTTTGCTTGCTCCGGGGGGGACCCTAGGGCGGACGGATTTACGCCCGGTTTCTCAATGCTTTCCGAAAGGTTTCCGCGGGGCCCGGTCAGGCCAGGGCGGCGGCGGCGAAGCCGAGCGCCATCAGCAGGCCGGCGTTGCGGTTGTCGCGGAACAGCCGCAGGCAGACGCCGCCGTCGGTGCGGTCGAAGCGGCGAAGCTGCCAGTGCAGGCGCAGGGCGAAGGCCCAGACGCCGGCGATCGCAAGGCCCATCGCAAGCCCCCCCGACCAGGCCGTCGCCAGCACCGCGGCGGCAAGCGAGAGCAGCGAGGCGGCCACCAGGAAGCCGAGCAGCCAGCGGCCGGTCGACTCGGCGAACAGGCGGGCGGTGGACTTGACCCCGATCAGGGCGTCGTCCTCGGCGTCGCAGCAGGCGTAGATCGTGTCGTAGAACAGCGTCCAGGCGATGCCCGCCAGATACAGCAGCACCGCCGGCCAGCCGAGGGCGCCCGTGTGCGCCGTCCAGGCCAGCAGCGCCCCCCAGTTGAAGGCCAGCCCCAGGAACACCTGCGGCCACCAGGTCACGCGCTTCATGAACGGGTAGACGCACACCGGCGCCAGCGAGATCACGCCCAGCAGGATCGCGGCCGGGTGCAGGGTCAGCAGAAGCAGCAGCCCGATCAGCGCCTGCACGACCATCCAGGCCAGCGCCTGCTTCACGGTGACGCGGCCCGAGGGCAGGGGGCGCGAGCGGGTGCGCGCCACGCCGCCGTCGATGTCGCGGTCGGTGATGTCGTTCCAGGTGCAGCCGGCGCCGCGCATCAGGAACGCCCCCACCGCGCAAACCCCTGCGATCCAGAGGTCTTCCAGCCGTCCGCCGGCGGGATCGGCGGCCACGGCCAGCGCCAGGCCCCACCAGCAGGGGATCAGCAGCAGCCAGGTCCCCGCGGGCCGGTCTGCCCGGCTGAGGCGCAGGAACGGTCGGCTCCGCTCCGGCGCGAAGCGGTCCACCCAGTTGCGATCGGTCGAATCGGAAACTCGACCGTCGGGCGCGGGCGGGGTATCCCATGGGGCGGAGGATTGGTCGGGCGCGTTCATGAGAGGGCTTATGCCAGATAAGGCGGCCAAGGTCAGGCTTTGCGTGCCGGACGATCTGTCGCCCGGCACGGTGGTCTCGCCGTCGCGGGAGCAGGCCCACTACCTGTTCAACGTCATGCGGCTGGCGCCCGGCGACTCGCTGCTGCTGTTCAACGGGCGCGACGGCGAATGGCGCGCCGAGGTGGCCGAGGCGACCCGCAAGGGCGGGGCGCTGGCCTGCGTCGAGCGCACGCGCGAACAGACCCGCCCGCACGACCTGCTGCTGCTGTTCGCCCCGGTGAAGAAGGCGCGCACCGACTTCATCGTCGAAAAGGCCTGCGAACTGGGCTGCGCCGCCCTGCGTCCGGTGTTCACCCGGCGCACCAACGCCGAGCGCCTGCGCACCGACCGGCTGCGCGCGCACATGATCGAGGCCGCCGAGCAGTGCGGCTTTCTCACCATCCCCGAGCTGCAGCCGCCCGAGCGCCTTGACCGGGTGCTGGACGCCTGGGATCCCTCGCGGCGGCTGATGTTCTGCGACGAGCGGCGCAACGCCCCTCCCGCGGCGAAGGCGCTGGCCGGGCTGGCGCCGCCGCCGGGGGCGCCGATCGATCCCTGGGCGGTGCTGATCGGCCCCGAGGGGGGCTTCGACGAGACGGAAGCGGCCCGGCTGCGCGCCGCGCCGCAGGTGAAGGCGGTCTCGCTTGGGCCGCGTGTGTTGCGTGCAGACACGGCGGCCGTCGCGGCGCTGACCGTGTGGCAGACCGTTCTGGGCGACTGGAGCGGCATCGAAGGGACGATGGGATGAGCGGGGGCATGGGGGGGACCTGGCCGGGACCGGGATCGGGATCGGGCGGCGGCATGGCGGCGCTGTCCCGCTGGGCCGAGACGCTGATCGCGGTCGCCGTGGCCGTGACGCTGCTGTCGGTCGGGGTCAACGCCGGCCTGAACGGCGGCTGGCTCGGCTGGGGCGTCGCGGCGCTGGGCGTGCCAGCCACCGGCTGGGCGGCGCTCGCCTGGAGCCGGGGGCGCATGAAGGGCGACGGCGAGGGCCCCGGCGTGGTCGAGGTCGCCGAGGGCCGCATCGCCTATCTCGCCCCCGAGGGCCACGACCAGTTCTGGGGCGGCGTGGTGCGCGTTGAGGAACTGTGGACCGTCGAGGCGGTGCTGCTCAAGCGCAACGCCGGCCTCGCCTGGCGGCTGCGGCCGGTGGACGGATTGCCGGTGGTGATCGCGCTCGGCGCGACCGGCGCGGACCAGATCCCCGAGGCGCTGGCGGGGCTGCCGGGCTTCTCGGTGATGCGCGCCTCCAAGGCCTTCGAGCACAGCGGGCTGGGGGTGCGTCCGATCTGGCGGCGCTCGGTCCACGGGCGGGGCTTGATCTGAGCGGACCGAACGGGGTTGCCCCCTCCGGCGACGCCTTCTAAGTCTGCCGGTGGCCGCCGGTTCGCGCGGCGAAGACGGCGCCGGGAGCGGGCATGTCGATACCTCAGAGCGGCGGCGGCCCGATCGAACGACGCGAGCAGCTGGCCGAATATCTCGCGTCGGGCTGCAAGCCCCCCGAAGACTGGCGCATCGGGACCGAGCACGAGAAGTTCGGCTATGTGCGCGGCAGCCATGCGCCGCTGCCCTACGAGACGCCCAAGGACGGGCCCCCCGCCTCGGTCCGCGCCATGCTCGAGGGCCTGCGCGACCGCTTCGGCTGGGACCCGGTCGAGGAATCGGGCCACCTGATCGGCCTGACCCGCGACGGCGCCAACGTCAGCCTTGAACCCGGCGGGCAGCTCGAGCTGTCGGGCGCGCCGCTCGAGACGCTGCACCAGACCTGCGACGAGTCGAACCGCCACCTCGCCGAGGTGAAGGAGATCGCCGACGAGATCGGCGCCGGCTTCATCGGCCTGGGCGCCGCGCCCGAGTGGCGCCACGACGAGATGCCGATGATGCCCAAGGGGCGCTATCGGCTGATGACCGGCTACATGCAGTCGATCGGCCCCTGGGGCACGCAGATGATGTACCGGACCTGCACGATCCAGGTGAACCTCGACTTCGGCTCCGAGGCCGACATGGTCCAGAAGCTGCGCGTGGGCCTGGCGCTGCAGCCGGTGGCCACCGCGCTGTTTGCGAACTCGCCCTTCTTCGAGGGCAAGATCAACGGCCAGAAGTCCTGGCGCTCGCGCATCTGGCAGGATCTGGACGACCAGCGAACCGGCATGCTGCCCTTCGTCTTCGAGGACGGGATGGGGTTCGAGCGCTGGGCGGACTACGCGCTCGACGTGCCGATGTACTTCGTCTACCGCGACGGCAAGTATATCGACGCGCTGGGGCAGAGCTTTCGCGACTTCATCGACGGCAAGCTGCCGGCGCTGCCCGGAGAGACGCCCACCCTGTCGGACTGGGCCGACCACCTGACCACCGCCTTCCCCGAGGCCCGCATCAAGAAGTTCATCGAGATGCGCGGCGCCGACGGCGGGCCGTGGCGGCGGATCTGCGCGCTGCCGGCGCTGTGGGTGGGGCTGATGTACGACCAGGGCGCGCTCGACGCCGCCTGGGACCTCGCCAAGGACTGGACCGCCGAGGAGCGCGAGGCCCTGCGCCGCGACGCCGCCCGGCGCGGGCTGGAGGCCGAGATCCGCGGCCGCTCGATGCGCGATCTGGCGGGCGAGGCGCTGGACATCGCGCAGGCCGGCCTGAAGGCCCGCGCGCGCGCCGGGGCCGGCGGGCTGATCCCCGACGAGACCCACTTCCTCGACGCCCTGCGCGAGACGGTCGACAGCGGCCAGACTCCGGCCGACGAGCTGCTGGCCCGCTATCACGGCGACTGGAACGGCGACCTCTCGAAGGTCTACGGCGAATACAGCTACTGACCCGCGGCGCGGCCCCGTGGGGCCGCGCCTGCGCCGGGCCGGGGGGGCTTCAGGCGGGCGGCGCGGGCAGTTCGCGCACGCCCGCGATCCAGCGCACGATCAGCAGGCTGGCCGCGCCCATGCCGCCCAGGATCAGCGGCTGGGCGAGGGTGAGGGGCACGCCGAACACGAGGCTGGTGACGCCCGCGAACAGCATCCCCCCGACGATCCCGGCCAGCGCGAAGGCGATCGCCGTGCGCCGGCGGGCGAGCCACAGCCCCAGCACCGCCAGCAGCCCGAAGGTCAGCGAGAACACCACGAAGGCCGACAGCGCGGTCAGCGCCACGTTGGCCGCGGCCTGGTTGACGGTGGCCGCATCGGGCAGGGTCATGCCCGCGACCACCCAGGCCAGCGGCGCCGTGATCGCCCCGATCAGGAGCGGCGCGATCGCCAGCCCCGCCGCCAGCCGCAGCACGGGGCGTTTCGCCTCCGCCGGCCACCAGTCCCGTCCCAGGTTCGCCATTCGCCCTCCGTCCGCTCCGCGATCGCTCGGATCGGCGGGAGACTAGGGCGCATCCGCGGCGGGGGCCACCCCGCGCCGGACGATGCGCAGCCGCAGGCGCCGGGAGACGGCGACGCAGGTCGCGGTCCAGATCGCGCCCAGCGTCACCGGCACGAAGAGGACCAGGGCCCAGCCCACGACCTCGGACCCGATGCCCGGCCAGGCGAGCCCGCCGTTGGCCGCGGCGCCGGCGATCAGCGACAGGCCCGGAAAGCTCGCGATCCAGATCGCAAGGCCGCCCAGCAGCGACGAGCGCAGCCCCGCCAGCCGGGCCGCGGCCAGCGCCAGCGCCAGCGCCGGCCCCAGCACGACCCACAGCGACAGCGCCGCGCCCAGGGCGGAGAAGGCCAGGTGCACGTCCCAGCGCCCGACGCCGGTCAGGCCGGCCAGCGGCGGCTGCGCCGGCGCGTAGACCATGGCCGCAAGCCCGCCCAGCGGCGCGAAGGGGAACAGCGCGGCAAAGACCAGCCCGCCCGCCACGCCGGGCGCGAAGGCGCGCGGGCGCGGGGCCGCGCCGGTCCGGGCGGAACGCCGAGGTCTCAGGATCGCGGCCTCGCGCGGCGGGGCGTGTCGGGGAAGGTCATGGCCGGTCTCCTGCGCCGCGTCGGCGATTGGCGCGAGGCTACGGCGCCAGGCGGGCCGCCGCCAGACCCGGCCCCGCGGGCGCGGGACCGGTCGGCGGCGGGGCCGCGCTCAGAGCAGGACGTCGGAGGCGTTGAAGTCCGAGGAGTCGACGCCCGCCAGCAGGATCGAGCCGCCCTTGAGGTCGAACTCCAGCCCGGCCTTGGTGTCCTCGGCCGCCTTCATCAGCTTGTTGAAGGAGGCCGGCGCGCCGGTCTTGCGCAGGTCGAGCATGTCGCCCGCGCCGAAGTCCTTCACCACATCGTCGCCGAAGCTCTTGACGAAGCGGAACTTGTCGGCGCCCGCGCCGCCCCACAGGGCGTCGTTCGAGGCGCCGCCGTCGAGCAGGTCGTTGTCGTCCCCGCCCCACAGCTTGTCGCGGCCGGCCTGGCCGAACAGCTTGTCGCGGCCCTCCTCGCCCCAGAGCTGGTCGTTGCCGTCGCCGCCCTTGAGCTTGTCGTTGCCCAGGCCGCCGGCGACCTTGTCCTTGCCGCCGCGCAGGTCGAAGACGTCGTTGCCCTCGAAGTCGATCGGATAATTGTCCGAGCTGCGCTGCCCGGGCTTCACGACGTCGTTGACGTCATTGCCCGTGTAGTTCCAGGAGAAGTTCTTCAGGAAGTACTTCTCGAACGCGAAAACGTCGGACCCGGAGTCCTCGGCCTTGATCGCCGAGACCAGCGAGCGGACCGAGAAGTCTGCGTTCGAGATCGTCACCGCCAGCTTGCCGTCGACCGAGGTCTTCCAGGTGTCGACGGTCCCGGCGCCCTGGCCGTTGATGTTGATGCCCGAGCCGGTGAGAACCGTGACGGTGTTGTCGTAGCGGATCGTCACCTTGGAGGACGAGTTCTGGCTCCCGTCGCCCAGCAGGATGTTGCCGAGCTCCTCCATGAACTCCTGAAGGGTGATGTCCCACCCCTTGGCGTAACGCACCTTGACCTTGGCCATCGCCGTTCCCCACGACTCGATCTGAAAAAAACCGCTCAAATACGCAGCAATATCCGAGCTTCGCGCCCGGTTAGCAGGAAGCCGGACGATCGGGAAGCGTTCCGGGCGCCGTCAGGGCGCCTTGTGAAACGGTTTCACGCGCCTGTTGCGCCCGCGCCAGCCTTCCGGCGCGGGACGACGAGAGGGGCGTGGGCGGAGGGCGTCGAGACGCGCGCGGGCGCCCGCGCGGGAGGCGGGCGTCGGCCCGCGCGGGAGGGGGCGGGCGTCGGCCCGCGCGGGAGGGGGGCGCGTCGGCCCGCGCGGGCGGGGACGTCAGCCGGTCTGGGCGCCGCCCACGGTCAAGCCGCCGATCAGCAGGGTCGGCTGGCCGACGCCCACCGGCACCCACTGGCCGGCCTTGCCGCACATGCCCATGCCGGGGTCGAGCGCCATGTCGTTGCCCACCAGCCGGATCTTCTGCAGCGCGGTGGCCCCGTCGCCGATCAGCGTCGCGCCCTTCACCGGGTGCAGCACGCGGCCGTTCTTCACCCGGTAGGCCTCGGTGCAGGAGAACACGAACTTGCCGTTGGTGATGTCCACCTGGCCGCCGCCGAAGGCGACCGCGTGGATGCCGTCCTCGACGCCGGCCACCACCTCGTCGGGGGTGGCCTCGCCGCCGAGCATGATCGTGTTGGTCATCCGCGGCATCGGCGGGTGCGCGTAGGACTGGCGACGACCGTTGCCGGTGGGGTCGACGCCCATCAGGCGGGCGTTCTGGCGGTCCTGCATGTAGCCGACCAGGCGGCCGTCCTCGATCAGCACGTTGCGGGCCGAGGGCGTGCCCTCGTCGTCGATGGTGATCGAGCCGCGACGGTCGGGAATCGTGCCGTCGTCGACCACCGTCACCCCCGGCGCGGCGATCCGCTGGCCCATCAGCCCGGCGAAGGCGGAGGTCTTCTTCCTGTTGAAATCGCCCTCCAGACCGTGCCCGACCGCCTCGTGCAGCAGGATGCCGGGCCAGCCGGACGACAGCGCCACGTCCATCACGCCGGCCGGCGCGTCCTCGGCCTCGAGGTTGACCAGCGCCTGGCGGATCGCCTCGTCGACCAGGCGCCTGCCGTGGTCGGGGTCCATGACCGCCTCGACCCCGAAGCGGCCGCCGCCGCCGGCCGAGCCGCTCTCGCGGCGCCCGCCCGATTCGCAGATCACCGAGACGTTCATGCGCACCAGCGGGCGGACGTCGGCGACGCGCCGGCCTTCGGGGCGCAGGATCTCGATCTCCTGCATCGAGCAGGCTAACGATACCGTGACCTGCGCCACCTTGGGCTCCCGCGCGCGGGCGTAGGCGTCGAGCTCGGACAGCAGCGTCACGCGGGCCTGGAAATCGGGGCCCTCCAGCGGGTCGTCGTCGGAATAGAGACGGCGGTTGGTGGCCTGGGGCGGGGCGGCCGGCCCCGTGCCGCCGCCGTCGCGGGAGGCGAGGCGGCAGGTTTCCGCCGCGCGTTTCAGGGCGGCCGGGGAGAGCTCGGTCGAATGGGCGTAGCCCGCGGCCTCGCCGCAGACGGCGCGCAGGCCGAATCCCTCGCCGGCGTCGTAGCTGGCGGTGCGCAGGCGGCCGTCGTCGAAGGCCAGCGCCTCGGAGCGCCGACGCTCGAGATACAGCTCGCCGTCGTCGGCGCCTGCGACAGCCTCGCGCAGGATGGCGAGCGCTTCGGCCTCGTCGAGCGCGGTCTCGAACGGACGGAACGGGTCGCGGGACCGGGTCATGAAGGCTCCTTCGGACGGGGGACGGCCGGTTTCAGGCGAAACGGCGCAGGGCGGACCTAGACGGCTGACATACACGTGGCGCAATGCGCCGCATTGCTCAACCGTCTCGCATATGATCGTTTCCGCGGCGAAATTCACTAGCCTGAGGCGATGGGTCTGGCGTATGCCGCCCTCGCCATGCCAAGGATCCGGCGATCGCCGGAGCGGCCTTTCCCGGCCGCCGAAGAACAAGGGGGAAGATCGGACATGCGAGCTGGCAAGATGGCGTCGATCCTGTCCGTACTGGCGAGCGGCCTTGTCGCGGCGCCGGCGGCTCTGGCGCAGGACGCGGCCACCGTCATCGGCATTCCGCAGCCCGGCGGGATCGGATTCCAGCCGGCGGGGACCGAACTGGCCTCCGACCTGCACTGGCTGGACGGGTTCCTGCTGATCATCATCACGGTGATCGTGGTGTTCGTGACCGCGTTGATGGCGTTCGTCGCCTTCCGCTTCAGCGAGAAGGCCAACCCCACGCCCTCGACCTTCACCCACAACTCGGTGGTCGAGGTGGTGTGGACCGTGGTGCCGATCGTGATCCTGGTGGCGATCGCCATCCCCTCGCTGCAGCTGCTGAGCAAGCAGGTGACGATCCCCGAGGCGGACCTGACGATCAAGGCCACCGGCAACCAGTGGTACTGGTCCTACGAGTATCCCGATCCCGAGGGCGAGGCCGATTTCGCCTTCGACTCGATGATGGTGGGCTCGGGCTACAAGGACTACGACACCGCCGTGGCCAACGTCGGCGACGAGATGGCGGCGGCCGGCGTCAACCGCGACAACTATCGCCTGCAGACCAACACCTTCGTGGTGGTTCCGGTGGGCAAGGTGGTGCGGGTGCAGGTGACCGCCTCGGACGTGATCCACTCGTGGACCGTGCCCGCCTTCGGCGTGAAGATGGACGGCATCCCCGGCCGCCTGAACGAGATCTGGTTCCAGGTCGACGAGCCCGGCATCTACTACGGCCAGTGCTCGGAGCTGTGCGGCAAGGACCACGCCTACATGCCGATCTCGGTCAAGGCCGTCTCGGAGGCCGAGTACGAGACCTGGCTGGCGCAGGCCCAGGAGACCTATGCCGGCGTCGAGCGCAACGTCTCGGTCGCCTCGCTGAGCGAGTGAGCCGGACGGCGGACGGGGCCCCGCGCCCCGACCGCCCGCCAGACCCGGCCGCGGACCGGATCGCCGGACCGCGGCGCGGCCTTCCCCCGGCCTGTGACCGGGGGCGGGCCTGACCGGGACGCGGCGCGCGAGGGATCCCGCGCGGCGCCGACGCCCCGCCCAGACGAACGCCACCGCCGCCCCAGCGCCTTCCGCGGGGCGCGAGAGCCAGGACACCGACGCCGCCCCATGACCGACGCCTCGATCATCGACACGACCCGCGAACCGCTCTCCGGCCAGCCCAAGGAGCCGACGGTCCGCGACTACGTGCTGCTGCTCAAGCCGCGGGTGATGTCGCTGTCGATCTTCACCGCGCTGGTGGGGATGCTGTGCGCGCCGGCGCATGTGAACCCGGTGATCGGCTTCGCCGCGATCGTGTGCATCGCCGCCGGGGCCGGCGGCTCGGGCGCGCTGAACATGTGGTGGGACGCCGACATCGACGCCAAGATGCGCCGCACCGCCGGCCGCCCGATCCCCGACGGCCGCATGGCGAGCGGCGAGGCGCTGGCCTTCGGCCTGGCGCTGTCGGTCCTCTCGGTGATGATGCTGAGCGTGTTCGCCAACCCGCTGGCCGGCGGGCTGCTGGCCTTCACCATCTTCTTCTACGTCGTCGTCTACTCGATGTGGCTGAAGCGCTCGACGCCCCAGAACATCGTCATCGGCGGGCTCGCCGGCGCGCTGCCGCCGCTGGTCGGCTGGGCGGCGGCGACGGGCTCGGTCTCGGTCGCGCCGCTGCTGCTGGTCGGGCTGATCTTCATGTGGACCCCGCCGCATTTCTGGGCGCTGGCCCTGTTTGCGGAGACGGACTACGAGAAGGCCGACGTGCCGATGCTGCCCAACGTGGCCGGCGACGCGGCCACCCGTAAGCAGATCCTGATCTACGCGCTGCTGCTCGCCCCCGTGGCGATCGCCCCCGCCTTCACGGTGGTGGGCGGGCCGCTCTATCTGGCGGTGGCGCTGTTCTTCAACGCGCGCTTCGCGGCGGGGGCCTGGCGGCTCCGTCGGAGGGACGAGGCGCAGGCGAGCGCGGACAAGTACGGGGCGGAGAGGGCTTTCTTCAGGCTTTCCCTGCACTTCCTGTTCTGGTCCTTCGCCGCGTTGCTGGCCGAGGCCGCGCTGCGCGCCGGCTTGGGCGACTACGCCGCCGCCATGCACCTGTTCTGAGGGGAGAAAGGAAGTCCCATGATCCCCAAGGAGGAACACGAACTCCACCGCCGCCGCCGCGGGCGCAACTTCGCGCTCGGCGGGGCGCTGCTGGCCTTCGTGCTGCTGGTCTTCGCGGTCACCATCGTGAAGCTGGCCGAAGGCCAGGCCGGCGCGCTGCAGGGCTTCTGAGATGGGCGGCTGGTGGAAAGGCCTCGGCTCCCAGACGCGGACGGTGATCCGTCTGGTGTGCCTGCTCTCGGTGATGACCTCGCTGACGGTCGCCGCCGTCCCGTTCTATTCCTGGTTCTGCCGGGTGACGGGCTATGGCGGAGAGACCAACGTCTCGGCCGGCAACGACAAGGGCGTGCTCGAGCAGACCGTCAAGGTCCGCTTCGACGCCAACGTCGAGCGCGGCTTCCCCTGGAGCTTCAAGCCCGAGACCCGGGAAATGGAGATCAGGATCGGGGAGACCGGGCTTGCCTTCTACGAGGCGACCAACAACAGCGACCGCCCGATCGCCGGGCAGGCGTCCTACAACGTCGCGCCGTTCTCGGCGGGCTACTACTTCACCAAGATCGACTGCTTCTGCTTCACCTACCAGGTGCTGCAGCCGGGCGAGTCCATCATGATGCCGGTCACGTTCTTCGTGGACCCGGAGATCGTGGAGGATCGCGAGGCGAAGTATGTGCACACGATCACGCTGAGCTATACGTTCCATGAAACCGACGTCCAGGACGAGGACCGGATCACCGAGGCGACCGACGCCTCGGCGGTGCTGCCCAAGCCTGCCCAGGACGTCAACTGACGGCATCAGGACGGCGCGCGCCGGGACCGACATTCCGAGGGGAGACACGCCATGGCCCACGAGAAGAACCACGACTATCACATCCTGGCGCCCAGCCCGTGGCCCCTGCTGGGCGCGGTCGGCGCCTTCGTCATGCTGTTCGGCGGCGTCATGTGGATGCACGACGGCGGCCCCTGGCTGTTCCTGATCGGCTTCCTGGGCGTGCTCTACGTCATGTACGCCTGGTGGTCGGACGTCGTGGCCGAGAGCCGGGCCGGCGATCACACCCCCGTGGTGCAGCTGGGTCTGCGCTACGGCGTGATCATGTTCATCATCTCGGAGGTGATGTTCTTCGCCGCCTGGTTCTGGACCTTCTTCAAGCACGCGCTCTACCCCGGCGGGGCCGAGCAGGCGGCCGAGTTCCAGACCTGGCCGCCGGTCGGGATCGAGACCTTCGACCCCTGGCACCTGCCGCTGATCAACACGCTGATCCTGCTGCTGTCGGGCTGCTTCGCCACCTGGGCCCACCACGCGATCGTGCATGACAACGACCGCAAGACCATGGCGCAGGCCCTGATCGGCGCGGTGGCGCTGGGCGTGCTGTTCACCATCACGCAGGCCTACGAGTACAGCCACGCCACGTTCGCCTTCTCGGGCAACATCTACGGCGGCACCTTCTACATGGCGACCGGCTTCCACGGCCTGCACGTGATCATCGGCACCATCTTCCTGGCGGTGTGCATGCTGCGCGCCTTCGCCGGCCACTTCACCGCCGAGAAGCACATCGGCTACGAGGCCGCGGCCTGGTACTGGCACTTCGTCGACGTGGTCTGGCTGTTCCTGTTCGCCGCCGTCTACATCTGGGGCGCCTGAGCCGCAGGCTCGGCCCCGCCCCCCCTCGCCGCGACCCGCGCGCGACGATCCCGAAGGGGCGGCCTCGGCCGCCCCTTCCGCATTCCGGCCGCCCTCTCGCGCCGGCCCCCTGCGCCTGGAGCCCTCATGTCCCGCACCCCCCGCGCCCGCCTGGTCTTCGCCCTTGTCATCGGCCTTGGCGGGGTCGCGATCCTCTGCGCCCTGGGGACCTGGCAGTTGCAGCGCCTGGCCTGGAAGGAGGGGCTGATCGCGGAGCTGGAGGAGCGTCTCGCCGCCGCCCCGGTCCCGCTGCCCGAGGCCCCGACCGAGGCGCGGGACGAGTATCTGCGCGTGGCCGTGCAGGGCGATTTCGCGCCCGGCGAGATCCACGTGCTGACCTCGCGCGCGCCCTGGGGCCCGGGGTTCCGGGTGATCGCCCCGTTCGAGACCGAGACCGGCCGACGCATCCTGGTCGACCGCGGCTTCATCCCGCAGACCGAGAAGACCGACGCGCGCGCCACGCCCGAAGACGTCGAGGTCGTGGGCGGCCTGCTGTGGCCCCAGGAGGTCGACGGCTTCGTCCCCGACCCCGACATGGCGGCCAACATGTGGTTCGCCCGCGACCTGCCGGTGATGGCCCGGGCGCTGGAGGCAGAGCCGATCCTGGTGGTGGCCGAGCCGGCCCCCGCCTCGGACCCCGAGGCGCGCCCCGCCCCCTGGCCGCTGAGCGTGAACGTGACCAACGATCACCTGGAATACGCGATCACCTGGTTCGGCCTCGCGGCCGCCTGGGCGGGCATGTCGATCGCATTCGCGATGCGCCGCCGGGGCTGAGCCTCGGGGCGGGCGCGGGCCTCGCGTCCCGCTCGCGATCCGGGGGCGCGCCCCTGCGGCTTTACTGACCGCCCGGCCGGTCGACAAGGTTATCAGCCGGGCTTACGGCATGGTATGACTCGAACGAATCGCGACGTTGCGCGCAGGCAGCCGGGCCCCTCGAGGGGGGGACCGCGCCGCGCCGGACCAGGAACGCTCAGGGAGACCGCCATGCCCAAGGACCACCGCGCCCAGCCCAGCCCCGCGCATCCGTTCCCGGAGGCGCCCAAGCCCGGCGAGGTGCTGGAGGTCGCGCCCGGCCTGTTGTGGCTGCGCTTCAAGTTGCCCTTCGCGCTGAATCACGTGAACGTCTACCTGATCGAGGACGGGCCCGGCTGGGCCGCAGTCGACACCGGCATCGGCGACGACCTGACCCGCGAGGTCTGGGAGAGCCTGTTCGCAGGCCCTCTGCGCGGCCGCCCGCTGACCCGGCTGATCCTGACCCACCATCACCCCGACCACATGGGCTCGGCCGGCTGGCTGTCCGAAAAGTTCGGGATCCCGGTCCACATGACCGAGACCGAGTATTTCATGGGCCGCTACCTCGGCACCGGCCACGACGCGGTGCACGGCGACGCGCACCGCCTGTTCTACGAGAACCACGGCATGACCCCGAGCGGGGCGGCCGCCGTCACCGGCCGCGGGCACATGTACCTCGAGATGATCACCGGCCTGCCGTCCTCGTTCCACGCGCTGGAGCCGCGCGAGCCGTTCGAGGTCGGCGGCCGCACCTTCACCGTGCACACCGGCGGCGGGCATTCCTGGAACCAGGCGATGCTGCATTGCGAGGACGAGCGGTTCTTCATCGCCGCCGACCAGGTGCTGGGGCGGATCACGCCCAACATCTCTGTGCATTCGGTGCAGCCGGACGGGGACCCGCTGGGTCGCTATCTCGACAGCCTCGCCTCGCTGCGTGCGGGGATCCCCGACGGCACGCTGACCCTGCCGGGCCATGACCTGCCGATCACCCACCTCCACCAGCGCATCGGCGAGCTGATCGCTCACCACGACGAGCGCTGCGACATCGTGCTCGGCGCCTGCCGCGACAAGACCCTGTCCTGCGCCGAGATCACCCCGATCCTGTTCACCCGCGAGATGGACGAGCACATGTTCTCGTTCGCCTTCTCCGAGACGCTGGCCCATGTGAACCGGCTGCTGCGCGAGGGGCGGCTCGAGGATGTGGGCGAGCCGGGCAAGCCGCGCTTCCGCTCGGCCTGAGGGCTCGGCGTGCGGGCGCGCGGCCGTTGACCGGGCGGTCCGCGCGCCTACTGTTCCCCGGTCTGAACATGGCGGGGAGCGGGACATGGCGCGCGGCGAGGGTTTCGCCATCATTGGCCTTGGCACCTTCGGGACCACGGTGGCCCAGGAGCTGGCCCGCGCGGGCGAGCACGTGCTGGGCATCGACCGGCACGAGCGGCACGTGGCGAGCGTGGCCGACGAGCTGTCGGAGGCCGTGATCGCCGACGCCCGCGACGAGGACGCCCTGCGCGAGGTCGGCGTCGGCTCCTACGGCACGGTCGTCATCGGCATCGGCGAGGATCTGGAGGCGAGCCTGCTCGCCACCATGAACGCCCGCCTGCTGGGGGTGAAGCGGATCTGGGTGAAGGCCGCGACCCGCACCCACCACCGGATCCTGCTGAAGATCGGCGCCGACCGGGTGATCCAGCCCGAGCAGGAGATCGGCAAACACGTCGTGCAGGTGCTGCGCAACCCGCAGGTGCGCGACTATTTCAGCCTCGGCAACGGCTTCCACGTGGTCGAATACGTGGCCCCCGAGACGATGGACGGCTGGACGCTGGAACGTCTGAAGCTGGACGACTACGAGGACCTGCGCGCGCTGGGCCTGATGCGGGGGACCGAGTTCATCTCCTGCGCCGCCTCCGACACGACGATCCAGGCCGATGACAAGCTGCTGCTGCTGGGGAGGCGGGACGACTTCCGCCGCTTCGGCGACGTGCTCTGAGCCGCGGCATGGCGCAGGGTCTCGCGATGTTCCGCAAGCGCGTGCGGCTGCCGCCGCCGGCGGCGCTGGCGCTGCTGTATGGCGCGCTGATCGCGCTGGGGGCGGGGCTGCTGCGGCTGCCGGGCGCCACCGTTGAGCCGATCGGCTGGGGGGCGGCGGTGTTCACCTCGGCCTCGGCGGTGACGGTGACGGGGCTGGCGGTGGTGGACACCGGCACGGGGTTCACCCTGTTCGGGCAGGCGGTGATCCTGGGGCTGATCCAGCTGGGCGGGCTGGGGCTGATGACCTTCGCGGCCCTGGTGCTGACCATGCTGGGGCGGCCGATGGGGTTCTCCTCGCGCAGCTTCCTGCGCGAGGACCTCAACCAGACCTCGATCTCGGAGCTGTTTCGCCTGGTGCGGCTGATCCTGCGGGTGGTGCTGGTGTGCGAGGCCGCGGGCGCCGTCGCGCTGGCGGTGGTGTTCGTGCCGGCCGAGGGGCTTTGGCGCGGGCTGTGGGCTTCGGTCTTCCACTCGGTCTCGGCGTTCAACAACGCGGGCTTCTCGATCTATTCCGACAGCCTGTCGGGCTTTGCGGGCAACCCGGTGGTGAACCTTGTCGTGCCCGCGCTGCTGATCGTGGGGGGCCTGGGCTACATGGTCCTGCACGAGATCCTGAACCGCACGCCGTGGCGCGCGATGACGCTGCATTCGAAGCTGACGCTGATCGGCTCGGGCGGGCTGCTGGCCTGGGGCATGGTCATGTTCGCCGCGCTGGAGTGGAACAACCCCGGCACGCTGGGCCCGATGGACTGGTCGACCAAGCTGATGGCGAGCTGGTTCCAGTCGGCCACCACCCGCACCGCGGGCTTCAACACGGTCGATATCGGAGAGCTGCACGACTCGACGACGCTGATGTTCATGTCGCTGATGATCATCGGGGGGGGCAGCACCTCGACCGCCGGCGGGATCAAGGTGACCACGTTCATCGTGCTGATCCTGGCCACGGTCGCCTTCTTCCGCCGGCGGGACACGCTGCACGCCTTCGGACGGTCCCTGGGGGTGGAGGAGGTGATGAAGGTGCTGGCGCTGGCGATGGTCAGCATGCTGACCGTGATGGGGGCGATCTTCGTGCTGTCGGTGATGCACGACGGCGCGTTCCTCGACATCGCCTTCGAGACGGTCTCGGCCTTCGCCACGGTGGGCCTGTCGCGGGGCGAGACCGGGGAGCTGGACGGTCTGGGCCGCGCGGCGGTGATCTTCCTGATGTTCGTAGGCCGGGTGGGGCCGCTGACGCTGGGGTTCTTCCTCGCCACCCAGGCGCCCCCGCGGGTGCGCTATCCGGGCGGGCGGGTGTTTCTGGGCTGAGGCGCGCGCCCTGGGGCGCGCGCCTCGGGATCAGATCCGCGCTTCGATCAGGAACGGGCCCTTGGTCTTCATCGCGTGGTCGAGGAGCTTCACGAACTCCTCGATCGTGTCGGCCCGGCCGGCGTCGACGCCCATGCCCTTGGCCATCAGCACCCAGTCGAGGTCCGGCCGGTCGAGGTCCAGCATCCGGCGGGCGTTCTCGCCAAAGTCGTTGACGCCGACGTTGCGCATCTCGCCCTGCAGGATCGCGTACTTGCGGTTGGCGTAGACGATTGTGACCACGTCGAGGTTCTCGCGCGCCTGGGTCCACAGGCCCTGCACCGTGTACATGCCCGAGCCGTCGGCCTGCATCGCCACCACCTTGCGGTCGGGGCAGGCGATGCCGGCGCCCACGGCCAGCGGGATGCCCTCGCCGATGGCGCCGCCGGTCAGGGGCAGGTGGTCGTGGGGGTGCAGACCGGGCGAGAGCGCGGCCAGCGGGCCGGCCGAGGTCACCGACTCCTCGACGATGATGGCGTTCTCGGGCAGGCGGCGGCCGACGGCGGCGGCGATGGTGGCGGGCGTCAGGGTCCCGGTGGGCTCCTCGATCTGCGCCTGCGCCAGCGCGTTGGCCTTGAACGGGGACTTTGCGGTCAGGCCGATGGCCTCGGCCAGCTGCTGGAGCGCGGCCTCGAGGTCATGCTCGTGCTCGGCGACCTGGATCACCTCGGCCTCGGCGGGCAGGGGGGAGGAGGGCTTGCCGGGATAGCCGAAGAACACCGCCGGCTTCTTCGCGCCGATGCAGATGGCGACCTCGACATGGGCGAGCGCCTGGATCGCCATGTCGACGTTGTAGGGGGTCATGCGCACGGCGACGCGGCCGGCGCCGCGCTGGCCGCGGTCGGACTGGGGGTGGAACAGGTCGGCGCCGGTGGCCTGCGCGATGCGGCCCGCCCACTCCAGCGCACGCTCGCGCAGCGCCCGGTGCTGCAGGAACAGGGCGCAGCGCTTGCCGGACTTCAGCGCCTGCGCGGCGGCCTTCAGGGGGCCCTCGTCGATCGCGGGGGGGACCGGCATCGGCAGCTTTGCAGGCTCGCGGGCCGAGACCTCGCCCCAGGCCGAGTCGGCGGGCAGGATCAGGGTGACGGGGCCGCGGGTGGCGATGGACTGGGTCCAGGCCTCCTCGGTTTTCGGCCCCACGTCTTCGGGAGAGGTGGCGCGCCCGACCCAGTGCGACATCGGCCAGGCCAGCCCGTCGATGTCCGAGGTCAGCGGCGCGTCGGCGGCCAGGTGCCACGAGGCGTGGTCGCCCGGCACGTTGATCATCGGGGTGCGCGCGCGCCGCGCGTTGTGCATGTTGGCGAGCCCGTTCGCCAGTCCCGGCCCGGTGTGCAGCAGGGTCACGGCCGGCTTGTCGGCCATGCGGGCGTAGCCGTCGGCGGCGCCGGTCACCACGCCCTCGAACAGGCCCAGCACGCAGCGCAGCTGGGGCTTGCGGTCGAGGGCCGCCACGAAATGCATCTCGGACGTGCCGGGGTTCGAGAAACACACGTCCACGTCGTTCGCCAGCAGCGTGTCGCAGAGAAGATCGGCGCCGTTCATCGGTCTTGGCTCCAGTGTTCGCAAAGACGCGGCGCGGCAGGGCGTCGGGCGTCTGAAGAAGGGGCGTCGCGGTCAAGGCGGCGACGGCGGCCGAAATTGGACCGGCGGGCGGGCCGATGTCGAGCCCAATCGTCGACCTGCCGGCAGGATGACGCTGGCCGCGGCCGCCGGGCGTGGTCTAGGCTCGGCGTCGAACGCCCCGGCGAGGGCGAGCGCAGACGGGCGCCGATCGCGTCCGAAGGGAGGACCGCCCGTGAACGACGCCGCACCGATGTCCGCAGGCGCGCAGGCCGCCGGCCCGGCCTGGCCGGCCGAGCTGTACGAGGCGCTGAGGGAGGCCGGCGTGCGCCACGCCTCATACGTCCCCGACGCGGGCCATGCCGAGCTGATCCGCCGCTTCCAGTCCGATCCCGAGGCGGTCGAGGTGATGCTCTCGACCGAGGAGGAGGGCGTGGCGCTGGCCTGCGGGGCGTGGCTGGGGGGAATGCGCTCGGTGGTGCTGATGCAGTCCTCGGGCGTGGGCAACTGCATCAACATGCTCTCGCTGCCGGCGCAGGCGCGGATGCCGCTGTTGATGATCGTGACGATGCGGGGCGAATGGGGGGAGTTCAATCCCTGGCAGGTCCCGATGAGCCAGGCCGTGCAGCCTTCGCTGGAGGCGATGGGCGTGCGCGTGGTCCGGGTCGAGAGCGCCGCGGACGTGGCCCCGACCGTCGCCCAGGCCGCCGCGATGGCCTTCGGCGGCGATCAGCGCATCGCGGTGCTGCTGAGCCAGCGCCTGCTGGGAGCGAAGGCATGGTGAGCGGAACGGTGGAGCGGCGCGCGGCGGTCGCGGCCCTGATGGCGCATCGGGGCGAGGGCGAGGCCCGCGCGCTGGTGATCAGCGGGCTCGGCTCTCCGACCTGGGACCTGAATGCGGCGGGCGACGACCCGGCGAATTTCTACCTGTGGGGGGCGATGGGCGGGGCCGCGATGGTGGCGCTGGGCGTGGCCCAGGCGCAGCCCTCCCGCCGGGTGATGGCGCTGACCGGCGACGGGGAGCAGTTGATGGCGCTGGGCGCGCTCGCCACCATCGGCGCGGCGGGGCCGGCCAACCTGACGGTGCTCGTGCTCGACAACGAGCGCTACGGCGAGACCGGCGCCCAGCCGAGCCACACCGGCCGGGGAACGGAGCTCGCCGCCGTGGCCGCCGCCTGCGGCTTCGCCGAGACCGAGGTCGCGCGCAGCCTGGCCGAGGTCGAGGCGCTGGGCGCCCGCCTGGCCGCGCCCGCGCAGGGCCCGCGCCTGTTCGTCGTGAAGATCGGGGCCGAGACCCCGCCCCGCTCGATGCCCGCGCGCGACGCGCCCTGGCTCAAGAGCCGCTTTCGCGCGCGGCTGGGCTTCGAGCCGGGCTGAGGGAGCCGCGTCCCCCTACAGGGTCCGGGCGA
This sequence comes from uncultured Albimonas sp., assembly GCF_963977235.1. Taxonomy (NCBI): domain Bacteria; kingdom Pseudomonadati; phylum Pseudomonadota; class Alphaproteobacteria; order Rhodobacterales; family Paracoccaceae; genus Albimonas; species uncultured Albimonas sp. The sequence goes on from NZ_CAXBOD010000040.1 coordinate 41,149, forward strand.
GGCGCAGCGCGTCGTAGATGGCCGCGTGGGTGTTGCGCGCGGCCACCGCGTCACCGATGCGGAACAGCTGGAAGGCGCCCTGCGGGTTGGCGCGGACCGTCTGCGGGCGACGGGCGATCAGCGCCTCATAGTCGACCTCGCCGAGGTTCGAGGAGGCGGGGCGCAGCTCGAAATACAGCTCGTCGAGGGGGCGGACGCCGTGGTTGACCACCACCTGGTCGACCTGACGCTCGCGCCGGGTCGGGCCGTAGTCGCTGCCCAGCACCGCCGTCAGCCCGTTGCCCGCGCGCTGCACGGCGTCGAGCCGCCAGGCCGGGGTGAAGGTCACGTCCAGCTCCTGGAGGATGCGCAGCGAGGGGGTCAGGGACATCGCCATGACCTCGGGCACGATGGCCCGGTCGCGGCCCACGATCTCGACCCTGGCGCCGGCGGCGGCCAGTTTCTCGGCCGCCTGCAGCGCGGGATAGTCGCCCGCGTCGTCGTAGATCAGCACGTTGCGCCCCGGCGCGGCGTCGCCCGACAGGATGTCCCAGGCGGAGACGACGAGGTCGTTCCCCTCCCCCAGCACCTCGGTGTGGGGGAGGCCTCCGGTGGCGACGATCACGGTGTCCGGCGCGTCGGCGAGCACGGTGTCTGCGTCCGCGAAGCTGTTGAAGCGGAAGGCGACGCCCTGGCGCTCGCATTCGGCCAAGCGCCAGTGGATCAGGTTCATCATCTCGCGCCGACGCTCGGTCAGGGCGGTGAGGCGGACCTGGCCGCCGGGGTGGGGCGCGGCCTCGTGCAGGGTCACGGCGTGGCCGGCGGCGGAGGCGACGCGGGCGGCCTCGAGCCCCGCGGGACCGGCGCCGATCACGGTGACGCGGCGGGGCGTGGGGCTGGGCTCGATCGCGTGGGGCTGCTCAAGCTCGCGGCCGGTGGAGGGGTTGTGCAGGCACAGCGCCATGCCCCCCTGGTAGATCCGGTCGAGGCAGTAGTTGGCCCCGACGCAGGGGCGGATGCGGTCCTCCTCCCCGCGCAGGATCTTGGCGACGATATGGGGGTCGGCGACATGGGCGCGGGTCATGCCGACCATGTCGAGCTTGCCCGAGGCGATGGCGTGCCGGGCGGTGGCCACGTCCTGGATCTTGGCGGCGTGGAAGGTGGGGAACTGCGTCGCCGCCCGGATCTCGCCGGCAAAATCCAGATGCGGGGCGCTGGCCATGCCCTGCACCGGGATCACGTCGGTCAGCCCCGCGTCGGTGTCGATATGCCCCCGCACCACGTTGAGGAAATCGACGAGCCCCGAGTCCTTCAGCCGGCGCGAGATCTCGAGCCCGTCGGTCGTCGTCAGGCCGCCGGCCAGGTCCTCGTCGCCGGTGTAGCGCACGCCGACGAGGAAATCTTCGCCCACCCGGCGGCGGATGGCGCGCAGCGTCTCCATCGTGAAGCGCAGCCGGTCGTCGAGCGACGGCCCCCCCCAGGGCGGCTCCAGCGCGTTGGTCAGCGGCGACCAGAACTGGTCCATCAGGTGGCCGTAGGCCTGGATCTCGATGCCGTCGAGGCCAGCGGCGGCCATGCGCTCGGCGGCGGCGGCGTAGTCCTCGATCAGGCGGGCGATGTCCCAGTCCTCGGCGGCCTTGGGGAAGGCGCGGTGGGCGGGCTCGCGCTCATGCCCCGCCGAGACCACGGGCAGCCAGTCGCCCTTGTCCCAGCGGGTGCGGCGGCCGAGGTGGGTGAGCTGGATCATCACCGCGCAGCCGTGCTCGTGGCACTCGTCGGAGAGTTCCCGCATCCAGCCCACCACCTCGTCCTTCCAGGCGAGGATGTTGTTGAACACCGGCGGGCTGTCGCGCGAGACCGAGGCCGAGCCCGCCGTCATGGTCAGCGCCACGCCCGCCCGGGCGCGTTCCGCGTGATAGGCGCGGTAGCGGGCTTTCGGCATCCCGTCCTCGGGATAGGCGGGTTCGTGGCTGGTGATCATCAGCCGGTTCTTCAGCGTCAGGTGCTTGAGCTGGTAGGGCTGCAGCAGCGGATCGTTGGTCATCTCGGCCTCCGGGGTCTTCGCGACGCTCAGACGTCCACCGACACGCGGCCGATGGGGTTCGAGCAGCAGGCGAGGATCCAGCCGTCCTCGATGTCCTCCTCGGTGATGCCGCCGTTGTGGACCATGTGCACCTCGCCCGCGGTCTTGCGGATCTTGCAGGTGCCGCAGACGCCGAAGGTGCAGCCCGAGGCGATGTTCAGCCCCGCCGCCCGCGCCGCGGCCAGCACCGTGTCGGTCTGGGCGCAGTCGTGGGTGACGCCGGAGGCCGCGAACTCGATCTGCGCGGTGATCGCCTCGTCGGGGGTGACGTCCTCGGGGACGTCTTCGGTCTGGAGCAGGGGGGCGGTGAAGCTCTCCTGGTGGTAGCGGGCCATGTCGTAGCCCAGGCCCGCCAGCGCCTCGCGCACGGCGGTCATGAACGGCTCGGGACCACAGCAGTAGACGTCGCGCTCGAGGTAGTCGGCCGCGGCGAGGCCCAGGATCAGCTGGTTGAAGCGGCCGCGGTAGCCGGTCCAGGGGCGGTAGGGGTCCGGCTCCTCGACCACCCAGGCGAGCTCGATGCCGGTGATGCGGGAGGCCATGTGCTCGAGCCGGTCGCGGAAGATGATCTCCGAGGGGCGGCGGGCGCAGGCGATCAGCACCACGTCGGGGTCGCGCCCGCCGTCGTACATGTGGGTCAGCATCGACATCATCGGGGTGATCCCCGAGCCCGCCGAGATGAACAGGTGCTTCTTCGCCGGCGTTTCGAGGCAGGAGAACCGCCCCCCCGGCCCGATCGCCCGCAGACGGGCGCCGGGATGCAGGTTCTCCAGCATCCAGCGGGTCCCCAGCGAGGCCTCCTGCGCCTTGACCGTGATGGTCAGCGAGGTGGGGCGCGAGGGCGAGGACGAGATCGTGTAGGTCCGGTGCAGCGGCCCGCCCGCCACCGGCAGCTCCAGCGTCAGGAACTGGCCGGGGCGGAAGGCGAACAGCGCGCCCGAGGGTGCCTGGAAGGTGAAGGTGACCACGTCGCGCGCCTCGGGCAGGCGGGCGACGCACTCCAGCGGCTCGTCGTCTGACCAGAACGCGAGGGCGGGCTGGGCGCGGGCCTTCATCACGCTCATTCCGCGGCCACCGCGATCGGGGCGAGCGCCCGCTCGAGCGCCCGGGCGTACCAGTCGACGAACTGGATCACGCCCGATTCCTCCTGCGCGCTGTAGGGGCCGGGGGTGTAGGCGGGCGAGTGGATGCCCGCGGCGTTCATCTCGACGATCTCGCGGTCCTCGTCGTTGGTGGCGATCCAGACCTCGGTCAGGCGGCCGAGGTCATAGTCCACGCCCTCGACCGCGTCCTTGTCCACGAGCCACCAGGTGGTGACCTCGGTCTCGGTGGCGCTGATCGGGGTGACCCGGAAGGTCAGCGAGTGGTCGGGGAGGAAGTGGCTCCACAGCGTGGGATAGTGGAAGCACAGCAGCGCGCCCGCGTCGGGCAGGCTGACGCGGCCCAGCGGGCGGCGCACGCCGGGCTTGCCGTCCATGGTGTAGCTGACGGCGGGCGCGGTCAGCGGCATCCGCGCGAGGCGATACTGACCGTCGTCCGAAATGCGGAACCGGGCGGGGGCGCCCGCGGCCTCGCAGCGGTCGAAATGGGCCTGCAGACGCGGCGAGACGGAGCCGTCGGGGTTCACCCCCGCCACCTCGGGATCCAGCGGGAAAGAGCGGCACAGCGCGGGGTGCGAGCCCGAGCAGTGGTAGCATTCGCGGTTGTTCTCCCACACCAGCTTCCAGTTGCCCTTCTCGACGATGGTCGAGGTGAAGGCGACCTTGGCGCGGGAGAGGTCGTGGACGGCGAGGTAGGGCTCGGCGAGCGCCGCGAAGGCCTCGAAGTCGGGCGGCGTCTCGGCGAGGCAGATGAACACCAGACCGGCGGCCTGGCGCGCATGCACCGGGCGCAGGCCGTGCTTCGAGGCGTCGAAGTCGGGGCCCATGTCGCGCGCCCACAGCAGGCGGCCGTCGAGCTCGTAGGTCCACTGGTGGTAGGGGCAGACGAGCTTGGCGACCTTGCCGGTCTGGGCCTTGCACAGGATCGAGCCGCGGTGCCGGCAGGAGTTGTGGAAGGCCCGGATCTCGCCGTCCGCGCCCCTGACCACGATCACGTCCCAGGCGCCGACTTTCAGCCGCGCATAGGCGCCGGTCTTGTCGAGCTGGCAGGCGGGGGCGGCGAACAGCCACTCGCGCTCCCAGATCAGGGACAGGTCCTGCTGGAAGATTTCGGGGTCGGTGTAGAATGGCCGCTCCAGCGCGTGGCCGGGCCGGCGGCGGGCGAGCAGGTCGGACAGGGGGGCGGTCATGCGGCGGCGGGCTCCGGCTGGCAAGGTTATCTCACCTGACGCGTTGGCCTTGATTATTGCGCTGCACAAGGGCAGAAATTTTCATCTGGAGTGAGCTGATTTCACCTGTCCTGATTGCGACCCGACGCGGAGGGAATGCGACCTGTCCCGGCCCTATGACCTGCCCTCGATGACCTCGCTGGTGTGTTTCGAGGCCGCGGCGCGGCGTCTCAGCTTCAAGGCGGCGGCGGGCGAGCTGAACGTGACGCCGGCCGCGGTCAGCCACCAGATCCGCGCGCTCGAGGCCGAGCTGGGCCGCGCCGTGTTCCTGCGCCAGCATCGCGGGGTCGAGCTGACCGAGGCCGGCGCCTTCCTGTTCGTGGCCCTGCAGCGCGGCTTTTCGGGCATGTCCGAGGCGGTGCATGAACTGCGCGCCCGGCCCGAGGCGGGCGACGTGGTGGTGCAGGCCACCACCGCGGTCAGCGCCTTCTGGCTGACCCCCCAGATCACCGCTTTCTGGAAGAGCCGGCCGGAGATCGTCGTCTCCCAGAACGTCACCGACGTCGAGCCGCCGGGCGGGCGCCCCGACCTCTCGATCCGCTACGGCCCGCCGCGGGACGAGGGCGAGACGCGGGAGCTGTTCCGCGACCGGATCCTCGCGCTCGCCGCCCCCGACTACGCCGCGCGCCACGGGATCGGCGGCGTGGACGACCTGCTCGACGCGCCCCTGATCCACCTGCAGGCCGAGGGCGCCGACTGGACCGGCTGGCCCGAGTGGTTCGCGGCCCTCGGCCGTCCCGCGCCGCGGGGCCGGCGGGTGGCGGTGGACAACTACATGATCGCCCTGCAGCTCGCCCGGGATGGGGCGGGCGCGGTGCTGGGCTGGGACGGCCTGGTCGGCGACCTCCTCGCGCGCGGCGCCCTGGTCCCGCTGACCCCGGCCTCGATCCCCTCGCCCCACGCCTTCGTGCTCACCGTGCACCCCCGCGCCTCGGCCGAGGCGCGGATCTTCGCCGACTGGCTGGCCCCGGTGCGGAGCTGAGGGCGGAAGCGCGGAAACGAAAACGGCGCGCCCGGGGGCGCGCCGTTTTCGTTCCCTATGAAGGGATGTTGGTGGGTGATGTAGGGCTCGAACCTACGACCCGCTGATTAAGAGTC
>NZ_CAXBOD010000041.1:0-45591 GCF_963977235.1 uncultured Albimonas sp.
CGGCTCGACCCTCTCGCGGCGCCCCTGGCGGATCCTGGCCGCCGGCGGGAGGTCCGGGCCCCTCGCCCGCCTGCGCCCGCTTCGGGCCGGCGGCGCGCCTGCACAGGCGACAGGGCAAGATCCGAGGGCCATCCGCGGCCCCCGGACCGGCCTGGCGTCAGACGGTTTCCGGCGCGCCGAGGACGGCCGTCACCTGGCTCGACAGGAAACCGCCGTTGGCGTGCGACAGCGCGAGCTTCGCGCCCTCGATCTGCCGTTCGCCCGCGGTTCCGGCCAGCTGCTCCACCGCCTCGACCACCGTGAACAGGCCATACATGCCCGGATGCACACAGCTCAGCCCGCCGCCGTTGGTGTTCACCGGCAGCGACCCGCCCGGCGCGATCCGGCCGCCCGACACGAAGTCTCCACCCTCGCCCTTCTTGCAGAACCCCAGATCCTCGAGGAACAGCAAGGTGTTGATCGAGAACGCATCGTAAAGCTCGACCACGTCGAAGTCCGAGGGTTTCACCCCCGCCTGCGCCATTGCCCGCGGCCCCGACTCGGCCGCGGCCGACACGGTCAGATCGGCCATCGAGCTCACCTGCATATGCGTCGTCGCCGCCGCGATTCCCAGCACATGCGCGGGGACCTTCGCGTGATCCTTCGCGCGATCCGCCCGGGTCATCACGATGGCCGCCGCGCCGTCGGTCACCAGGCAGCAGTCGCGCACCCCCAGCGGATCGGCCACGCGCCGGGCGGACAACACGTCGTCCACGCTCAGATCGCCGCGCATGAACGCCTCGGGGTTCAGCTTCGCCCAGCCCCGGGCCGCCACCGCAACCTCGGCCAGCTGCTCGGGCGTCGTGCCGTACTGGTGCATGTGCCGCGCGGCGGCGAAGGCGTAGGCGGCCACCGGCAGCACCGGCTTGTAGGGCCCGTCCCAGGGATCGGGCCGCGCGGTGGAGACCAGCTTGCCGGTCGAACTGCGCTGGTTCGACCCGTAGGCGATCAGCGCCACGTCGATCAACCCGGCGTCCAACGCCAGCGCCGCCTCATGCATGTGGGTCAGGAACGAGGACCCGCCGACCCGGTTGTTGCCGATGATCCTGGGATGAATGCCCAGATACTGCGCGAAGCTCAGCCCCGCCAGCATGTCGGTGGGCTGGGCGATCCACAGCCCGTCGACGTCGGCGGGCGTCAGACCCGCCCGATCCAGCGCCTTCAGGCCGGCATGGGCGGCGAGGTCGGTCTCGTGAAAGCCGGGGCATTCGCCGATGCCATGCGTGGCGGCGGCGACGATGGCGGTGCGTCCGCGGGGAAATCCGGTCATCTCGCTCTCCTTCACGCCGGATCGAAGACGACCAGCGGGCCGTCCTCCGACTGCGCGATGCGGGCGCTCACCTTCATGCCGATCGCGACCTCCTCGGGGGCCGGGCCCTCGACCCGCGACATCATCCGCGCGCCCTCGGCCAGGTCGATCAGCGCGACGTTGTAGGGCGCGGCCGGCGGGCGCGGGCGCATGACGGTGGTCGAGTAGACGACCCCCTCGCCCGAGGCCTCGACCCACTCGAGGTCCCGGTCGCCCGTGCGCGGCTCGGCCACGCGCGGCGGCCAGAAGCAGCGGCCCGAGCCCTTTGCGCGCAGGATCATGAAGCGCCCCTGGGCCAGGTGCGCCTGAAAGTCGGCCTCGGGCCGTATCTCCTGGGACATGCGGTTTCCTCCTTGCATTTCTTGTCCGTGTCGCCGGGGCGGCGAGCCGCCCCCGCGCTCAGCCGACCACCGCGTAGCCGTTGTCGAGCGCCACCTTGTCCCGCGCGGGAACGCGGACCCGGAAGAACACCTCCTTGCCCTCGAGCCAGAGGTCGGTCTCCAGCGTCTCGCCGGGGAACACCGGCGAGGTGAAGCGCGCGTCAAGCCGTTTCAGCTTGCCCGGCTCCAGCCCGCAGGCGCCCTTGAGCACCGCGAAACCGCCGATCCCGAACGTGCACAGCCCGTGCAGGATCGGCCGCGGAAAGCCCGCCTTCTGCGCCACGCGAGGATCGGAGTGCAGCGGGTTGTAGTCCCCCGACAGCCGGTAAATCAGCGCCTGTTCGGGCCGCGTCTCGCGCGCGAGGGTCAGGTCCGGCGCCCGCTCGGGCATCGTGGCGGGCCGGCGCGAGACCTCGGTCGGGCCGCCGAAGCCGCCGTCGTCGCGCGCGAAGATGGTCTGGCGGACGGTGGCGAGCAGCTTGCCGGTCGCCGTGTCGGTGATCTCGCGCTCGCCGATCAGCAGGGCGCCGCGGCCCTCGCCCTTGTCGACGATCTCGGCCACCCGGGTCTTGCCGACCACGGTCGCGGCCACAGGCAGGGGCGCGTGCAGGGTCAGCGACTGCTCGCCATGCACGACCTTGAGGTAGTTCACCCCGGTGTCCAGGTCCCGCACCCAGGAGCCCTTGGCCCCCAGCACGTTGGCCATCATCGGCAGGGCGGCGAGCCCGTCCTCGAAAACGAAGCCGAGTTCGTCGAGGTCGGTCGGGTCCGCGCCCAGGCCAAGACCCAGCGCATAGAGCATCGTGTCGCGCTCGGAATAGGTCTGCTCGACCGCGGGAATGTCGAGCTTCATCAGCGTGTCGTAGTCGATGGCCATGTCGACCGGTTCCTCCCACCTCGTGTCGCCGCGTCATGATCGTCCGCGCGGCCTCCGCGGCCCTGGCGGCCGCCGCGCGCATGATAAGGCGGACTTGCCAGTTCGTCTCGCCCCGCGAACGTGCGGCCGCGGCGGCCGTCGACATCGCCGGGTCATTCTCCGAAAACGCGTCAGCCGCTAGGGTGGTCCCGCCCGCGCCATGTTCTCGCCAGGAGCCGGATGCCGATCCAAGCCCCCCGACCCGAGCCGCTCGACCTGCCGCCGCGGGGCGCCGCGCGCGAGTCGTGGCTGGACGCGGCGCGGGGGATCGGCATCCTGCTGGTGGTGCTGGGCCACGCGCTGCGGGGGCTCGAGGACTCGCCCGTCGCGCTGGACCCGGGGCTGTTCGCGACCCTCGACGCGGCGATCTACCTGTTTCACATGCCGCTGTTCTTCGTGCTGGCCGGGATCACCTTTCCGCGCTCGGCGCAGCGGCGGCCGGCGACGGCGTTTCTGCGCACGCGGCTGACCCGGCTGCTGCTGCCGATGCTGCTGTGGACCTATGTGTTCCTGGCCTTCCGGGCGCTGGCCGGGTCGGCGGCCAACCACCCCGCCGGACTCGAGGATCTGCTGCGCTGGCCGCTGCCGCCCTATCAGCACCTGTGGTTCCTGTGGGCGCTGTTCCTGATCCAGATGGCGGCTTTCGCGGGCTTCGCGGGGTCCCGGCGGCTGGGGTGGATCCTGCTTGCGGTCCTGTCGGTCGCAGGGCCCGCGGCGCTGGCGCTCTATCTTGTGCCCCACGCCGTCATCAAGTCGGTCGAGCCGGCGCTGAGCCATCTGCCGTTCTTTGCCGTGGGCGCGCTGATCGGGGTTCCGCTGCTTGTGGGGCGCTGGCGCCCGTGGCTCGGCTGGGCGGGGCTGGCCGCCTTCGGGGCGAGCCTGGCGCTCGCGGACCTTTCGCCGGCGCCGGGCGACCGGCCCGCCTTCCTGCTGTCGCTGGCGGCGGCCGTGGGCCTGATCGCGATGGTGCGGGGCAGCGCGCTGGGGCGCACGCGCTGGGCCGTGACCCTGGGGCGCAACTCGTTGTTCATCTACCTCGCCCACACCCTGTTCTCGAGCGCCACGCGCATCGCGCTGCTGGCCGTCGGGATCGAGGATGTCGCCCTGCATGTGACGCTGGGGGTGGCGGCCGGCGTCGCCGGGCCGCTGCTGGCCGCCCCGCTGCTGCGCCGCACCCGGATCGGCGCGGCGCTGGGGGCGTGAGGGGCGTCGGGGGTCCGCGCCGTCCTTCGGCAAAGATATTGCCGCCACGGCGAGCGCATACTAACTAACCCCCGGTCGACGCGGCCGGGGAGGCGGTCGACCGTCCCGCCCTTTCTCGCCCCCCATGCGGAGACCCAGATGATCGACGAAATCTTCAAACGCAACAAAGCCTGGTCCGAGCGGATCCGCACCGCCTCCCCCGACTTCTTCCCTCGCCTCGCCGCCCAGCAGACGCCCGAGTATCTGTGGATCGGCTGTTCGGACAGCCGGGTGCCGGCCAACCAGGTCGCCGGCCTCGATCCGGGGGAGGTGTTCGTCCACCGCAACGTGGCCAACGTGATCCACTCGGCCGACATGAACATGCTCTCGGTGCTGGAGTTCGCGATCTTCGGCCTCGGCGTGAAGGAGATCATCGTCACCGGCCACTACGGCTGCGGGGGCGTGCGCGCCTCCCTGTCGGAACCGACCGGCGCGCTGGTCGACCACTGGCTCGAGCCGGTGCGGCGCCTCTCGCAGATCAACGCCGAGGAGCTCGACCGCATCGAGACCCACGAACAGAAGATCGACCGCCTGTGCGAGCTCAACGTGCTGGAAAGCGTCCGCAAGCTCGCCGACACGCCGATCCTGCGCGAGGCGTGGAAGCGTGGCCTGACCGTCAGCCTGCATGGCCTGTGCTACGGGCTGAAGGACGGGCTCTTGCGCGACATGCGCTGCTCGATCACCCCCGAGGACGCGAAGACGCGCTGATCGCGGCGGCCGGCCGGGCGCGCTGTCGGCGCCTGGCCACACGGCGCGCCCCGGGCTCGTCCCGGGGCCCCCTCCCCCCTTGTCCGCAAGGCGAACGGCGGGACCGATCGCGAGATCCAGCCTTCAGGCGCAGGGCCCGGGTCGAGGGGAGCTGTCGGAGGGAGCTTGCTGGCGCCCCGCGCGCCGTCCGGCGAGGCCGTCCGGACAGGGCTGGCCGGACAGGGCCGGCGCCCGGTCGCCGGTCAGGCCGGCATGAGCGGCGGGGGCGCCCTCAGAAGGGCACGTCGTCCGCGGCGGTGACGAACTTCGCCACCACGTGCTTGAAGCCGGCCTTCTCGAAGTCGATGCCCAGCTTGTCGCCCTCGATCCCGGTGACCGCGCCGTAGCCGAACTTCTGGTGGAAGACGCGGGTTCCGATCTCGAAGGCGGGGACCGCCTCGGCGTCGATCACCAGGTTGGCCGATTCCCGCGGCTGGCTCAGGCCCCGGCCGCCGGCCTGGCGCGCCTGCAAACGCCGCCAGCCCGGAGAGTTGTAGGCATCCGCCCGCGACGCCCGATCCTCGAGCTGCGAGCCCTTCATCACGCCGGGGATCTCGGTCGCCGCCCCGGCCCGCCCGCCGCCATGACCGTAAAGGCCCGGCGGGGTCAGCACCTCGACATGCGCCTCGGGCAGCTCGTCGATGAAGCGCGAGGGCAGCGCGTTGTTCCAGCGCCCGTACATCTGCCGGTTGGCCGCGAAGGACACCGTCAGATGCTCCCGCGCGCGGGTCAGGCCGACATAGGCGAGGCGGCGCTCCTCCTCCAGCCCCTTCTGCCCGCTCTCGTCCATGCTCCGCTGCGAGGGGAACAGACCGTCCTCCCACCCCGGCAGGAACACGGCCGGAAACTCCAGCCCCTTGGCGGCGTGGAGCGTCATGATCGAGACCTTCTCGCCGCCGTCCTCGTTCTCGTTGTCCATCACGAGGCTGACGTGCTCGAGGAAGCCCTGCAGGTTCTCGAACTCGCCGACCGCCTTGATCAGCTCCTTGAGGTTCTCGAGCCGCCCAGGCGATTCGGGCGAGGGGTCGGCCTTCCACATCGCGGTATAGCCGCTCTCGTCCAGCATCAGTTCGGCGAGCTCGACATGCGAGGCGCCGGCCAGCACCTGGGCGTGCCAGCGCCCGATGCTCTCGAGCAGTTCGCGCAGGGCGTTGCGGGCCCGCGCGGTCAGTGTCCCGGCCTCGAGCACGCGCTTTGCGCCCTCGACCAGCGTCACGCCGGCCTCGCGGGCGGCGAGCTGGATCTGCTGCTGGGCCTTGTCGCCGAGCCCCCGCTTGGGGACGTTGACGATCCGCTCGAACGCGAGCCCGTCGTCGGGCGAGACGGCGAGGCGGAAATAGGCCATCGCGTCCCGGATCTCGCGCCGCTCGTAGAAGCGGGGGCCGCCGATCACCCGGTAGGGCATGCCGATGGTCAGGAAGCGGTCCTCGAAGGCGCGCATCTGGAAGCCGGCGCGCACCAGGATCGCGATGTCGTCGAGCCCGACCCGATCATGGCCGCGGGTTCCGCCCTGGAAGGCCTCGATCTCCTCGCCGATCCAGCGGGCTTCCTCCTCCCCGTCCCAGTGGCCGATCAGGCGCACCCGCTCGCCGGCGGCGGCCTCGGTCCACAGGGTCTTGCCCAGACGCGTCTCGTTGGTGTGGATCACGCCCGAGGCGGCGGCGAGGATATGGGGGGTCGAGCGATAGTTCTGCTCCAGCCTGATCACCTTGGCGCCGGGAAAATCCTTCTCGAAGCGCAGGATGTTGCCGACCTCGGCGCCGCGCCAGCCGTAGATTGACTGGTCGTCGTCGCCCACGCAGCAGATGTTCTTCGCGCCGCCGGCCAGCAGGCGCAGCCACAGGTACTGGGCGACGTTGGTGTCCTGGTACTCGTCCACCAGGATGTAGCGGAAGCGCTTGCGCCACCCCTCCAGCACGTCCTCGTGGCTCTGGAAGATGGTGGTCATGTGCAGCAGCAGGTCGCCGAAATCGCAGGCGTTCAGCGTGCGCAGGCGGGACTGGTAGAGGGCGTAGACCTCGCCGCCGCGGCGGTTGAAGGCGGCGTGCTCGGCCGCGGGCAGCTGCTCGGGCCGCCAGCCGCGGTTCTTCCAGCCGTCGATCAGGCTCGCCATCAGACGGGGCGGCCAGCGTTTCTCGTCGATGCCCTCGGCCTGCAGGATCTGCTTGAGCAGGCGCAGCTGGTCGTCGGTGTCGAGGATGGTGAAGTTCGACTTCAGCTCCACCAGCTCCGCGTGCCGGCGCAGCATCTTGGCGCACAGCGCGTGGAACGTGCCCAGCCACGGCATGCCGTCGGCGGGCTGGCGGGTCAGGTCCGCCACGCGATGCTTCATCTCGCGCGCGGCCTTGTTGGTGAAGGTGACCGCCAGGATCTCCCACGGGCGGGCGCGGCCCTGGGCGAGGATATGGGCGATCCGCGCAGTCAGCGCCCGGGTCTTGCCGGTGCCCGCGCCGGCCAGCACCAGCACGGGGCCGTCCAGCGTCTCGACCGCCTCGCGCTGGGGGGGGTTGAGCCCGTCCAGGTAGGGGGTCGGCCGCGCCGCCATGGCCCGCGCCGAGAGGCTCGGCCCGGCCGCGGCTTCGAAGGCCTGCAGCTCGTCGCCGAATCCCTCTCCGTCGAAACCGTCGTCGAATGATCCACGCCCGCTCATGACCCTCAGCCTAGCGCGGGCGGCGTCCCGGCGAAAGAGGGTGTTCGCGTTGCGTTCCGCCCCGTGGCGGCCCGTCGCGCCCTGCGCGGCGACCGAGAGCGCCCACGCCCCTGCGCCTTGCCGCATCCGTGAAGCGCAAGCGTCTAGGATTGCGGCGGCCGCGCGCCTAGATTGGAGCCCAAAGCAGGAGGAGACCGCTCATGTTCTTTTCGCGCCGCACGCCCGAATTGCCGACGGCCGCCACCGCGCTGCCCGGCCGCCCCGACCCGATCCCCACCGCCGAGCTTCACCACGTCAACGGCAACCCCCTGAAGCCGCCCTTCCCCGAGGGTCACCGCACGGCGATCTTCGCCGCCGGCTGCTTCTGGGGGGTCGAGCGCAAGTTCTGGGCCCTGCCCGGCGTCTGGACCACGGCGGTGGGCTACATCGCCGGCGTCACCCCCAACCCCAGCTATCGCGAGATCTGCACCGGCCGCACCGGCCACACCGAGGCGGTGCTGGTGGTCTACGATCCTGCCACGATCTCCTACGACGCGCTGCTCAAGGCTTTCTGGGAGGGGCACGATCCGACCCAGGGCATGCGCCAGGGCAACGACGTGGGCACGCAGTACCGCTCGGGCGTCTACACCGCCTCGGCCGAGGAGAAAGCCGCCGCCGAGGCCAGCCGCGACGCCTACCAGGCGCGCCTGCAGGCCGCCGGCTACGGCAAGATCACGACCGAGATCCTGCCCGCGCCCGAGTTCTACTACGCCGAGGACTATCACCAGCAGTACCTCTCGAAGAACCCGGCCGGCTACTGCGGCGTCGGCGGCACCGGCGTCGCCTGCCCCATCGGCGTCGGCGCCTGACCCCGGCCGCCCCCCGGCGCCCGCAACAACGCGCTCCCGGCGCCCGCAACCAGGCCCGCCGGGAGCGCCTGTTCTCCGGAGCCGTCCGTCGCTGATGCCGTAAGGAGCGACTCGCCCGCCCCGGTCAGGGATCGCCGCAGGCGACCGGCGAAGCCGGCTTGTCCTTGACCGGGGCGGGCGAGTCGCTCAGGCATCACTCAGCGACGGACGGCTGCGGAGAACAGGCGCGGCCTCTGTTCTTGGGTGAGTTCAGAAGCGCCCTCCCGCGCCGCAGGCGCGCATGCCAGGCCCGCCCGCAGGGCGCCCCCTCTCCCCTCCGCCGCCCTTGACCTCGCGCCCCCCAGCCGCCAAAGCGCCCCGGACCCCTGCGCCCATGGCCCCCGGAGCCCCTCGTCATGACCACCTGGACCGCGCTTACCACCCTGCCCGGAGAGGCCCCCGCCTACACGCTCGGAGACGCGGTCGAGGGCCTGCCCCTCTCCCCCCTCGCGCTGGCGGTGCTCGAGATCGAGGACGGCTCGGGCCTGTGGGAGGTCGGCGCCTACTATGACGAGAAGCCCGACGGCGTGGCGCTGGACCTGCTGGCCGCCGCCCATGGCGCCCGACCCTTCGCCGTCTCCAAGCTCGAGGATCGCGACTGGGTCGCCCAGGTGCGGCGAGAGCTGACGCCCGTGCATGCCGGCCGCTACATCGTCTTCGGCACCCATGACGCCCAGACGATCCCCCTGAACCGCGTCGGGCTCGAGATCGAGGCCGCCATGGCCTTCGGCACCGGCCACCACGGCACCACCCGCGGCTGCCTGCTGGCGCTCGAGGGGCTGGTGCGCGAGGGCTGGGTCTTCGACCGCACGCTGGACGTGGGCTGCGGCACCGGCGTTCTGGCGATGGCCGCGGCCGCCACCTTCCGCCGGCTGGCGGTGGCGACCGACATCGACGGGGTGGCGGTGCGCACCGCACGGGCCAACGCGCGGGCCAACGGCCTGCTGCCCTGGATGCGCGTCGGCCAGGCCGACGGGCTCGAGGCGCCGCTGGTGCGCGACGCCGGCCCCTACGGTCTGGTCTTCGCCAACATCCTCGCCCGCCCGCTGAAGCGCCTCGCGCCCTCGATCGCGCGGGCGACGACTCCGGGAGGGTTCGCCGTCCTTTCGGGCCTGCTGGACCGCCAGGCGCCGGGGGTCGAGCAGGTGTTCCTCGCCAACGGCTTCGTGCGCCATCGGGTGGTGAAGCTCGAGGGCTGGACCTCGCTGGTGCTGCGCCGCCGCTGAGCCTGCGCCCCCCCGCACGGCCGCACCCCTGCGCGGGCGGCGCCCCTGCGCGGGCATCGTCTGCCGCCGGCCCCGTGGAGGCCACCCCGCCCCGGAAATGGAAAACGCCGCCCCCGCTTGCGCGAGGACGGCGTTCCGCCGGACCCGAAGGGGGGTCGGATCAGCGGCGCAGGCGGGCCGCGACGGCGTCCAGGTCAGCGCCCAGCAGGCCGATGTCGGCAAGCTGGCGGTCGGACAGGCGCGACAGGGCGCGGGCGGTGTTGCGGCGGGCGTTCCACAGCGCGATCTCGGCGATCAGCGACTCGAGGGCGTTGATGGCCGAGTGGATGGCCAGCGCGCCACGGGGCAGCGCAGGGGCGTTCACGTTGATCTGGGTCATGGTCGGTCTCCTTCGGGCCGGCGATCATACCGGTTGGCGGGACGCGGCGTCGTCCCGTGAGGGCGCATCTAGAGGGCGCCGAATTCTTGTGCAACTGTGCAAAACGCATGGGCGCCTTGCACGGCGCGCATAGCAAAAAGCTTTAGGTTTTCAGACCCTTGCCATTCCCCGACGCCACGTCGGATTCAGAGCATCCGATGTCGGTTGCGGATCGCAAACGTGGCGGAATCCGGGCGAAGCGGCCGTGTTCCTCTGGTCCGATGTTCGCGGTTCGTGCTAGCCTGACGAAAATCGAGCGGAAGAAGGCGGGACAGATGCGGGTGATCGGGGTCGATCCCGGCCTCCGGAAGATGGGCTGGGGGGTGATCGAGACCTCCGGCAGCCGAATCCGGCACGTGGCCAACGGGGTCTGCGAATCGCGGGGGAGCGATCTCGCCACCCGCCTGCTGTCGCTGTTCGAGCAGCTCTCGGAAATTGTCGCCGCCCAGGCCCCCGAGGTCGCCGCCGTCGAGCACACCTTCGTCAACAAGGACGCAGCCGGCACGCTGAAGCTGGGCCAGGCGCGCGCGATCGCCCTGCTGGTCCCCGCCCGAGCCGGGCTGGCGGTGGCCGAATACGCCCCCAACGCGGTGAAGAAGGCCGTGGTCGGCGTCGGCCACGCCGCCAAGCCCCAGGTCGAGCACATGGTCCGCCTTCAGCTCCCCGGCGCGAAGCTCGCCGGTCCCGACGCCACCGACGCGCTCGCCATCGCGCTCTGCCACGCCTTCCACGCCCGCGCCGGCGGCAAGCTCGAGGCCGCGCTCGCCGCCGCCGCCGCCGGGGCCGCGCGATGATCGGCAAGGTCTCCGGCCGGCTCGACTACATCGCCGAGGATCACGCGCTGATCGAGGCGGCGGGCGTGGGCTATGTCATCTACGCCTCGCCCCGAACCCTCGCCGCCCTGCCCGAACCCGGAGAGCCCTGCGCCCTCTACACGGAACTGGTGGTGCGCGAGGACCTGATGCAGCTGTTCGGCTTCCCCACGCTCGCCGAGAAGGAGTGGCACCGCCTGCTGACCTCGGTGCAGGGGGTGGGGCCGCGCAGCGCGCTGGCCATCGTCGGCCTGCTGGGCCCCGAGGGCGCCGGGCGCGCCATCGTCACCGGCGACACCGCCGCGGTGCGCAAGGCGCCGGGCGTGGGCCCCAAGCTCGCCCAGCGCATCGTGCTGGAGCTGCGCGACAAGGCTCCCGCCGTCATGGCGCTGGGCGGACGCGGCGCCCGCGCCGCCGCCCCCACCCTCTCGCCCGTCGCCGACGCGCCGGACGCCCCCGCCCCGAAACGCCGCGCCCGCAAGGCGCCCGAGGCGCCCGACGCCGGCGCCGCGTCCGCCGCAGCCCAGGCCGACGCCCTTTCGGCCCTGGTCAACCTGGGCTACCCCGAGGGACAGGCCGCCGCCGCCGTGGCGGAGGCCGCGGCCGAGGGGGACGCCCCCCCGACCTCCGCCGCCCTGATCCGCGCCGCCCTGCGCGCCCTGGCCCCGAAGTGAGCCCCTGAATGGCCTCCGACGCCCCGCCCTCCGGCCGTCTCACCGACCGAGAGCCCCTGCCCGGGGACGAGGCCGACCGCGCGCTTCGCCCCAAGGCGCTCGACGATTTCGTCGGCCAGCCCGAGGCGCGGGCCAACCTGCGCGTCTTCGTGGAATCCGCCCGCCGGCGGGGCGAGGCCATGGACCACACGCTGTTCCACGGCCCCCCCGGCCTGGGCAAGACCACCCTCGCCCAGATCGTGGCGCGCGAGCTGGGGGTGAACTTCCGCATGACCTCGGGCCCCGTGCTGGCCAAGGCGGGGGACCTGGCCGCGATCCTGACCAACCTCGACGCCCGCGACGTCCTGTTCATCGACGAGATCCACCGCATGTCCCCGGTGGTCGAGGAGATCCTCTATCCCGCGATGGAGGACTACGCCCTCGACCTCGTCATCGGCGAGGGGCCGGCCGCGCGCACCGTGCGCATCGACCTGCCGCCCTTCACCCTGGTCGGCGCCACCACGCGCCTCGGCCTGCTGACCACGCCGCTCCGCGACCGCTTCGGCATCCCGGTGCGGCTCGAGTTCTATTCGGTCGAGGATCTGGTGAAGATCGTCGACCGCGCCGCCCGCCTGCTCAACGCCCCCGCGTCCCCCGACGGCGCGCAGGAGATCGCGCGCCGCGCCCGCGGCACCCCGCGCATCGCCGGCCGCCTGCTGCGCCGGGTGGTGGATTTCGCGGTGGTCGAGGGCGACGGGACCGTCACCCAGGCGCTCGCCGACCGGGCGCTGACCCGGCTGGGGGTGGACGACCTTGGGCTCGACGGCGGCGACCGGCGCTATCTGCGGCTGCTGGCCGACCACTACGGCGGCGGGCCGGTGGGGATCGAGACGATCTCGGCCGCCCTCTCCGAGGCCCGCGACGCGCTCGAGGAGGTGATCGAGCCGTTCCTCCTGCAATCGGGCCTGATCCAGCGCACCCCGCGCGGGCGGATGCTGGCGGCCAAGGCCTGGCGCCACCTGGGGCTGGAGGCGCCCAGCCCGCCCGAGGCCCCGCGCCCCGCCCCCGACCTGTTCGACGAGCCATGACCGAGCATCGCCTGACCGTCCGCGTCTACTATGAGGACACCGACCTCGCCGGCGTGGTCTTCTACGCCAACTACCTGCGCTACTACGAGCGCGGCCGCTCGGACGCGCTGCGCGAGCTCGGCGTGGACCAGAGCGCGCTGAAGGCCGCCGGCGTGGTCTTCGTGGTGCGCCGGATCGAGGTCGACTACCTCGCCCCCGCCCGCTTCGAGGACCTGCTGGAGGTCGCAACCCGGGTCGAGACGCTGAAAGGCGCCTCGGCCACGATGCTCCAGGAGGTCCGGCGCGACGGGCGGGTCCTGAACCGGGCGAGGGTCTCGGTCGCCTGCATGACGCTCGACGGCCGCCCCGTCCGCCTGCCGCCCGAGGCCCGCGCGGCGATGGAGCGCCTCGCGGGCTGATCCCCCGCGCCCCGCCCGAACGCCTGCCCCGAACGCTCGCCCCGGGCGCCGCTCGCCCCCCGCGCCGACGCCCGCCACGCGCCGCGGGCGGACCCGCGGGCCCGGCGCCCGGCCCGACGCGGCGCCTCCGCCGGCGCCGCCGGGGGCGCCGCCCCTCCGAAAGCGCCGCAGCGAGGCCCCTGCCCCCCCGAAATCGCCCGCGCTTCGCCGTCGCAGGGCGCCGATCCGCCATAATGCCGCCGCGCTGCTGTTTCACCGCTCGCGCTTGCTTTATACTGCGCCCGTGATAACCGCCCGGGGTGGGCGGAGACGGCGGGCGCGCGCGGACCAAGGGCCCCGAAAGACGGGTCGACCGCGATGGGCAGAGGCGGAGACGAGGCATGAATCCCGAGCAGGCGGCCGACGCGATCGCCGCGGCGCACGAACTTGATTTTTCCCTGGCGGCGCTGTTCCTGCGCGCCACGCTGACGGTGCAGATCGTGATGATCCTGCTGGTCATGGCCTCGATCTGGTCATGGGCGGTCACGATCTCGAAGTATCTCGCCTACCGCCGGGCCCGCAGCGACGCGGAGCGGTTCGAGACCGCCTTCTGGTCCGGCCAGCCGCTCGACGAGCTGCACGAGCGGCTGGGCGAACGCCCGCGTTCGGCGCTCGAGCGGATCTTCACCGCCGGCATGAACGAATGGCGCAAGTCCCACGCGACCGGCGGCAAGCTGATCGCGGGGGCCGAGGCGCGCATCAACCGGGTGATGAACGTCGCCATCGGGCGCGAGGCCGAGGCGCTGGAATCGCGTCTCTCGAGCCTCGCCACCGTGGGCTCGGTGACGCCGTTCGTGGGCCTGTTCGGCACCGTCTGGGGCATCAAGAACAGCTTCGAGGCGATCGCGATGAGCCAGAACACCAACCTCGCCGTCGTGGCGCCGGGCATCGCCGAGGCGCTGGTCGCGACCGCCCTCGGTCTCGTGACCGCAATTCCGGCCGTGATCTTCTACAACATGCTGTCGGGCGACGCCGACAGGCTGGTCAGCCGGATGGAGGCCTTCTCGGACGAGTTCGGCGCCATCCTCGACCGGCAGATGCAGAAGCGGGAGAGCTGAGCCATGGCCGCCACCGTCCAGCGCCGCAGCGCCGGGCGCGGGACCCGGCGGGCCCGCCACCGGCCGATGGGCGACATCAACGTCACGCCGATGGTCGACGTGATGCTGGTGCTGCTGATCATCTTCATGGTCGCGGCGCCGCTGCTGACCACCGGGGTCCCGCTCGAGCTTCCGCAGACCGCCGCCGACCCCCTGCCCCACCAGCAGGAGGAGCCGCTGACCGTGCAGCTCGCGCCTGACGGCAAGGTCTACGTGATGAACGCCGAGGTGCCGCCCGAGGATCTGCTCGTGCGCCTGACCGCCATCGCGGCCGAGCGGCGCGACGACCAGGTGTTCCTGCGCGCCGATCAGGGGCTGAGCTACGGCGCCATCATGCAGGTGATGGGCGCGCTGAACGCGGGCGGCTTCTCGTCGATCGCGCTGGTCACCGATTCCGCGCCCGCCCGCCCCGCCGGAACCCAGGCCGCGCCGGGGACGCCCAGCGAATGAGCGCCCGCCGCGCCCCCCGCAGCGCCCGGCGTCCTCCGGTTCGTCCGGTGGGACCCGAGCCCGAGGAGAAGCGGGGCCTTCTGGTCTCGACCGGCGCGCATGTCGCGGTGCTGCTGCTGGCGATCTTCGGCGGCCCGCTGTTTCGCGGCGACGAGGCGCAGGCCGTGCGCATCGCCGACGTCGACCTGATCTCGTCCTCCGAGTTCGACGCCATGGTCTCCCAGGCGCCCGAGGGGCCGCGGGGCGAGGTCGCCTCGCTGGTCCCCCCGCGCCCGGGCGAGGACAAGCCCGCGCCCGAGGCCCCGGCCGCCGACACGCCCCCCGACCGCGCCGAGACCCGACCCTCGGAGAGCGCGCCCGCCCCCACGCGCCCGCCGGAGCGCCAGGAGACCGCCGCCCCGACGCAGACCGCGACCCCCGCCTCGCGCCCCGAGGCGCCCAGCGCCCCCGACGCGCCGGTGGCGCCGCCGCGCGGGGTGACCGCCTCGGGTCCGCCGCTGCAGGCTGGCCCTGAGAACCTCGACGCGCCCCAGCGCGACGCGCCGGTGACCCCGGACGCGGCGCCGCCGCGCGACCTCGACCGCGTGGCGCCCACGCCCGCGCCGCCCAAGCAGACCATCGCCGAGGCCGACACCCCCACGCCCGCCACCCGGCCCGCCGAGCAGCAGGCCCAGACCCCGCCGCCGCCCGAGCAGCCCGCCGCCGCCCCCCAGGAGGCGACCACCCAGATCGTGACCGAGGCCGACGAGACCTCGGAGCAGGACACGCTCGCCCCCGTGGCCTCGGCCCCCCCGCGCGGCCGCCCCGAGGCGCCCGAGCGCACCCGCGCGCCCGAGCCCGAGACCCAGACCGCCGCGGCCGATCCCGCCCCGACCACGCCCGCCCCGACCGCGCCCGCCCAACCCGACCCCAAGCCCGCGGCCCAGCCTGCGGCGAAGCCCGACCCCAAGCCTGCGCAGCCGACGGCCGCGTCGAACTCCGGCTCGTCGGGGGCCACGACCAACGCGCCGCAGGGGCCGCGGCTGACCTCGGGCCAGGTCAACGGCGTGAAGCTTGGCGTGCAGAAATACTGGCGCATGGACCGGGTCACCAGCCTGCCCAACTTCGAGGAGCTGGTGGTGGTGGTCCAGGTCCGGCTCGACCAGTCGGGCAAGATGGTGGGCAGCCCGAAGGTGGTGCAGCCCAACGGCGTTCCCGACGCCCGCTGGCGCGTGGCGATCCAGGTCGCCGAGATCGCGGCCGCCCGCGCGGCCACCTCCGGCTTCGACCTGCCGCGCGAATCCTACGGTCGCTGGCAGGTGATCGAGTTCAAGTTCAACCCGGGCAGAGGGGTGGAGATGTGATGCGCATCGCCCGTCCCCTCGGTCCCGTCGACGAGAAACGCAGAAGAGGTGCCGCTCCGATGACCGCCCGACGCCGCCCGTTCCGGTCCCTCGCGGCCGTCTCGCTCGCCGCGCTCGTCGCGGCCGGCGCCGCGCTCGCTCCCGCGCCCGGCGCCGCCCAGGAGCCGCTGCGCATCGAGATCACCGAGGGCGTGATCGAGCCGATGCCGATCGCGATCCCCGCCTTCGTCTCGAACGGCGGCGCCTCGGCCTATGCGCAGGAGATCCGGCAGGTGGTGGTCGACGACCTCGCCGGCTCGGGCCTGTTCCGGATCATCGATTCCTCGGCCTACCTCGGTCGGATCGGCTCGGTCGACGAGCGGCCCGAGTTCGAGAACTGGCGCGTGATCAACGCCGAGGCGCTGGGCATCGCCGAGGCGGCGATGACCGAGGACGGCCGCCTGCAGGCGCGCTTCCAGCTGTGGGACGTCTACGGCGGCAAGCCGCTGGGCGACGGGCTGGGCCTGCGGGCCGCGGCGGGCGACGCCCGGCGCATCGGCCACAAGATCGCCGACGCCATCCACCTCGCCCTGACCGGCGAGCCCGGCTATTTCGACAGCCGCGTCGCTTTCGTGTCCGAATCCGGGCCCAAGAACGCCCGCCAGAAGCGCATCGCGGTGATGGACCAGGACGGCGCCAACCTGCGCTACGTGACCGACGGCGGCTCGCTGGTGCTGGCGCCCGAGTTCTCGCCCGCCGGCGACAGCCTGGTCTACATCTCCTGGGGCAGCGGCGCGCCGAAGGTGGTCTACCAGGACCTGCGCGGCGGCGGCTCGGAGGTGCTGGGCTCGTTCCCCTCGATGTCCTTCGCGCCCAAGTTCTCCCCCGACGGGGGGCGGGTGCTGATGTCGCTGACCGACGGGGCGAACACCGACATCTACTCGATGTCGCTGTCCTCGCGGCAGCTGACCAAGCTGACTTCGGGCCCGGCGATCGAGACCTCGCCCGACTTCTCGCCCGACGGCGCGCAGATCGTGTTCGAGTCGGACGCCGGCGGCACGCCGCAGCTCTATGTGATGCCGGCCTCCGGCGGGGCGCCGCGGCGGATCTCCTTCGGGGACGGGCGCTACGGCACGCCGGTCTGGTCGCCGCGCGGGGACCAGATCGCCTTCACCAAGCAGCTCGGCGGGCGCTTCCATGTCGGGGTGATGCGCACCGACGGGTCGAACGAGCGCCTTCTGACCGCCTCTTTCCTCGACGAGGGTCCCACCTGGTCGCCCAACGGCCGGGTGCTGATGTTCTTCCGCGAATCCCCCGGCGCCAGCGGCGCGCCCCAGATCTGGCGCGTCGATGCGAACGGGCGCAACCTGCGCCGGGCCCCGACGCCGGGCGCGGCCTCCGATCCGTCCTGGTCGCCGCTGCTCCCCTGAGCCGCGGCGCCGGTGCGCAACAAGATGGCGGGCAAACCGCCGGACCACCCCCCATCGCCTGGCGGAACGTCCGCCAGGCCTGAGCCAAGGACCTGAGATGACCGTGCTCAAACCCCTCGCCGCCCTGCTCCTCGTTGCGGGCCTCGCGGCCTGTTCGACCGATGTCGAGGACACGGACGCCACCGCCGGCGCCACGCCCGGCTACGGCGCCGGCCAGTTCGACCCCGCGTCGGTCGAGTATTTCAACCAGTCGATCGGCGACCGCGTCTACTTCGCCACCGACAGCTCGCTGCTGGACGCGGCCTCGCAGGCCACCCTGCGCGCCCAGGCCGACTGGCTCCGCCAGAACGCCGCGCGCACCGCGACCATCGAGGGCCACGCCGACGAGCGCGGCACCCGCGAGTACAACCTCGCGCTCGGCGCCCGCCGCGCCGCGGCCGCGCGCTCGTTCCTGATCGGCGAGGGCATCGACGCCTCCCGCCTGCGCATGGTCACCTACGGCAAGGAGCGCCCCGAGGCCCTGTGCTCGAACGACAGCTGCTGGTCGCAGAACCGTCGTTCGGTCACCGTCATCGCCGGCGGGCCGATCAGCTGATGAGCGGGCGCCTGCGTGACGGCGCCCGGGGGGCGCGCCGGCCGCGGCGCGCCTCGCCGGTCGCGGCGGGGGAGGGCCTGGCGGTCCTCCTGCATCCCGCCCTTGCGCCGCTCCGGGGCCTTGCCCTGGGCGGACTGATCCTTGCGGGGGCGGTCGCCGCCCCCGCCCTGGCGCCGACGCCCGCGCTCGCCCAGCAGGGCGGCGCGGCGGCGGCCCAGATCCAGTCGCTCGAGGAGGAGGTGCGCCGTCTCAACGGCCGCATCCAGGAGCTCGAGCACAAGATCGACCAGATCGCCCGCGACGGCGGCCAGCGGATCAACGACCTCGACTGGCGGATGACCACGCTCGAGGGCGGCGACTCGTCGCTGGTCGGCGATCCGGCGCCGCTGGGCCAGGCCGGACCGCGGCCCTCGTCGAGCGGCGGCGGCGGCGGCGCGGTGGCGGTGTCCGAGCAGGTGGCCCTCGACGACGCCAAGCAGGCGATCGCCACGGGGGACTACGGGGGCGCGCGCTCCCGTCTTCTGCAGTTCCTGGCGCAGTATCCCGACGGGCCGCTGACCCCGGAGGCCGAGCACCACCTGGGCCGCGCCCAGCTCGAGCTCGGCCAGAGCCGCGAGGCCGCGCAGACCTTCCTGACCAACGTCACCGCCTATCCGCAGGCCAAGACGGCGCCCGATAGCCTCGCCTATCTTGGCGTGGCGCTGGGTCGGCTGAACCAGGTCAACGAGGCCTGCCTGACGCTGGCCGAGGTCGGCTCGCGCTATCCCGGATCCTCGGCCGTCTCGACGGCGCAGACCGAGCGCAGCCGCCTCGGCTGCCAGTGACCCGGTGAGCGGCGGCGCCGGGACCCCGCGCCCGGCCCCCGCCGGGCGCGACGCCGAGGGCGCCGCCGCTCGACCGGACGCGGAGGCGCCGACCGGGGCCCCCGGTCTCGCCCCGCCGTCCGGGGCTTCCGCTCCCGCCCCGCCCGGGGGGACCCCTCCCCTGGGCGCGCCCGCGCCTCGCGGCGAAGCGACCTCCGAGCCTTCCGCGCCGCCCCCCGCTTCCACGCCCCAGCCCCCCGAAGCGGCGCGCCCCATCGACCTCGTGTTTCACCCCGCCCGGCCCGGCGACGCCGAGACCGCCGCGTCGACCCGCGCCGCCCTGCGCGCGCGGCTCGAGGCGCTGGCGCCCGAAACTCTGGGCCTCGCGGTTTCCGGGGGCGGCGACAGCCTGGCGCTGTTGCTGGCGGCCCTCGATCTGTCGCGCGAGCGCCCCCTGCGCCTCGAGGCGGTCACCGTCGACCACGGTCTGCGCGCGGAGGCCGGCGTCGAGGCCGCCTGGACCGCCGCCCTCTGCGCCCGCCTCGGCGTCCCCCACGCCACCCTGCGCTGGACGCAGCGCCCCGAGACCGGCAACCTCGCCGAGGCCGCGCGCGAGGCCCGCGCCGGGCTGATCGCCGGCTGGGCCTCGGCCCGCGGCCTGCGGGCGGTGGCGCTCGCCCACACCCGCGACGACCAGGCCGAAACGCTGCTGATGCGGCTGGCGCGGGGCTCCGGCCTCGACGGCCTGTCCTCGATGCGCGAAGTGTCCGAGCGCGCCGGCGCCAACTGGCTGCGCCCCGCCCTCGCGCTCGGGCGCGAGGATCTGCGCGCCCTGCTGCGCGACGCCGGCCAGGGCTGGATCGAGGACCCCTCGAACGAGGATCCGGCCCGCGACCGGGTGAAGGCCCGCCGCGCGCTCGCCGCCCTGCGGCCCGTGGGCGTCACCGCCGAGGGGATCGCCGCGGCCGCCGCGCGGCTCGCCGAGGACAGCGACGCGCTGCGCGACCTCGCCGCGGGTTTTCTGCGCGGCCGCCTGAGCGTCGGCGGCGCCGGAGAGCTGCGCCTGCCCCGCGCCGCGCTCGCCGAGGCCCCCCACGCCCTGCGCCGCCGGGTGCTGGCCGAGCTGTTCCGCGCCCTTGCCGGCGCCGCCCACGCGCCGCGCGCCCGGGCGCTGGCCGAGATCGAGGCCGCGATCCTCGCCCCCGGCCCGCTGCCTCCCCGCACGCTGGGCGGCTGCGTTATCCGCGCCGAGGGCGACGCCCCCTGCCCCGACGCCCGCCACGAGATCGTGCTCTACCGTGAGCCCGCCGCCCTCCCCCCGCCCGGCGCGCCGCTGGACGCGCCCTGGGACGGCCGCTGGCGGCTGGAGGGGACCGGCCCCGCCTTCGCCGCCGCGGCCGAGCGCGCGGTGATCGGCCCGCTTGGCGCCACCGGCCTCGCGCTGCTCGCCGCCGAAGCCCGGGCCGGCGCCTGGACCCCGACCGAGGCCTGGTCGCGCGCCCCCCGCCCCGCCCGCGCCGGCGCGCCGGCGCTGCGGATCGGGGGCCGCCTGGCGGCCGCGCCGCTGGCGGCCTGGGGGGTTGACCCCGGTCAAGGCGTCGCGCCCCTTGCGCAGGCGACCTTGCGAGACCTTCTTTTGGAAAGGATTCTGCGGTAGACGCCCAAGGTCATGCGACCCGGCGGCCCCGCCCCGAACCCGAGGCGACCGTCGGCGCGCGCGCCCGCGCGTTGACCGTCGCCGTGTGATACCTATGTGAGGGGTCAGTCCCCGCGCACCGAATCGGAGATCAGCCTTGGGCAACGCCAAGAACCTGGCCTTCTGGGCCGTCGTGATCCTGCTTCTGGTCGCGCTTTTCAGCGTGTTCCAGGAAGGCGGCGGCAGTTCCCAGGGAGCCCGCATCACCTACTCTGACTTCCTGCAGAGGGTGGAAAGCGACCAGGTCTCCTCCGTCGTCATCGACGGCGAGCGCATTTCGGGCCGCCTCGGCTCGGGCGCGGAGTTCCAGACCATCCAGCCGGGCGGGGCCGACGTGATCCCCGACCTGCGCCAGCACGGCGTCGAGATCCGGGTCGAGCCGCAGCAGTCCTCGGGCCTTCTCTCGACCTTGGGCTTCTGGCTGCCGATGCTGATCCTGATCGGCGTGTGGATCTTCTTCCTCAACCGCATGCAGGGCGGCGCCCGCGGCGGCGCCATGGGCTTTGGCAAGTCCAAGGCCAAGCTGCTGACCGAGCGCTCGGGCAAGGTCACCTTCGACGACGTCGCCGGCATCGACGAGGCCAAGGAGGAGCTCGAGGAGATCGTCGAGTTCCTGAAGGACCCTCAGAAATACTCCCGCCTCGGCGGCAAGATCCCCAAGGGCGCCCTGCTGGTGGGCCCTCCGGGCACCGGTAAGACGCTTCTGGCGCGCGCCATCGCGGGCGAGGCGGGCGTGCCCTTCTTCACCATCTCGGGCTCCGACTTCGTCGAGATGTTCGTGGGCGTCGGCGCCAGCCGCGTGCGCGACATGTTCGAGCAGGCCAAGAAGAACGCCCCCTGCATCGTGTTCATCGACGAGATCGACGCCGTCGGCCGCCACCGCGGCGCCGGTTACGGCGGCGGCAACGACGAGCGCGAGCAGACCCTCAACCAGCTGCTGGTCGAGATGGACGGGTTCGAGGCGAACGAGGGCGTGATCCTGGTCGCCGCCACCAACCGTCCCGACGTGCTCGACCCCGCGCTGCTGCGCCCCGGCCGCTTCGATCGCCAGGTCGTGGTCCCGAACCCCGACGTGGCCGGCCGCGAGAAGATCCTGCACGTCCACGCCCGCAAGGTGCCGCTGGCGCCGAACGTGGACCTGAAGGTCATCGCCCGCGGCACGCCGGGCTTCTCGGGCGCCGACCTCGCCAACCTGGTGAACGAGGCCGCGCTGACCGCCGCGCGGCTGGGCAAGCGCCTGGTGACGATGGACGACTTCGAGAACGCCAAGGACAAGGTCATGATGGGCGCCGAGCGGCGCTCGATGGTGATGACCCAGGACGAGAAGAAGCTGACCGCCTACCATGAGGCCGGTCACGCCGTCGTCGGCCTCAACGTCCCCGAGCACGACCCGATCCACAAGGCCACCATCATCCCGCGCGGCCGCGCGCTGGGCCTGGTGCTGAGCCTGCCGGAGCGGGACCACCTCTCGGTCAGCTACACCAAGTATCGCTCCAAGATCGCCATGGCGATGGGCGGCAAGGTGGCCGAGGAAGTGATCTTCGGCCCGGACAAGGTGACCTCGGGCGCGGCCTCGGACATCCAGCAGGTGACCAAGATCGCCCGCGCGATGGTGACCCAGTTCGGCATGTCCGAAAAACTGGGCAACATCGACTACGCCAACGAGCAGCAAAGCTACCTCGGCCCGGGCATGGGGCAGTCCAACGCCTCGCCCGAGACCCAGCGCGTGATCGACGCCGAAGTCCGCCGCCTGGTGGACGAGGGCTACGAGACCGCCAAGCGGATCCTGACCGAGCGCAGCATGGACCTCGAGCGTCTGGCCCAGGGCCTGCTGGAGTACGAGACGCTGACCGGCGAGGAGATCGGCAAAGTGATCCGCGGCGAGACGCTGGACCGCTCCAACGACGAGCCGCCGCCCCCGGTGTCGGGCGAGGGGTCGGGCATCGCCTCGATCCCCAAGGCCGGCAAGCGCCGTCCGGGCGACGATGGCGGCATGGCCCCCCAGCCCCAGGGCTGAACGCCGTGCCAGACGAGACCAGAACGGCGGCCCCCGGGCCGCCGTTCCGCTTTTGAGGAGGCCGGCCGGGATGCCGGCCGGGATGCGGCGTCGAGGTCGGCGACCAGTTTGCCGGTCGGAGGCGCCGCGTCAGGCGTCTCGCGGGTCGAGGGGTCTTGCCCGCGGCGCATGGCGGGCGCGGCGCCCGGCCGGACCGTCTCCCCAGTCAAGACCGCGCGCCGGCGTAGGGCCGGGCGGCGCCCTGCGGCGAGGGTCCGGCCTCAGGGCTCCGAGCGCCCGTGCGTTTCCTGCCGCGCATCCTGCTTGCGGATCGTGCGCCGGAAGGTGGCGACCCGGTAGAGGTAGATCGCGCCGATCGCGACCAGCACGCCCGTCGCCACAGGATCGAGCCAGGCCGACACCGCCTCGTACTCGCGCCCCAGCGCCCAGCCCGCGCCGGCCAGCAGCGACACCCACACCGTCGAGCCCGCCGTGGTCAGCGCCAGGAACGGCCACAGCCGCATCCCCGAGACGCCCGCCGGAACCGAGACGAAGGTGCGCACGGTCGGAACCAGGCGCCCGAGCAGCACCGCCCAGCCGCCATGCCGGTCGAACCAGGCGTCGGCCTTGTCGACGTCGCCGGGGGTCAGCGTCAGCCAGCGCCCGTGCCGGCGAGAGAAGCGCTTCAGCCCGGCCGCCCCGATCCGCAGCCCCACCCAGTACCACAGCGTCGCCCCGGCGACCGAGCCCACCACACCGCCGGCGATCATCGCCGCCAGCGCCGGCGCGCCGCCCTCATGCATCTGCGCGACATATCCCGCCAGCGGCATCACCAGCTCGGAGGGGATCGGCGGGAACAGGTTCTCGAGGAACATCAACGCCGCCACGCCCAACGCTCCGGCCGCCTCGATCACCCCTGTCATCCACTCGACCATCCGCCGTCTCCCTGCCCATCCGCCGCCCTGCGCGCCGGCGACAGCTAGGCCGACCGGGCGGCGCCTTCATGGCGAGGCTGGGGCGGCGCGGGGTCGGACGGGCTCGGCGCGGATCAGAACCGCACGCAGGACAGTCCCTCGACCTGCATCACGCTCTCCTGGTCGAAGCGGCGCATCCACAGCGCCCGGATCTCGGCCAGCGCCGCATCCGCCTCGGCCGAGGGCGCATGCCAGAGCAGCAGCACGAAGCTCCCCTCCCGCGCCACCGCGCCATCCGCGCCGCGCCACTGGCCCGAGGCGGGGAAATGCGTCAGCCCGTCGGGGAAGCGCGGGGTGATCTCGGCGTCCACGAAGGCCTGCCACTCGGCCTCGCTCACCGGCGGGGCCGCGGCGCGCCCGGTCCCGAAGAACAGCTCGCTCCGCGCCATCGGCACGGCGCCCTCCGCGCAGGGCGCGGCGGCGAACCCCGCCCCCGCCATCCCGACCCACAGCAGAAGGGCCAGACAAGCCCCCACCCCACGGCGCACACCTGCAGTCATGACAGCCTCCCGGACAGGACAGCCCCCGCCCCCCTCTCCCCGCCGCCCGGACGCGCCGAGGGTGGGCGGGTGGGGAGGCGTGGCCGGGGGGCGGGGAGAGGGGGGCGGCGCCGTCAGGCGCCCGCCGCGTTCAGCAGCGCCATCTGCTCCGCGCTCAGCGCCATCGAGGCGGCCCGCGCGAAACTCTCGACCTGCGCGACCGAGGTGGCCGAGGCGATCGGCGCGCTCACCCCGTCGGTCGCGATCAGCCAGGCGAGCGCCACCTCGGCGGGCCTCGCCTCCTGCGCGCCCGCCACCTCGTCGAGCGCCGCCAGAACCTTCATCCCCTTCGCGTCGAAATATTTCTCCAGCCGCGCCCCGCGCGGCCGCCCCTCGGCGTCGGCCGCCGAGCGGTACTTGCCCGACAGGAACCCCGAGGCCAGCGAGAAATACGTGGTCACCCCAACGTCCGCCTGCGCGCACACCGCCTTCAGCTCCGCGTCGAACCCGGCGCGATCATAGAGGTTCAGCTCGTTCTGCAGCGCCCCGTAGGCCGGCAGCCCCGCGGCCTTCGAGGCCGCCAGCGCCGCCCCCAGCAGCTCGGCGTCGTAGTTCGAGGCCCCGATCGAGGCGATCTTCCCCGCCTTGAGCAGCTTGGCATAGGCGCCCAGCGTCTCCTCGTGGGACACGGTCGGATCGGGCCAGTGCGAGAAATACAGGTCGATCCGCTCGATCCCCAGCCGGACCAGCGAGTCCTCGACCGCCTTCAGGATATGGTCCTCCGACAGGTCCCGCTTGCCCTGCCCCATGTCCGAGCCGACCTTGGTGAAGATCGTCACCTTCTCGCGCATCCCCGGCCGGGCGGCGAGCCAGCGGCCGATGACCGTCTCCGACTCGCCCCCCTCGTTGCCGGGGAACCAGCGCGAATAGACGTCGGCCGTGTCGATGGCGTTGAAGCCGTGATCGACGAAGGCGTCCAGCACCCGAAAGCTCTCGGCCTCGTCGATGGTCCAGCCAAAGACGTTGCCCCCGAACACGATCGGCGCGATCGAGAGGCCCGTGGACCCCAGCCTGCGTTTCTCCATCGAAACTCTCCTGCCTGGCCCCGGCCGCCCGCCCCCTCGGCGCGCGGCCCCCGGCCGGGGCTGCGCGTCCGGGCGACGGGCGCTCGGGGCGAAATGGGGGGCCGCGCGCCGGGACCGGCCGCGGATCCTGCGACGCCCCGATCATGGGCCGGGCCGGCCGGCGAATCCAGCCTGCGCCCGAACCGATCGGTCGCGCTTGCCCCCCGGCCCCCCGAGGAATACCTCCAGGGTCCAACAACTCCAGGGGAGGCCGCGCCATGGACCATCACCACAAGACCGACCGGGTGGAGCGCTGGCTCGACCTTCCCGTCCCGGCCGCCGAGGTCTGGGCGCTGATCGGCGACTTCTTCCGCCTCGACCTCTGGCACCCCGGCGTCGAGTCCTCGGAGAAGGTCGAGCTCGAGGGCGAGTTCTACCGCCATGTCCGGGCAAAGGGCGGCGCCACCTTCCTCGAGAAGCTCGAGACCTCGGACGGCCGCCTGCAGCGCTACTCGATCGCCGAGAGCCCGCTGCCGGTGGAGAACTACCTCGCCACCCTGACCTGCTTCGACCGGGA
The DNA here is from genome assembly GCF_963977235.1 of uncultured Albimonas sp. Taxonomy (NCBI): domain Bacteria; kingdom Pseudomonadati; phylum Pseudomonadota; class Alphaproteobacteria; order Rhodobacterales; family Paracoccaceae; genus Albimonas; species uncultured Albimonas sp. The sequence goes on from NZ_CAXBOD010000041.1 coordinate 25,288, forward strand.
GGAGCCGGGCGAGACCGGGTCCCGCGTCTACTGGTCCGCAAGCTTCGATTCCGACAGCCCCAAGGCCGACGAGATCATCGCCGGCGTCTTCGAATCCGGCCTGCGCGGCCTGCGCGACCGCTTCGGCGGCTGACCCGGCCCCCCGCCTCCGGTCTCCCGGGGGCGGACCCCGCTCGGATGCCTCCAACTTTAGCGGTGAAACCGTTGCACGGGGCGACGGCGCCGGCTACTTCGCCGTCAAGTTGTGTGAGGTGTCCGGACAAAGATGAGCAACCATTCTGCATTTGACCGTATCGAGCGGTGGGTGGACCTCCCCTGCTCGGCCGAGGAGGCGTGGCCGAAAATCGGCGGTTTCCTGAGCATCGTCGACTGGCACCCCGCCCTCGCCTCGGGCGAGGAGCTGCAGATCGAGGGAGTGCGCCACCGCCGCCTGACCACCACCTACGGCGCCGGGATCCTCGAGCGTCTGGTGGCGCGCGGCCCGCGTCTGCTTCGCGTCTCCGTCGTCGAAAGCGCGCTGCCGATGGAAGGCCACCTCGCGACCCTGAGCTGCGCCCACCGCCCCGGCGGCTGCCGCGTGACCTGGACGGCGGAGTTCGCCTCCCCCAGCGCGCGGACCGGCGAGATCGTGGCCAATATCCACGAGATCGGCCTCGCCGCCCTGGCCGTGCGCTTCGGCGCGAAGACCGCTCCCGACGCCCTGCCGGCCGAAGGCGCCGCGCTCTCGGCCCGGTCCGGGACCTGACCGGACCCGGGCCCGGGCCCGGCCTCAGCTCCGGTCTCAAAGCCGGTCTGGCGCCCGAGACCGGGCCGGAGATCGGGCCTGAGGTCGGGCCTGAGGTCGGGCGAGCGCCCCGGGGCGGCCGAGGGACGCTTGCCGCCCGCGACAGGATGCACCGCCGCAAAACGGGGCGCCCGCCGTTCATCTGCTTGCGGGCGCGCCGGCGCCTGTGCCTAATGCCTCCGCTGTCGGCAGAACCACCGCGAAAGGGGCCCCCGATGATCCGATTCCGCACGCTCGCCTTCGCCGCCGCGACGCTCGTCGTCGCCGGCGCGGCGCATGCCCAGACCAAGATCGCCTTCGCCAACGACTGGAAATGGGAGGGCCCCGCCGCCCCGTTCCTGCTGGCGCTCGACAAGGGCTATTTCGAGGAGGCGGGCCTCGACGTGACCATGGATACGGGCAAGGGCTCGCTCGACGCGATCCCGCGCGTGGCGGCGGGCACCTACCAGATGGGCGCCGCCGACATCAACACGCTGATCAAGTTCCGCGACCAGAACCCCGACCTGGACGTGAAGGCGATCTTCATGATCTACAACCAGCCGCCCTTCGCGGTGGTCGGCCGCAAGAGCCTCGGGATCGAGACCCCCAAGGACCTCGAGGGCAAGATCCTCGGGGCCCCCGCCCCCGACGGCGCCTACGCCCAGTGGAAGGCCTTCACCAAGGCCAACGACATCGACGCCTCGAAGGTCACCATCGAGAACGTCGGCTTCCCGGTGCGCGAGCCGATGCTCGCCCAGGGCAAGGTCGACGCAATCACCGGCTTCAGCTTCTCGTCCTACATCAACCTCAAGGCGAACGGCGTGCCGGAGGACGACATCACCGTCCTGCTGATGACCGAGAACGGTCTGGACCTTTACGGCAACGTGGTGCTGGTGAACCCCGCCTTCGCCGAGGAGAACCCCGAGGCGGTGACCGCCTTCCTGACCGCGCTGGTCAAGGGCTTCAAGGAGACCGTCGCCGACCCCGCCGCCGCGGTGAAATACGTCACCGCCCACAACGACGTGGCCCGCGAGGAAGTGGAGCTCGAGCGGCTCGAGATGGCGCTGCGGGACAACATCGTCACCGACGAGGTCCGCGCCAACGGCTTCGGCGCCGTGGACATGGAGCGTCTGACCAAATCCATGGACCAGATCGCCGACACCTACGACTTCCAGTCGCGCCCCGCGGCCGAGGACATCTTCGACCCCTCGTTCCTGCCCCCCGCCGAGACGCGGATGCTGGACTGATCGCGCGCCCGGGATGTTGAACACAGGACCCCGACGATGAGCTTCGTCGAGATCTCCGACGTCGCCCTCCGCTACGCCCCCCAGGGCGCGGCGGAGGGGACGCTCGCCGTGGACGGCCTCTCCCTCTCGGTCGAGAAGGGGGAGTTCGTCGCCGTCGTCGGGCCCTCGGGCTGCGGCAAGTCCACGCTGATGAAGCTCGCCACCGGGCTGAATTTCCCCACGAAGGGGACGGTCTCGGTGGCGGGGGCGCCGGTGAAGGGGCCGGTGTCGATCGCCGGCATGGCCTTCCAGAACCCGGTGATGCTGCCCTGGCGGCTGACCCGCGACAACGTCCTGCTGCCGCTGGAGGTGGTGCAGCCCCACCGCCGCCAGATGCGCGCCCGCAAGGCCGAATACCAGGCCAAGGCCGACGCGCTGCTGGCTTCGGTGGGCCTCGAGGGGGCGGGCGACAAGTATCCCTGGCAGCTCTCGGGCGGCATGCAGCAGCGCGCCAGCCTGTGCCGGGCCCTGATCCATGAGCCCGAATTGGTGATGCTGGACGAGCCCTTCGGCGCGCTCGACGCCTTCACCCGCGAGGAGCTGTGGTGCGTGATGCGCGACCTGCACGCGGAAAAACGGTTCACCACGATCCTCGTCACCCATGACCTGCGCGAGGCGGTGTTCCTCGCCGACCGGATCTTCGTGCTCTCGGCCCGTCCCGGGCGGGTGGTGAAGGTCCGCGACGTCGACCTGCCCCGCCCGCGCCCGCTGGACGTCACCTATGAGCGGCAGTTCACCGACATCGTGCACGAGCTGCGCGGCCTGATCGCGGAGGCGCGCCAGTGAGCGAGGCCAGCGAAGAGGCGGTCGTCGCCGCCTACAAGTCCGACCCCTGGGTGCGGCTCGCCCCCTGGATCTGCACCATCGGCCTGTTCGTGGTGTGGGAGCTGGCGGTGCGGGTTCTGGAGGTGCCCTACTACATCCTCCCCGCCCCCACCGCGGTCGCCTACGCGGCTTACGAATTCGCGGGCGGGCTGCTGGAGAACTCGCTCCAGACCCTGTGGACCACGCTGGCGGGCTTCGGGCTCGCCATCGCCTTCGGGCTGGCGCTGGGGCTGTTCATCGGCTGGGACCGGCGGATCTATGCGGGGCTCTACCCGCTGATGATCGGCTTCAATTCGATCCCCAAGGTCGCCGTGGTGCCGATTCTGGTGCTGTGGTTCGGCACCGGCTGGCTGCCCGCCGTGCTGACCGCCTTCCTGATCTCGTTCTTCCCCATCGTGGTGAACGTCGCCACCGGCCTTGCGACCATCGAGCCGGAGATGGAGGACGTCCTCCGCGCGCTGGGGGCCAAGAAGATCGACATCATGACCAAGGTCGGGATCCCCCGCTCGCTGCCCTATTTCTTCGGCTCGCTGAAGGTGGCGATCACGCTGGCCTTCATCGGCTCGGTGATGTCCGAGACGGTGGCCGCGAACTCCGGCGTCGGCCACATGATGCTGACTGCGCAGGCGAATTTCGAGGTGCCGCTGGTCTTCGCCTGCCTCATCGCGCTCGCCATCGAGGGGATCGTGATGTACGCGGTGATGGCCTGGCTCGAGAAGCGGATGACCGGCTGGGCGCACCGCTCGGGCTTCAATCGCTGAGGCGGGTTGAGGGCGGGGGAGGCGCGTCCCTCTCGCCCTCGCGCCCGTCTTGCCCCCGGGCGCGGGCGCTTGTAGCGTCCGCCCTCCCGCTCCGCCCCCGACTCGGATGGCCGACATGCTCGACGACGACGACAACGATTTCTCGACCACCACCGTCTCGGCCGGCCAGCTCCGCGCCATCGTCGAGCGCATCGAGCGGCTGGAGGAGGAGAAGAAGGAGGTCTCGGAGCAGATCAAGGAGGTCTACGCCGAGGCCAAGGGCAACGGGTTCGACGCCAAGACCCTCCGCAAGATCGTGGCCCTGCGCAAGAAGAAGCCCGAGGAGCGCTCCGAGGAGGAGGCGATGCTCGAGCTTTACATGAACGCGCTGGGCATGCTTCCGGGCTGACCCGCAAGGCGCATTGAAATGCGCCCTACGACGCCGGCTGCCGGGCTGAGGCCCGGACCGGACCCGACGACCGGCGCCCCGGGCGCCTCCCCGAGCGGGCGCGCGGCAAGCGCGCCCTTTCTGTTTCCCGCGCAGCCTCCCGCGAAATCTGAGGACCTGTTTCCATGACCCGCACCCGCGGCCTGATCGTCGGCGCCATCGCCATGACGGCGACCGTCGTCGCCTCCAACATCCTCGTGCAGCGCCTGCTGGGCGACTGGCTGACCTGGGGGGCGCTGAGCTACCCGATCGCGTTCCTCGTCACCGACCTGACCAACCGCGCGCTGGGCGCGAAGGCGGCGCGGCAGGTGGTGCTGGCGGGCTTTGCGGCCGGCGTCGCCTGCTCGCTGGTCGCGGCCGGAATGGGGGCCACGACGCTGCGGATCGCGGCGGGCTCGGGGCTCGCGTTCCTCGTGGCGCAGATGCTCGACGTGGGGGTGTTCGACCGGCTGCGCGGGGAAAGCTGGTGGCGCGCGCCGCTGGTCTCCTCGCTGGTGGGGTCGGCGGCGGACACGGCGATCTTCTTCACGGTGGCCTTTTCGGGCGCGCTCGGCCCGCTGGTTCCCTGGGACGACGTCTCCTGGGCGAACGAGCTGGTTCCCGTGCTGGGCATCGGGCGCGAGGCGCCTCTGTGGGTCAGCCTGGCGCTGGCGGACTTCGCGGTGAAGATGGCGCTGGCGCTGCTGGCGCTGGCCCCGTTCCGCGCCGCGCTGGCCTGGATGCGCCCGGCGCGGCCCGATTCCGCCTGACCTGCGCGTCGCCTCACGATCGGTGTGATCGTCCGAATTTTTCTCTGGACCGGCAGGACCTGCGGCGGCATGCTCGTCCCCAGGTTCAACTTAAGGAAAGGAGGTGATCCAATGTCGAGTGGCACGTTGGAGCTGAAGGTCGGGTTCACGTTCGAGGTGATCGCCTAAGGGGCAGCCTCCTTTTCCGACGCTTCGGGCGCGAGGGGTTCAGTCCCTGCCCGCCTGAGGCTCCACGGCTCACGGGACCGCGGCGAAAGCCGCGGTCCTTCCGTTTTCAGGGGTCAGCGTTTTCCGAGCCTTCCGGACCGTCGCCCTTGAGGATCGCCCTTGAGGATCGCCCTTGAAGGATCGCGCGGGGGGTGCATTCTGCCCCGCGACAGCCGCCCGCCCCTTCCCCCGACCTGGCAGCGATCGACATGCTCTGGATCACCGACGCCGTCACCCTTGCCGACTGGGAGTTGACCGAGCAGTTCACCCGCGCCTCCGGGCCCGGCGGGCAGAACGTCAACAAGGTCTCCTCGGCCGTCGAGCTGCGCTTCGAGGCCGAGCGCTCGCCCAACCTGCCCCCCGACGCCAAGGCGCGGCTGCGGCGGCTGGCCGGGCGACGCTGGACCTCGGACGGGGCGCTGATCATCCGGGCCGAGACCCACCGCTCCCAGGCGCGCAACCGCGAAGAAGCGCGCGAGCGGCTGGCCGAGCTGGTCGCCAAGGCCCTGCACCGGCCCAAGCGGCGGGTGGCGACCAAACCGACGCTGGGCTCCAAACGCAGACGCCTCGCCGCGAAGACGCGGCGAGGCGAGGTCAAGTCCCTCAGGCAGGCGCCCGGGAGCGATGACGCGTAGCGGGCCCGGCTCAGGCCGCGCGGGACAGGTGGCGGCCCTCCAGCACCTCCTCGGCGATCTTGCTCACGAAGGCGTCGAGGTCGTCGGGCTTGCGCGAGGTGACGATGCCCTCGTCGCAGATCACCGCCTCGTCCTCCCAGCGCGCGCCGGCGTTGATCATGTCGGTGCGGATCGAGCCGAAGGAGGTGGCGCGGCGGCCGCGCACGATGCCCGCCTCGATCAGCAGCCACGGGCCGTGGCAGATGGCGGCGATGGGCTTCTTGGCGTCATGGAAGGCCTTCACGAAATCCACCGCGCCGCGGTTGGCGCGCAGAAGGTCGGGGTTGATCTGGCCGCCAGGGATGACGAGAGCGTGGAACTCGTCGTGGTTCACGTCCTCGAGCCGGCGGTCGACCTCGGCGCTCTCGCCCCAGTCCGAGCCCTTCCAGCCGCGGATCGGGCCGGCTTCGGGCGAGACCACGTGCACCTCGGCGCCCATCTCGCGCAGACGGTCGCGGGGGACCATCAGCTCGGACTGCTCGAAGCCGTGGGTGGAGAGGATGGCGATGCGCTTGCCGGTCAGGTCGGCCATGGGAGCCTCCTTTGGTTTCAATCGGTTCTGGGCTTGATCTGCGCAGCCGGAGCGAGGATTCAAGCGCTGTCGGGAAATCGCCCGGAAAGGGTCACGATGGCTCCGCCGCGTGGAACGGGCGCCCGATGAGCGACGCCGAGCGGCCCGGTCCCGACTGGGACGCGAAATACGCCGCGGCGCGCGGGGGCCTGTTTGGCGAGGCGCCCAACGCCTGGCTGGCGATGTGCCTGGCCCGCCCCGGCGCGGCGCCCCGCTCGGCCCTCAGCCTCGCCGACGGGGACGGGCGCAACGGGACCTGGCTGGCGGGGCGGGGGCTGGAGACGAGCGCCGTCGACCTCTCGGCCGAGGCCACGCGCCGGGCCGAGGCCCGCGACCGCGCCGCCGGCGTCAGGGTGGCGCGGACCGCCGCCGACCTCCTTGACTGGTCGCCCGGCGCGCGGCGCTGGGACCTCGCCGCGCTGATCTGCCTGCAAGGCCCGCCCGCCCTGCGCCGCCGCGGCCTGTCGCTGGCCGCCGAGGCGCTGGCCCCTGGCGGCTGGCTGGTGCTGGAGGGGTTCGGCCCGGGCCCCGCAGGCGCCCCGGCCGAGGGGCCCGGCCCCCGCGCCCCCGACCTGCGCTGGAGCGTGGACGAGAGCCTCGCCTGGCTCTCCGGCGAGGGGCTGGAGGTGCACGAGGCGCTGGAGGGCGCCGTCCGCCTGGACGAGGGACCGCTCCACCAGGGCCTCGCGCGGATGACCCGGCTGCTCCTGCGCCGACCGCCGCTGGGCTGACGCGGGCGCCCTGCCTGCGCGAGGCCCGGAGACAGGGTGGCGTCCTCGGGGGCATCGAGCCCCCTCGGCCGCCGTCGGCTGCGCCGACGCGCCCCCTCTCGGGCCGGGCGCTTCAGGCGCCTGGTCCGGCCGGGCCTCCTGTCCGCGAACGGTCGCCGCGCGGTCCTGCCGCGGGACAGAGGCGACCGGACGGCTTAATGGTCTGGACAAGCGTGGCCCTGCGCCTTAGGGGCTCGCCTCCCGGTTCGACGCGGGCCGCCGCGGGCGCAGCGCGCGAGGGGGCCAGAGGCCGCCCGGCGCGGCCGCCCCGGTGGCGCTGCGCTTTTCCGCACTCACTCTCGCCGCAAGGCCGACATGCCCGTTTTCAAACCCGATCCCGTCCAGGAGGACGCCGCTCCGACCGCGCCCGCGCTCTCGCCCCTGGCGCTTGCCGGACGCTGGGTGGCGATGGCCGCACTGTCGGCCGCGCTGGGGGGGGCGTTGAACGCCGCGGGACTGCCCGCGGCGATGCTGCTGGGGCCGATGATCGCGGCAGCGGCGATGGCGCTCTCGGGCCGCTCGGTTCCGCTGCCGCGGGCGGCGCATTTCGCGGCGCTCGGCGTGGTGGGCTGCATGGTCGGCGAGGCGACGCCGCCGACGGTGCTGGGCGACATCCTCGACCACTGGGTCGTGTTCCTGATCGGCGTCGGATCGGTCGTGGGGCTGGCGGGGGGGCTGGGCTGGCTGCTGGCCCGCGCGCAGGTGCTGCCGGGCACCACCGCGGTGTGGGGGGCCTGGCCGGGCGCGGCCTCGGCGATGGTGATCCTCTCGGACGCGCATGGGGCCGACATGCGGCTGGTCGCGGTGATGCAATATCTGCGGGTCAGCCTGGTGGCCGCGAGCGCCGCCCTGATCGCCCGCTTCTGGGTGGGCGTGCCCGAGGGGGTCGAGGCCGCGGCCGTCGACTGGTTCCCCGCGCCCGACCTGCTGGGTCTCGCGGTGACCGCGGCGGTGGTGACCGCGAGCCTCGCGATCGGGCGGATCGTGCGGATGCCCTCGGCCCTGTTCCTCGCGCCGATGGCGATCGCGATCGCGCTGAACGCCTCGGACCTGCCGACGCCGGCGCTGCCGCCCTGGCTGCTGACCGGGGCCTACGCGGTGGCGGGCTGGGGGATCGGGCTGCGCTTCACCCGGCCGATCCTGGCCCATGCCGCCCGCGCCCTGCCGCAACTGCTGATCGGCATCGTGGCGCTGATCGGGCTGTGCTTCTGCCTGGGCGTGGCGCTGGCCGCGGCGACGGGCGAGGACCTGCTGACCGCGGTGCTGGCGACCAGCCCCGGTGGCATGGACTCGGTCGCGATCATCGCCGCGTCCTCGGACGTGGACATGCCCTTCGTGATGGCCATGCAGACCGCGCGGTTCCTCGCGGTGCTGTTCCTGGGGCCGTGGCTGGCCCGGCTGATCGCCTCCTGGGTGCCGAGGGCCTAGCCCTTCATCACCCCGGCCAGCGCCGAGCGGGGCAGCACCACGTGGCAGCCCTGCTCCTGGTTGACCATCTGGGTGACGCGCACGTCCGCGGCGAGGCTGCACAGCATGTAGGCCTCGGTCCGGGTCAGGGTGGTGAGCCGCTCGATCCAGTCCAGCATCCGGCGCAGCGCGGCGCGGGCGGCCTCGTCGAGCGCGTAGTGCGTGCCGAAGGAGATCAGGGCGTCGGGCGTTTCGGCATGCGGGAAGTCGAAGGGCAGGTCGCGGCGCAGCAGGATCTCGAACTCGCCCTGCAGCGCGGTCTCGATGGCGGTCACGCAGACCTCGCCGTCGCCCTGGCGGCCGTGGCCGTCGCCGACCGAGAACAGGCCGCCCTCGGCCAGCACCGGCAGGAACAGGGTGGCGCCGGCGCGCAGCTCCTTGCAGTCGATGTTGCCGCCGTGAGCGCGGGGCTGGATGGTCGAAATCGGCCCCCAGGCCGGCGGCGGCGCCACGCCCATCACGCCGAAGAACGGGTCGAGCGGCAATTCCGTGCCCCAGGGCAGCGTCGCGGTCCCCGCGGCCTCGTCGAGGCGCGTGAAGATGAAGCCCGCCTCGATCTCGCGGGCCAGCGCGCCCGCCAGCGGGCGGACCAGCGTGTAGCCCCAGTCCTGGCGCAGGCCGACGCGGCGGATGCGGATCTCGAGCACGTCGCCGGGTTGCGCGCCGCGCACGGCGACGGGGCCGGTCAGGATGTGAGGGCCGATGGCGTTGCGGGGGGCGTGCGCGTGGATCTCATGGAGTTCGGGGGGGATGTGGAAGCCTTCGCCCGGCAGGTTTCCCTGCACGCCGGAGACGGAGTCGATGGTGACCACGTCGCCGCTCTCGATGGTCAGGGCGGGGGTCATGCCCGCCTCGAACCAGCCCCAGTGGGCCGTCTGAGCGCTTGCCTCAAGGTGATGCTTGGCCATCTCGCCGCCTCCGCTGCCGATGGGGAGCATTGAGCGGCGGCGCGCGGCCGCGCGCAAGCCCCCGACGCGCCCCCGTGACGATGGGCGGCGAAGGGGGACGCGCGCGGCGCCCCGGGGCGGTCGCGTGCCGGAGGGTCGACACCGGCCGAGCGGCGCGCAGGGTCAGTGCGCCCGGGCGCGCCAAGGCGGCGCGGCGGGCGCCCGGGCCCGGCGTGGCGCACGAGGCCCCGGATCGGGTCCGGGGCGCGCGCGTGGCCGGCCGGTCGCGCGGGCCGGGTGCGCCGGCGCCCGTTCAGACGGCCAGCGAGTGCCGCGCCTCCGAGCGGGCGAGGCGCGCGTCGAAGGCCGCGGCCGCGACGCGGACCAGAGGCCGGCCGCGCGGAGTCATCCGGACGCGGTCGCCCGTGATCTCGACCATGCCGTCGGCGCGCAGTTCGGCCAGCCGGCCCAGCGCCTCCTCGGCCCAACCGGCGGCAGCGTCGTGACGGCGCCCGGCCTCCGCCAGATCCACCTCGAAATCGCACATCAGCCGCTCGATCGCCCAGGCGCGCAGCCGGTCGTCGGCGTCCACGGCAAGCCCGCGCGCCACCGGCAGGCGGCCGGCCGCGATCTCGCGCGCCCAGGCGCCCGTCTCGGTCAGGTTCTGCGCAAAGCCCTGCGGCGTCCGGGTGATCGCGGTGGCGCCGAGGCCCAGCAGCGTCTCGGCCGTGTCGGTCGTGTAGCCCTGGAAGTTGCGGCGCAGGGTCCCCTCGCGCGCCGCCACCGCCAGCGGGTCGTCGGGCAGCGCAAAATGGTCGAAGCCGATGCGCTGGTAGCCCAGCGCCTCGAGCGTCCGGGCCGCCGCTTCGGACTGGGCGGCGCGCTCGCCGGGGCCGGGCAGCGCCTCCTCGGGCATCATCCGCTGGTTCTTCGCCATCCAGGGCACGTGGGCGTAGCCGAACAGCGCGATGCGCTGCGGGCCCATCTCGGTCGCCTGGATGACGGTGCGGCGCAGGCTCTCGACGGTCTGGAAGGGCAGGCCGTAGATCAGGTCGTAGCTGACCTCCTCGACCCCTGCCGCGCGCATCGCCTGCGTCGCGGCCTCGACCATGGCGGGCGGCTGCACGCGGTTGATCACCTGCTGGACGCGGGGGTCGAACTCCTGCACGCCGAAGGAGGCGCGGGTGAAGCCCAGGGCCCCCAGCCGGACGGCCATCTCCTCGGTCAGGGTGCGGGGATCGACCTCGATCGCCAGTTCCGAGCCCGGGCGCACATCGAACCGCGCGCGCACGGCGGTCATGATCCGCGCCAGGTCGTCGGGGCTCAGCGAGGTCGGCGTCCCCCCGCCCCAGGCGAGATGCGAGACCGCCATGCGCCCCGGCAGCGCCGCGGCCGTCAGCTCGAGATGCGCCAGCAGGCTCTCGACATAGTCGGCCACAGGCTCGTACCGGCGGGCGAGCTTCATGTTGCAGCCGCAGTACCAGCACATCTTCCGGCAGAACGGCACATGGAGATAGAGCGAGACCGGATCCCCCGGCGCCAGCCCCGAAAGCCAGCCGCCCAGCGCCGCCGCCTCGAAATCCGGCCGGAAGTGCGGCGCGGTCGGATAGGAGGTGTAGCGCGGCGCGGCGCGGCGGGCGTAGCGGGCGATGACCGGGTCCATGGCAGGCTCCTCGCGGCTGGGGCACGGGGAGCGACTTAGACCCGAAACAGTTGCGGGTTGATGACCTGGATCAAACGGATCGAAGTTAACCGCCCCTCTCAGCCGTGCTTGATCACCAGCGTGCGCAGGGTGGTGAACTCGCGCAGGCCCTCGAAGCCCTTCTCGCGGCCATGACCGGACTTGCCCATGCCGCCGAAGGGCAGCTCGATGCCCCCGCCCGCGCCGTAGGCGTTGACGAAGACCTGCCCCGCCCGGATCCGCCGCGCCACCCGCAGCGCGCGCGAGCCGTCCTTCGACCAGACCCCGGCCACCAGGCCATAGTCCGTGCCGTTGGCCATCGCCACCGCCTCGGCCTCGTCGCGGAAGGTCAGCATCGCGAGCACCGGGCCGAACACCTCCTCGCGGGCCAGCGCATGGTCGCGCGGGGTGGGGGCGAACAGGCGCGGACGCACGTAGAACCCGCCCTCGGGCGCCTCGGCCGCGATCTCGCCGGCCGCCGCCAGCGTCACGCCGTCGGCCTGCGCCCGCTCGCAGAAGCCCTCGACGCGGGCGCGCTGGCGGGCGTTGATCACGGGGCCGAGGTCCAGGTCCGCCTCGGGCGGGCCGGCGCGCATCGCCCGGAAGCCCGCGGCCAGCCGCTCGGCGAGCTCGTCGGCGAGGCTCTCGTGGACCAGCGCGCGGGAGCCCGCCGAGCAGGTCTGCCCGCAGTTCTGGATGATCGCGTTCAGGATCACCGGGGTCACCGTGTCGAGGTCGGCGTCCTCGAACAGGATCTGGGGCGACTTGCCGCCCAGCTCCAGCGTGCAGCCGGCGTGGTGGGCGGCGGCGGCGATCTGCACCTGGGCGCCCGTCTCGGGGCTGCCGGTGAACGAGACGAAGTCGACGCCCGGATGCGCGGCCAGCGCCGCGCCCGCCACCCGGCCCAGCCCCGGCACCACGTTCAGCGCCCCCTCGGGCAGGCCCGCCTCGGCCAGCATCTGCGCCATGCGCAGGAGGCTCAGGCAGGCGTCCTCGGCGGGCTTGAGCACGCAGGCGTTGCCGGCGGCGAGCGACCCGCCCACCGAGCGGCCGAACATCTGCGCGGGATAGTTCCACGGGATGATGTGGCCGGTGACGCCGAAGGGCACGCGCTCGGCCACGGCCAGCACGCCCTCGATGGTGGGGATCGCCTCGCCATGCAGCTTGTCGGCGGCGCCGGCGTAGAACTCGAAATACCGCGCGCAGGCGGCGATGTCGGCGCGGGCCTGGCGGATCGGCTTGCCGGTGTCCTGGCTCTCCAGCAGGGCCAGCGCCTCGGCCTGGTCTTCGACCATCCGCGAGAACCGCGCCAGGATCCGCCCGCGCTCATAGGCGGTCATCCGCCCCCAGGGCCCCTCCTCGAAGGCGCGCCGGGCCGAGCGCACGGCCCGGTCCACGTCCTCGCCGCCCCCGGCCGCGATCCGCCCCAGCGCCCGGCCGTCGCCCGGCGCAAAGGTCTCCAGCGTCTCGCCGGCCAGCGCGGGAACCCAGGCGTTGTCGAGAAACACCCCGTCCGAAGCGGGCCGGACGGCGGAAAGCGGGGACTGCACGTTCATGGGACCCTCCCTGGATCGCGATTTGGCGCGAGCCTACCCCGCGCTTCGCGCCGGCTCCAGAGGCGCCGCCGCGCCTGGAACGCGAACGGCCCGCGCCGGACAGGCGCGGGCCGCAGCAAGGAAACTCCGGCCCCGACCTCAGTGCGAGACCAGCACCGGCACGCCGGGCGCCTCGAGCACCGAGCGGCTGACGCCCGAGAAGATCGCCTCCCGCAGGCGCGAGTGGCCGTAGCCGCCCATCACCATCAGGTCGGCGCCCATCTCCTGGGCCGTGCTCAGCAGGCGCTCGGCGACCGAGGCGCCGGCCCGCGCGATGGTCTTCACCTCCACCGCCACGCCATGGCGGGCGATCACGGTGGCGATGTCGGCGCCCGGCTCCTCGCCGGTGCCGTCCACGCCCGGCTCGGGATCGACCAGCGCGACGGTCACCGCGCCGGCGGCCTTGATGAAGGGCATCGCGTCCTGCAGGGCGCGGGCGGCGACATGGCTGCCGTCCCAGCACAGCATGACTTTCGTGCCCACCGGCTTGCTCCAGCCCTCGGGCAGCATCAGCACCGGCCGGCCCGAGCCGAACAGCGCCCCCTCGAAGGCGGCCTCGGCGGCCTCGCCCGCGGGACCTTCGCCCCCCGCCGGCCCGACAATGGCGATGTCGGAGTGGCGCGCCGCGCGCGCCGCGGTCTCCTCGAGCCCCGCGGCGATCGACGAGGCCCAGCGCGCGTCGGCCGAGACGCCGGCCGCCTGCATCTTCGCCTCGGCGCGCTTGGCCAGTTCCTTGGCCTCGCCGCGCGCGGTGTCGATGGCGCTCAGGTCCATGGCCATTTCGGCGCCGGGCATCGCGTAGACGCCCATGTCGAACTGTCGGGCGAAGGCGACGGCGACCACATGGGCGTCGTGCTTGAGCGCCATCTCGCAGGCCGCGGCCAGGCGCGCGTCAGACGCCGCGCCGCCGTCGACGAAAACGGTGATGGTCTTGATGGACATCGGATCCTTCTCCCCGGATCGTTGTTACAGCAAAGTGTTGACCGATGGCCCCGCCCGGCGCCTTGCGGTGGATCAAGCGGACGCGGCGGAACCCCGGGCCCGGCCTCAGACCTGCACCCGCCCGGCCTCGGCCTGGCCGTTGGCAAAGCCGCCAAGGAAGCTCGAGAGGTTCTCGCCCAGCTCCTGCGAGAGGTATCCTCCCTCCTGCACCAGCAGGCTCGGCAGGCCGAAGCGTCCGATCGCCTCGCCGATCCGCGCAAAGCCCGGCGTGGTCACGCCCAGGCCCGCCAGCGGATCGCCCTCGTAGGCGTCGAGGCCCAGCGCCACCACCAGCGCGTCGGTCCCGAAGCTGCGGATCCGCGCCAGCGCCGCGCTCAGCGCCTCGAGGAAGCCGTCGTCCGCCGTGCCGCGGGGCAGCGGCAGGTTCAGGTTGCAGCCCTCGCCCTGGCCGACCCCGCGCTCCTGCGCATGTCCCCAGAAGAAGGGGTAGAACACCGAGGGGTCGCAATGGATCGAGACGGTCAGCACGTCGCCGCGATCGTAGAAGATCGCCTGGGTGCCGTTGCCGTGGTGCACGTCCACATCCAGGATCGCCACCCGTCGCCCCGCCGCCCGCAGCCGCTGCGCCGCGATGGCGGAGTTGGCCAGGAAACAGAAGCCTCCCGCCGCGTCGGCCAGCGCATGATGCCCCGGCGGGCGGCACAGCGCATAGGCCGAGCGTTCGCCCTCCAGCACCAGCTCGGCCGCGGTCAGCGCGCTCTGGGCCGACCAGTAGGCCGACTCCCAGGTCTGCGCGCCCACCGGGCAGGCGGTGTCCTGCAGGTGCCAGCCCGCCTGCCCCACCGGCGAGGCGGGATAGGAGGCCGCGCGCCGGTCGGGGTGAATGTTGGGCACCACCTCGGCGTTGGCCTCGGGCAGCGCCGACCAGCGGGCGTGGATGGTCTCGAGGAATTCGAGATACTCGGAGGTGTGCACCGCCGCCAGCGGGCCGCGCCCGTAGTCGGCGGGCGCGATCACTTCCAGCCCGGCGCTCCGGGCGCCCGAGAGCAGCACCTCGGCGCGGCGCGGCTGCTCGGGGCTGGGGCGCAGGCGGCCGGCGACAAGGAAGGTCTGGGGATCGTGGGCGATCTGTCGGGCGTCGTACACGCACTCCATGGGGACTCGGGCCTCCTGCTTCTTGCGAGGGGACCCTAGACCCGCGAGGGGCGGCGCGGAAAGCGGAACCTCGCGTCGATGGGGACGGGCGGCGCGGGCGGCGGACGCGAGCCTCAGCCGGCGCTTGCCTGACCGGCCGCACGGGAGGATGCTGCGCCGGGAGAGACCGGATCACCGGCGACGGGAGGAGACGACCATGGACGGAGACGCGCGCGCGACGCGGGCCCCGAGCCCCGACTACGACTGGATCCTGGAGGCCGACACCCGCGCCTTCGTCGAGACCAGCCAACGCAATTCGAAGGTCGAGGGCGAGGTCACGGCCGCCAGCCGCCGCGCCGCCTACGACGCCAACTGCCGCTACTGGCGCAAGGATCGCCCCGAGGGCATGACGGTCGAGGACCTGACCTGCGAGGGCCCCCGCGGTCCGATCCCGCTGCGCCGCTATCTGCCCGCCGCGGGGCCGGGCTCGGCCTTCATCCTCTATCTCCACGGCGGCGGCTTCGTGGTCGGCGGGCTCGACAGCCACGACGACATCTGCGCCGAGATGGCCGAGCGCGCGGGCTATGAGCTGGTCTCGGTCGACTACCGCATGGCGCCCGAGTTCCAGCACCCCGCCTTCTTCGAGGACGCCCTCGCCGCGTGGGACTGGGCGACGGGCGCGGCTGGCGGGCGACCGATCGTGATCTCGGGCGACAGCGCCGGGGGCACGCTGGCCGCGGCGGTGGTCCATGCCACGCGCGGGCGGGCCGGCGCGCCGGTCGGGCAGGTGCTGATCTATCCCTCGCTGGGCGGCGACCCGACGCGGGGCAGCTTCGCGCTGCACGCCGACGCGCCGCTGCTCTCGAAGGCCGACCGGGCCTTCTACCACGCCCAACGCGACATGAGCCTCGTGCCCGACGACGATCCCCGCGCCTATCCGCTGCGCGACCCGGACTTTTCCAACTTGCCGATGACGGTCTGCGTCAACGCCCAGTGCGATCCCCTGGCCGACGACGGCAAGGCCTATCGCGACCGGATCCTGGCGGCGGGCGGTCGGGCGCTGTCGGTCGAGGAGCCGGGCCTGACCCACGGCTTCCTCAGGGCGCGCCACGCCTCCCGCCAGGCCGGCCTCGCCTTCGACCGCATCGTCGAGAGCCTGCGCGCCCTGGGCGCCGGGGAACGTCCGAAGCTCTGAGCCCGCCCCGGCCCGCGCCACCCGCAGGAGGCCCCGGGTCAAGCCCGGGGCCTCCCCCTCCGTCGGAGGGGACGCAGACCGCCGCGGGGAATTCCGCGCGCTGAAACGCGCCCCCAGACGCGCGCCCCGGAAGACGCGCCCCCGCCCCCCGCCGAAACGCCCCTCGACTCGGGGCCCCGAAACGCGAACGGCGCGCCGGGGGGCCGGCGCGCCGTGTCATGGGATCGCGTCGGGCGGCTCAGCCCTCGGCGACGTTCCCGGCCGCGAGATCCTCGAGGAACCGGTCCACGTCGCCGTTGCGCCGGTCGATCATCGCCGCGAACTCCTGGCGCTGGGTCTGCAGCAGCGACACGCCCTCGGCCACCACGTCGACCACCTGCACCGAGCCGGAGCGGTCCGAGACCTGCCACTCGACCGTCGAATCCTCGACGCTCGCACCCCTGGCGCGGCTGGTCACCAGCACGCCCTTGGCGCCGAAGTCCTGGGCGCCGGTCACCTCCAGGGTCTGGCCCTGGTAGTCGTTCAGCAGCCCCGCGTAGACCCGGCCCACGTAGCTCACCAGCGCGTTCTCGGCCTTGGCCTTCTGGGCGTCGCTCATCTCGCGCCAGGCCTGGCCCATCACGAAGCGGGTGATCTCGGGCACGGCCGCGTTTCGGCGGAAGATCTCTGAGAACTCCAGGCGCTGCGCCTCGGCGCTCTTGCCCGACTGGATCAGGCCGGTGATCTCGCCCACCACGCTCTCGATCAGGGCGCGGGCCTCGCCCACCTCGACCGCGCGGGCGGAGGTCGGCAGGGACAGCCCCACGGCGGCGGCGATCGCGCCGGCCAGCGAGGCCTTGAGAACAGTGCGTCGGTTCATGGTCATCGCATCACCCCTTTGCGGTGTCACGCGCCCGTCCCCTCCCCCAAGGGCTCGACGGGCGCGTCGGATCGTCAATCGGCAAACACGTCGGTCAGCGACTCTTCCGTCGCTCCGCCGGCCAACTGCCGGCGGCGGTACTGGATATAGCCCGCCCGCGTGGTCACGTAACTGTCCTCGCTCTCGTAGAGCGCCTGGTCGATCACGTTCGTGTTGTCCGCGCGCAGGCGGGCGAGGTTGCCCACCGCCAGGCTGCGACGGGCAAGCTGGAGCCCCTCGTACCCGGTGAAGAAGCCGAACGGATCGAGCACGATCTCGGCCACCCGGCCAAAGCCGTCGCGGGCCGAGGCCGGTCCGAACAGCGGCAGCTCGACATAGGGGCCTTCGTCCACGCCCCAGACATAGAGCGTCTCGCCGATGTCGGTCTCGACCTGGGGCAGGCCGAACTCGGTGGCGGGATCCAGCACGCCGAGGCCCATCACCAGGTTGATGCCGGTGCGCAGCACGTCGGCGCCGGCCTGCTCGAACTCGCCCTGCGCGGTGTGGTTGATGAAATTCATCGGCATGCGCAGGAAGTTGACCGCGTTGGTCAGCAGCAGGTCGCCCAGTCCCGGCATGGCGAGGTCATAGACCTGGCTCGCCGGGCGCAGCAGCACCGTGTCCACGCCCTTGTTGAACTCATGGAAGCCGCGGTTGGTCGACTCGTAGGGGTCGGCGATGCCGCCCGGCTCGACAGGCTCGCCCGAGGCGCAGCCGGCCAGCCCCGCCGCCGCGACAACCATGAGGATCGAGCGCCACGGACCGCGGCGCGGAGCGCGGCGGCGGGCGAGAACGGACGCAGAGGCCCTGGAAGGGGATTCGGTCAAGACGCCTCTCGATTCTGATGGGTGCGGCGCGTCACAGCGCATATGCAACTAGTCCAGCCAGCGGCGCGGCGCAATCGCGCGGCGGGATTCGGCCCGCAGCCCGCCCTGGCAACCTTTCCTTGTGGCCTGTGCGCGACAAGAAGGGTTCACGCTGCGGAAAACGCTTCGATTCGCCCTCGACGGGCGGATCTGTCCGCTGGCGCCATGGGAATGCGGGGCGTAAGACACGCGGGCCGCCGTCGATGAACCGACGGTCAGCCCATTTGAACACACGTCGTGCGGGCGCTTTCGACCCGCGAGGTCCGGGGACCGGGGGTTCACGTTGCGAGGCAAGACGGAGAGTGGACGGGACGAGCTGCGGTCGGTCCTGCGCGAGGGGCGGACGCTGTTCGTTGCGGTTGCGGTGTTCAGCTTCTTCGTGAACCTGCTGATGCTGACCGGGCCGATCTTCATGCTCCAGGTCTACGACCGGGTGCTCAGCTCGCGATCCGAGGCGACGCTGGTCGCGCTGACCGTGATCATGGCCTTCCTGTTCCTGATGATGGGCGTGCTCGACTACGCCCGCGGGCGGGTGCTGGCGCGGGCCGGCGCGCGCTTCCAGGCGCGGCTCGACAACCGGGTGTTCGAGGCGATCCTGCGACGCTCGGTCTCGCCGGTCGAACGCGCGCGGCCCGCCACCGGCCTGCGCGACCTGGAATCGATCCAGCGGCTGATGTCGGGGCCGGCGCCCTTCGCGGTCTTCGACATGCCCTGGACGCCGGTGTTCCTGGCCGCGATCTTCATGTTCCACTGGATCCTGGGCTGCATCGCCATCGCCGGCGGCCTGCTGCTGGTCTGCCTGACCTGGATGAACCAGGTCTTCTCCAAGAAGCTGCAGCTCGACGCCAACGTCGCCTCCTCCCAGTCGGAAGGGTTCACCGAGGCCGTCCGCTCCCAGGGGGAGACGGTGCAGGGCCTGGGGATGCGCCGCTCGGTGCTCGAGCGCTGGCAGAAGCTGCGCGGCCGCTCGCTGGAGACGACGATCCAGGCCTCGGACCGCACGGGCGGCTTCTCGACCGCCTCCAAGACGCTGCGCTTCTTCCTGCAGTCGCTGATGCTGGGCGCGGGCGCGTGGCTGGCGATCCAGGGCGAGCTCAGCCCCGGCTCGATGATCGCGGGCTCGATCCTGATGGGCCGGGCGCTGGCCCCGATCGAGCAGGCCATCGGCCAGTGGGCGCTGGTGCAGCGCGCCATGCAGGGCTGGAAGTCGCTGGTCGAGCTGCTCGACAAGACCCCCGCCCCGGAGGAGCGCACCAAGCTCCCCCAGCCCCGCTCGATCCTCGAGGCGCAGCAGGTCACCGTCGTGGCGCCGGGCGAGCAGACCGCGGCGATCCGCATGGTCTCGTTCCGGATGGAGCCGGGGCAGGCGATGGGCGTGATCGGGCCCTCGGCCTCGGGCAAGTCGACGCTCGCCAAGGCGATCACCGGCATCTGGAAGCCCGCGGCGGGCAACGTGCGCCTCGACGGCGCGGCGCTGGAGCAATACGGCGACGACGACCTCGGCCGCCACATCGGCTACCTGCCCCAGGAGATCGCGCTGTTCGACGGCACCGTGGCCGAGAACATCGCCCGCCTGACCGGCGCCCCCGACTCGGCCGCCATCGTCGAGGCCGCGCGTCGCGCGGGCGCCCACGAGATGATCCTGGGGCTTCCGGGCGGCTACGACTACCAGGTGGCGGCGGGGGGCGGGAAGCTCTCGGGCGGGCAGCGCCAGCGCATCGGGCTGGCGCGCGCGCTCTACGGCGACCCGGCGGTGGTGGTGCTGGACGAGCCGAACTCGAACCTCGACGCGTCGGGCTCCGACGCGCTCAACCACGCGATCCAGGACATCAAGGCGCGCGGCAAGGCGGTGATCATCATGGCCCACCGCCCCGCGGCCATCCAGCATTGCGACCTGATCCTGATGATGGAGGACGGGGTGCGGAAGGCCTTCGGGCCCAAGGACGAGGTGCTGCGCCAGCACGTGCGCAACTACCCCCAGGTCGTGACCCCGGCCGGAGAGTGACGCGAGCATGACCGAGATGCAGGGCGATGAGCGCCGGACCGGTTCCGGCGAAGCGACCGGGGGCGGCGAGGCCGGGCCCCGCCGCGTCGACGCGTTTCCCGAGCGCCCGGAGGTGTCCGAGATCCTCGACACGCCCCCCCGACGCCGCCCCCACCCGGACGCGGTCGACGCCGAACCCGCCGGCGCGCCGCTTCCCGATCCGGCCTCGGACAGTCCTGCGCCCCTGAACCCCACGCCTCACCGCGCCGCGAGCCCGCCCGACCCCGCCGCGCTGGCCGCGGCCCGCGCCCGGCTGGCGGCCGCGCGCGCCGCGCAGTCCGGCCCCGAGGGCTCCGCGCCCCGCCGCGACGACGGCGCTGCGACGGCCTCCGGCGGCGGCGGGCAGACGGCGTCCTTCGGCGGCGAGGCGACCGGGCCCGGCGCAGGCGCCGCCCCCCGCCGCGCGGCGGATCCCGATGCGGCCGCGGCCGCGGCGGCGGCGATCGCCGCCGCGATCTAGATGGATCGCAGAGGAGCGCTCGACTGGGCCGAGGCCCGAGCCCATGCGGCCGAGTTCGTGCTCGCCAAGATCCGCGCCGTGGTCGGGGCCGAGGTGCGGAAG
>NZ_CAXBOD010000042.1:0-45408 GCF_963977235.1 uncultured Albimonas sp.
AGGAGAAGCTCCGCTTCGCCATCCGTGAGGGCGGCCGCACCGTCGGCGCGGGCGTTGTCTCCAAGATCCTCAAGTAAACCCCGGCAGTTCTGCTCCCAGGCGGCCGGGGGCCACGCGCCCCCGGCCGCCGACGTTGAGTTTCCTGCCTTTCGGAGAACCAGAGCCATGACAGGCCAGAACATCAGGATCCGCCTGAAGGCGTTCGACTACCGGGTGCTGGATGCCAGCACCCAGGAGATCGTCGACACCGCCAAGCGGACCGGCGCGCAGGTGCGGGGCCCCATCCCCCTGCCCAACAAGATCGAGAAGTTCACCGTTCTGCGCGGCCCGCACATCGACAAGAAGTCGCGCGAGCAGTTTGAGATCCGCACCCACAAGCGGCTCCTGGACATCGTCGACCCCACGCCGCAGACGGTGGACGCGCTGATGAAGCTCGACCTCGCCGCCGGCGTCGACGTCGAAATCAAGCTCTGAGGAGGGTATCATGCGCTCCGGAGTGATCGCCAAGAAGCTGGGCATGACCCGGCTGTTCATGGAAGACGGCCGCCAGATCCCGGTGACCGTTCTCCAGATGGAAAACGTTCAGGTCGTGGCCCAGCGCACGTCCGACAAGGACGGCTATTCGGCCGTCCAGCTCGGCGCCGGCGCGGCCAAGGCCAAGAACACCACCGCCCCGATGCGCGGCCATTTCGCCAAGGCGAACGTGGCCCCCAAGCGCAAGCTGGCGGAGTTCCGCGTGGCCCCCGAGAACCTCATCGAGGTTGGCGAGGAGATCACGGCTGACCACTACTTCGAGGGTCAGTTCGTGGACGTCGCCGGCACCTCGATCGGCAAGGGCTTTGCGGGCGCGATGAAGCGGCACAACTTCGGCGGCCTCCGGGCGTCGCACGGCGTGTCCGTCTCGCACCGCTCGCATGGCTCCACCGGCCAGTGCCAGGACCCGGGCAAGGTCTTCAAGGGCAAGAAGATGGCCGGTCACATGGGCGCCGCCCGCGTGACCGTTCAGAACCTGCAGGTGATCAAGACCGACTCCGAGCGCGGTCTGGTCATGGTCAAGGGCGCGGTTCCGGGCTCGCGCGGCGGTTGGGTGACCATCCGCGACGCGGTCAAGAAGGCCACGCCCGAGAACGTGATCCTGCCGGCCGCCCTGCGTTCGGCCGCCGAGGAGGCCCGCAAGGCCGCCGAAGCCGCCGCCGCCGAAGCCGCAGCGGCCGAGGCTGCCGCGGAGGAGGAGCGGCTCGCCGCCGAGGCCGCGGCTCAGGAGGCTGCGCTGAAGGAAGCCGAGGCGTCCACCGATGAGGACGACGCATCGAAGACCCCCGAAGGAGGCGATGAGAAATGAAGACCGAAGTGGTCACTCTCGACGCCGGCGCGGCGGGCGAGATCGAACTCGACGACGCGATCTTCGGGCTCGAGCCGCGCGCCGACATTCTGCACCGTGTGGTGCGCTGGCAGCTGGCGCGTCGCCAGGCCGGCACCCACAAGACCAAGTCGCGCGGCGAGGTCTCCTACTCGACGAAGAAGATCTATCGTCAGAAGGGCACCGGCGGCGCGCGGCACGGCGACAAGGCCGTCTCGCAGTTCCGCCACGGCGGCACCGTGAAGGGTCCGGTCGTGCGCTCGCATGCGCATGACCTGCCCAAGAAGGTCCGCAAGCTGGGCCTGAAGATGGCGCTGTCGGCCAAGGCGCGCGACGGCAAGATCATCGTCGTGGACAAGGCGGAGCTCGACGCGGGCAAGACCAAGTCGCTGAAGGCGGGGCTCGAGAAGCTCGGTCTGAAGCGGGTCCTGATCCTCGACGGGGCCGCGATCCAGGAGAACTTCTCCCGGGCCGCGCGCAACATCGCCGACGTGGACGTGCTGCCCTCCCAGGGCGCCAACGTCTACGACATCCTGCGGCGCGATACGCTGGTTCTGACCAAGGCCGGCGTCGAGGCTCTGGAGGCTCGACTGAAATGACCGCGAAGCACGAGCTCTATGACGTGATCCGCAAGCCGATCATCACCGAGAAGTCCACGATGGCGTCCGAGCAGAACGCCGTGGTCTTCGAGGTGGGGATCGACACGACGAAGCCGAAGATCAAGGAGGCCGTCGAGACTCTGTTCGGCGTCAAGGTGAAGGCCGTGAACACGACCGTCACCAAGGGCAAGACCAAGAAGTTCAAGGGCAAGCCCGGCCGCCGCAAGGATGTCAAGAAGGCCTACGTCACCCTCGAAGAGGGTAACACGATCGACGTGACGACCGGGCTCTGAGCCCGGTCATCACGCTGAACCCTATCCCCAGGCGCAAGCCTGGACGGCAACGGAAGACAGCAAGATGGCGTTGAAAACTTACAACCCCACGACGCCGGGCCAGCGCGGGCTGGTTCTGATCGACCGTTCGGAGCTGTACAAAGGTCGTCCCGAGAAGAAGCTCACGCACGGGCTTACGAAAAAGGGCGGCCGCAACAACACCGGACGGATCACGGCGCGTCGGATCGGCGGCGGGGCCAAGCGGCTCTACCGCATCGTCGACTTCAAGCGGCGCAAGTGGGACGTGCCCGCCACCGTCGAGCGGATCGAATACGATCCCAACCGGACCGCGTTCATCGCGCTGATCCGGTACGAGGACGGCGAGGTGGCCTACATCCTGGCGCCGCAGCGCCTGGCGATCGGCGACAAGGTCGTGGCCGGCTCGAAGGTCGACGTGAAGCCCGGCAACTCGATGCCCTTCTCGGGCATGCCTGTCGGCACGATCGTGCACAACATCGAGCTGAAAGCGGGCAAGGGCGGGCAGATCGCGCGCGCCGCCGGCTCCTACGCCCAGTTCGTGGGTCGCGACGGCGGCTACGCCCAGATCCGTCTGAGCTCGGGCGAGCTGCGCATGGTCCGTCAGGAGTGCATGGCCACGGTGGGCGCGGTGTCGAACCCCGACCACTCGAACCAGGACTTCGGCAAGGCCGGCCGCACGCGGCACAAGGGCAAGCGCCCCTCGGTCCGCGGCGTCGCGATGAACCCGATCGACCACCCCCATGGCGGCGGCGAAGGCCGCACCTCGGGCGGCCGCACGCCGGTCACCCCCTGGGGCAAGGACACGAAGGGTCGACGCACGCGCAAGAACAAGTCGACTCAGAAATACATCATTCGCTCGCGGCATGCCCGCAAGAGCGGCCGCTGAGGAGGGACGATAGATGGCACGTTCCGTCTGGAAAGGTCCGTTCGTCGACTCCTACGTCTTGAAAAAGGCGGAGAAGGCACGGGAATCCACGCGAGCCGAGGTGATCAAGATCTGGTCGCGTCGCTCCACCATTCTGCCGCAGTTCGTCGGTCTGACGTTCGGCGTCTACAATGGTCAGAAGCATATCCCGGTGAACGTCACCGAGGACATGATCGGGCACAAGTTCGGCGAGTTCGCGCCGACGCGCACGTACTACGGCCACATGGCCGACAAAAAAGCCAAGCGGAGGTAACTGGGCGATGAGCAAGTCTTCCAACCCCCGCCGCGTGGCGGACAACGAAGCGATGGCGGTCTCCCGCATGCTTCGCATCAGCCCGCAGAAGCTGAACCTTGTGGCGGGCCTGATCCGCCGCAAGCCGGTCGGCAAGGCGCTGAACGAGCTGGCGTTCTCCAAGAAGCGGATTGCGCTCGACGTGCGCAAGACGCTGCAGTCGGCGATCGCCAACGCGGAGAACAACCACGGGCTCGACGTTGACGAGCTGATCGTGGCCGAGGCCTGGGTGGGCAAGAACCTGGTGCTGAAGCGCGGGCGCCCCCGGGCGCGCGGCCGCTTCGGGCGGATCGAGAAGCCGTTCAGCCAGATCACCATCAAGGTCCGGCAGGTCGAGGAGAGCGCCTGATGGGCAACAAGGTCAATCCGATCGGGCTGCGCCTGCAGGTCAACCGGACCTGGGACAGCCGCTGGTACGCGAACGCCAAGGACTACGGCGCGCTGCTTCACGAGGACATCCGGATCCGGGAGTTCATCAAGAAGAAGTGCGCCAACGCCGGGGTCAGCCGCGTGGTGATCGAGCGTCCGCACCGCAAGTGCCGGGTGACGATCCACACGGCGCGTCCGGGCGTGATCATCGGCAAGAAGGGCGCCGACATCGAGAAGCTCCGCCGCGAAGTGGCGAAGCTGACCTCGTCGGAGCTGCACCTCAACATCGTCGAGGTGCGCAAGCCCGAGACCGACGCCCAGCTGGTCGGCGAGAACATCGCCCAGCAGCTCGAGCGTCGCGTCGCCTTCCGTCGTGCGATCAAGCGCGCGGTGCAGAACGCCATGCGCATGGGCGCGCTGGGGATCCGCATCAACGCCGGCGGCCGTCTCGGCGGCGCCGAGATCGCGCGGACCGAGTGGTATCGTGAGGGCCGCGTGCCCCTGCATACCCTGCGGGCCGACATCGACTACGCGCATGTCGAGGCGAAGACCGCCTACGGCATCATCGGGATCAAGGTCTGGATCTTCAAAGGCGAGATCATGGAGCACGATCCCCAGGCGCGCGACCGTCGCCAGCAGGAGCTGCAGGAGGGCGCCTCGCGCCCGGCCCGCGGCTGAGCCTGAGGAGTTGACAGGATGCTTTCTCCGAAGCGCACCAAGTTCCGCAAGCAGCACAAGGGTCGTATCCACGGCCTGGCGAAAGGCGGAACCGAGCTGAATTTCGGCTCGTTCGGGCTCAAGGCCATCGAACCGGAGCGCATCACCGCGCGCCAGATCGAGGCCGCCCGCCGCGCCATGACGCGTCACATGAAGCGTCAGGGCCGCGTGTGGATCCGGATCTTCCCGGATGTGCCCGTCACCCAGAAGCCCACCGAAGTCCGTATGGGCAAGGGCAAGGGTTCGGTCGAATACTGGGCCGCGAAAGTGAAGCCCGGCCGCGTCATGTTCGAGATTGACGGGGTGTCCGAACCTGTGGCACGGGAGGCCCTCCGGTTGGCGGCGATGAAACTGCCGATCAAGAGCCGATTCGTGCAGAAAGAAGACTGGTGATCCCGGGCCCGCTGAGGCGGGCCACGGCGGTCGCCTGACTGCTGCCGACAGGCATGAGGCGAGGGGCTGGCGTTGCCGGCCCCGCGTCTTCGTCAGATGAGATGGCCGGGGCGGATCCGGCGTGATTGCGGGCGCGGCCGGGACCGAACTCCCAGGCCCGCGGCCCGCTTGGATGCGAGAGAGAGGATTTGAGGCTCATGAAAGCCGCCGATCTGCGCGAGAAGACGCCCGATCAGCTGCGCGACGAGCTCGCGGCGCTGAAGAAGGAGCAGTTCAATCTGCGCTTCCGGGCCGCTACCGGCCAGAACGAGAACACCGCGCGGATGAAGACCGTGCGCCGCGATGTGGCGCGCGTGCTCACCGTCCTGAACCAGAAGGCCGCCGCTGCGGTCTCGCAGGAGGCCTGACATGCCCCGTCGCATTCTCCAGGGCACCGTCGTCTCGAACAAGAACGACAAGACCGTCACCGTGCTGGTGGAGCGTCGCTTCACCCACCCGCTGATGAAAAAGACCGTGCGCATGACCAAGCGGTACCATGCGCATGACGAAGGCAACGCGTGCCAGGTGGGCGAGACCGTTCGCATCACCGAGTGCCCGCCGCGCTCGAAATCGAAATCCTGGGAAGTCCTGACCGGAGAGGCTGGCGCCTCGCGGGACTGACCTACCAGTAGTCGAAACCGCAGGACGCGTTCCTGCAGGTCGGGAGAAACTGCCATGATCCAGATGCAGACCAACCTCTCGGTCGCCGACAACAGCGGCGCCCGTCGGGTTCAGTGCATCAAGGTGCTCGGCGGCGCGAAGCGCAAGTACGCTTCGGTCGGCGACATCATCGTGGTCTCCGTGAAGGAGGCCATTCCGCGCGGTCGCGTGAAGAAGGGCGATGTCCGCAAGGCCGTCGTCGTTCGCACCGCCAAGGAGGTGCGTCGCGCCGACGGCACCGCCATCCGCTTCGACGACAACGCCGCCGTCCTGCTGAACAACCAGGGCGAGCCGATCGGAACCCGCATCTTCGGGCCGGTCGTGCGTGAGCTGCGCTCGAAGAACTTCATGAAGATCATCTCGCTGGCGCCGGAGGTGCTCTGATGGCCGCGAAGCTCAAGAAGGGCGACAAGGTCGTCGTTCTCGCCGGCCGCGATCGCGGCAACGAGGGCGAGATCCTCAAGGTCATGCCGACCGAGAACCGCGCGCTGGTCTCCGGCGTGAACATGGTCGTGCGCCATCAGCGTCAGACCGCGCAGGCGCAGGGCGGCCGCATCTCGAAAGAGGCGACGATCGACCTGTCCAACCTGGCGCTCGTCGACCCCAAGACCGGCGGCGCGACCCGCGTCGGGTTCAAGATGGTCGACGGCAAGAAGGTCCGCTTCGCCAAGAAGTCGGGGGAGGTGATCGATGCTTGACGCAGCCGCTTACACGCCGCGCCTTCGCGCGCACTACCGCGATGTGGTGCGTCCCGCGCTGAAGGAAGAGTTCGGCTACAAGAACGACATGCAGATCCCCCGCCTGGACAAGATCGTCCTCAACATGGGCGTGGGCGAGGCGGTGTCGGACTCCAAGAAGATCAAGGCCGCGGCGGACGATCTGACCAAGATCGCCGGCCAGAAGGTCGTGATCACCAAGGCGCGCAACTCGATCGCCGGCTTCAAGGTCCGCGAGGAGATGCCCCTCGGCGTCAAGGTCACGCTTCGCAAGGAGCGGATGTACGACTTCCTGGACCGCCTGATCACCATCGCGCTGCCCCGCGTCCGCGACTTCCGCGGCGTGAAGGGCACGGCTTTCGACGGCCGTGGCAACTACGCCATGGGCCTGAAGGAGCACATCGTGTTCCCCGAGATCGAGTACGACAAGATCGATCAGATGTGGGGCATGGACATCGTGATGGCGACCACTGCCAAGACCGACGCGGAAGCCAAGGCGCTGTTGAAGCTTTTCAACATGCCCTTCGCGAGCTGAGCGCGGGAAAGGAATTCGACATGGCCAAGACGAGCATGATCGAGCGTCAGAAGAAGCGCGAGAAGCTGGTG
Organism: uncultured Albimonas sp.; assembly: GCF_963977235.1. Classification (NCBI taxonomy): domain Bacteria; kingdom Pseudomonadati; phylum Pseudomonadota; class Alphaproteobacteria; order Rhodobacterales; family Paracoccaceae; genus Albimonas; species uncultured Albimonas sp. The sequence goes on from NZ_CAXBOD010000042.1 coordinate 6,988, forward strand.
GAGAAGTACGCCGCCAAGCGCGCCGCGCTGAAGGAGCAGATTCGCGATGAGAATCTGGGCCTGGCTGACCGCGTGAAGCTTTCGATGAAGCTGGCGAAGCTGCCGAGGAACTCCTCGGCGACCCGCCTGCACAACCGCTGCGAGATCACGGGCCGCCCCAAGGCCTACTATCGCAAACTGAAGATGTCGCGCATCGCGCTGCGGGATTACGCCTCTGTGGGCCAGATCCCCGGCATGGTGAAATCGAGCTGGTGAGGAGCGCACAATGAACGTGAACGATCCCATCGGCGACATGCTGACCCGCATCCGCAACGCGCAGATGCGTTTCAAGTCGACCGTCCGCACCCCCGCCTCCAAGCTGCGGGGCCGTGTGCTCGATGTTCTCCAGGCCGAGGGTTATATCCGCGGCTACGAGGGCGTCACCGTGGACTCCCACGCAGAGTACGAGATCAGCCTGAAGTACTTCGATGGCATGCCCGCCATCAAGGAGATCAAGCGCGTCTCCAAGCCCGGCCGCCGGGTGTACTCGCCCGTCGAGACGCTGCCCTCGGTCCGTCAGGGCCTGGGCGTTGCGATCGTCTCGACGTCCAAGGGCGTCATGTCCGATGCGCAGGCCCGCGCCGACAAGGTCGGCGGCGAGGTCCTGTGCACCGTGTTCTGAGGAGACTGTAATGTCCCGCATCGGAAAGAGGCCGGTCGAGCTTCCCAAGGGCGTGACGGCCACCGTCTCCGGCCAGACCGTCGAGGTGAAGGGCCCCAAGGGGACCCGCGCCTTCACGGCTACGGACGACGTGACCGTCGCGATCGACAACGAGACCATCACGGTCACCCCCCGCGGCACGTCCAAGCGGGCGCGCCAGCAGTGGGGCATGTCCCGCACCCAGGTCGCGAACCTGGTGCAGGGCGTGACCGAGGGTTTCAAGAAAGAGCTCGAGATCCAGGGCGTCGGCTACCGCGCCCAGGTTCAGGGCAAGGTCCTGAAGCTGGCGCTCGGCTATTCGCATGACGTCGAGTATGCGATCCCCGAGGGGATCGACATCGTCTGCGCGAAGCCCACGGAGATCGCGATCACCGGCACCGACCAGCAGCAGGTCGGCCAGGTGGCGGCGAACATCCGCGACTGGCGCCGCCCGGAGCCCTACAAGGGCAAGGGCATTCGCTACAAGGGCGAGTACATCTTCCGCAAGGAAGGCAAGAAGAAGTAACCGGAGGCCGACATGGCACTGAGCAAGCGAGAGCTGTTTCAGCGGCGCCGCCTTCGGGTGCGCAACCGTCTGAAAAAGGTGGCGAACGGACGTCCGCGTCTGTGCGTTCACCGGTCTAACAAGAACATCTCGGTCCAGGTGATCGACGACGTCGAGGGCAAGACCCTCTGCGCGGCGTCGACGCTGGAGAGCGCCCTGGGCGTGATCGGGAAGAACAACAAGGATGCCGCCGCCAAGATCGGCGCCGCGATCGCCGAGCGCGCCAAGGCCGCCGGCATCGAGGAAGTGGTGTTCGACCGCGGCGGCTACCTCTTTCACGGGAAGGTCCAGGCGCTCGCCGACGCCGCCCGTGAAGGCGGCCTGAAGTTCTGAGGAGGGCGACCATGGCCAGGGAAGACAACCGCGGCAATCGTCGTCGCGACCGGGACGAGGATCCTGAGTTCCAGGATCGCCTCGTCGCGATCAACCGCGTGTCCAAGACGGTGAAGGGCGGCAAACGCTTCGGCTTTGCAGCGCTCGTCGTCGTGGGCGACCAGAAAGGCCGCGTGGGCTTCGGCAAGGGCAAGGCCCGCGAAGTCCCCGAGGCGATCCGCAAGGCGACCGAGCAGGCCAAGCGCGGCCTGATCCGGGTGCCCCTGCGGGAGGGCCGGACCCTGCATCACGACGTCAACGGGCGTCATGGCGCGGGCAAGGTGGTGATGCGGACGGCCGACGCCGGCACCGGCATCATCGCCGGCGGCCCGATGCGCGCGGTGTTCGAGATGCTGGGCGTTCAGGACGTGGTGGCCAAGTCCATCGGGTCCCAGAACCCCTACAACATGATCCGCGCCACCATCGACGGGCTGCGCAACGAGGCGTCTCCGCGCCAGGTTGCCTCGCGTCGTGGCAAGAAGGTCGCCGACATCCTGCCCAAGCGGGACGAGGCCCCCGAGGCCAAGACCGCTGGCGAGGCCGTCGAGGCCGCCGGCGCCGAGGCCTGAGGAGCGAGAGCATGGGCAAGACCATCGTGGTGAAGCAGATCGGGTCCCCGATCCGCCGTCCGAAAAGCCAGCGCGACACCCTCAAGGGTCTCGGGCTGAACAAGATGCACAAGACCCGCGAGCTCGAGGACACCCCCTCGGTGCGCGGCATGGTCAACTCGATCCCGCATCTCGCGGTGATCGTGGAGGAAAAGGGCGAGTAATCGTCCGCTTCGCCCGGGCGCTTCCGGCGCCCGGGCCCTTTATCGCAGGTCGATGGCCCGCCGCGGATGACGCCGCAGGCAGGGTCCGACAGAAGGAATACGCGTCATGAAGCTCAACGAACTCCGCGACAATCCCGGGGCCACGAAGGCGCGCAAGCGCGTCGGCCGCGGCCCGGGCTCGGGCGTCGGCAAGACCGGCGGCCGCGGCATCAAGGGCCAGAAGTCCCGCTCCGGCGTGGCGATCAACGGCTTCGAGGGCGGCCAGATGCCGATCTATCGGCGCCTGCCCAAGCGCGGCTTCACCAAGCCGTTCCGGGACGAGTTCGCCGTGATCAACCTCGACAACCTCTCCAAGTTCATTGAAGAGGGCAAGATCGACGCCTCGGCCAAGATCGACGAGGACGTGCTGGTCGCCTCGGGCCTGGTGCGCCGCAAGCGCGACGGCGTGCGTCTGCTGGGTCGCGGCGAAGTCACGCAGGCCCTGACGATCGAGGTCACCGGCGCCTCCAAGTCCGCGCTGGCGGCCGTGGAAAAGGCCGGCGGCTCGGTCACCGTCCTCGCCCCGGCGAAGCCGGCGGCCGAGAGCGACGCCGAATGACATTGCGGGCGATCAGCCCCTCCTTTAACTAAACCGCGACGCCGCCGCGGGGCTCGTCCCCCGGCGGCGTCCGTATGACAGCCTGCGGGAGAGAAGCATGGCGTCCGCCGCCGAGCAGATGGCCCAGAACATGAGCTGGAGCGCCTTTGGCAAGGCCAAAGAGCTCCAGAGCCGGATCCTATTCGCGCTGGGCCTGCTGGTGATCTACCGGCTGGGGACCTACATCCCGATGCCCGGGATCGACCCCGTCCAGCTCGCGAGATTCATCGAACAGACGCAGTCCGGTATCCTGGGCGTGTTCAACATGTTCGCCGGCGGCGCGGTCAGCCGCATGGCGATCTTCGCGCTGGGCATCATGCCCTACATCTCCGCCTCGATCATCATGCAGCTGATGACCTCGATGGTGCCGTCGCTGGAGGCTCTCAAGAAGGAGGGCGAGGCCGGCCGCCGCAAGATCAACCAGTACACGCGCTACGGCACGGTCGTGCTGGCCGCGGTGCAGGCCTACGGCATCGCCGTGGGTCTCGAGGGGCAGGGCCTGGCGCTCGATCCCGGCTGGTACTTCCGCGCCTCGACCGTGATCACGCTGGTCGGCGGCACCATGTTCCTGATGTGGCTGGGCGAGCAGATCACCGCGCGGGGCATCGGCAACGGCATCTCGCTGATCATCTACGTCGGCATCATCGCCACCATGCCCAGCGCGCTGGCGCAGCTGTTCGAGCTGGGCCGCACCGGGCAGCTGGCCGCGGGAATCGTCGTGGCGGTGATCGTGGGCGCGGTCGCGGTGATCGCGGCCGTGGTCTATATCGAGCGGGCGCAACGGCGGATCCTGGTCCAGTATCCCAAGCGCCAGGTCGGCCAGAAGATGTACGGGGGCGAGAACTCGTTCCTGCCGCTGAAGGTCAACACCGCCGGCGTGATCCCGCCGATCTTCGCCTCGTCGCTGCTGCTGCTGCCCGCCACCGTGGCCGGCTTCTCGGCGGACGGCGGCGCGGGCGGGGTGATGGGCTACGTCTCGGCCTACCTGGGCCGCGGGCAGCCGCTGTACCTGCTCAGCTTCGTGGCGCTGATCGTGTTCTTCGCGTTCTTCTATACCTCGGTCGTGTTCAATCCCGACGATGTGGCGGACAACCTGAAGAAGAACGGCGGCTATGTGCCGGGGATCCGTCCGGGCGCCAAGACCTCGCAGTATCTCGACTATGTGCTGACGCGACTCACGGCGGTCGGCGCGATCTACCTGTCGATCATCTGCGTGATGCCCGAGATCCTGATCTCGAACGTCGGCATCCCGTTCTACTTCGGCGGCACATCGCTGCTGATCGTGGTCTCGGTGACGATGGACACCGTCACGCAGGTTCAGAGTCACCTGCTGGCGCACCAGTACGAAGGACTGATCGAACGGTCCCGTCTTGGACGGCGAGGGAAGAGGAAAAAATGAACATCATTCTGCTCGGGCCGCCGGGGGCCGGCAAAGGCACCCAGGCGCGGCGGCTGGTCGAGGAGCGGGGCATGGTGCAGCTCAGCACCGGCGACATGCTCCGCGAGGCGCAGGCCTCCGGCTCCGAGATGGGCGAGATCGTCAAGGACATCATGGCGCGCGGCGACCTGGTGACCGACGAGATCGTCATCGGACTGATCAAGGAACAGCTCGAGAGCGGCGTCGCCGCCAAGGGCGCGATCTTCGACGGCTTTCCCCGCACGCTGGCCCAGGCCGACGCGCTGGGCGAGCTGCTGAAGGCGCAGGGCCTGGCGCTCGACGCCGTGGTCGCCATGCAGGTGGACGACGAGGCGCTGGTGGACCGCGTCTCCGGCCGCTTCACCTGCGCCAGCTGCGGCGAGGTCTATCACGAGACCGCGCACCCCCCGAAGGTCGAGGGCGTATGCGACAAGTGCGGGTCGACCGAGTTCAAGAAGCGGCCCGACGACAACGCCGAGTCGATGCGCACGCGGCTCCTGGCTTACTACCGGGACACCTCGCCGCTGATCGGCTACTACCACGCGCTCGGCAAGCTGACGCGGGTGGACGGAATGGCTCCGCCGGACGACGTGGCAGGCCAGGTCAAGGCCGCGCTGGACGGTTAAACGCCATCCGGATGCGCGGAGAGATAAAAAGGGACTGGATCCGGGCCCGCCCGGGTTGACGCGGAACCATCCCTTCATATACTCCGCGCCTCCGAACAAGGGGAGTCGTCGGACGGCGCTCTGGACCCCGGTCCAGAGAATCGCCGGGCCGGCGCTCGTTCGCAGACCGGGCAGGGGGTCGCTTGACCCTCCCCGGTTCGACCCGCGAACAGGATTTCAGCCCGACGCCGCCGGCGGGGGCGACGACAGGAACGTTGGAACCTTCGGCCCCCCGGGCGGCGGACCGGATCGAGATACGGAGCAGCACCTTGGCGCGCATCGCTGGCGTGAACATTCCCACGAACAAGAGGACGCACATCGCCCTCACCTACATCCATGGCATCGGCCATTCCTCCGCGAAGGAGGTGTGTTCGGCCGTGGGCATCGCTGAAGAGCGTCGGGTCAACGAACTGTCCGACGCCGAAGTTCTGGCGATCCGCGAGTACATCGACGGCAACCTCGCTGTGGAAGGCGACCTCCGCCGTGAGGTCGCGGTCAACATCAAGCGGCTGATGGATCTGGGCTGCTACCGCGGCCTGCGTCATCGCCGCCAGCTGCCCGTCCGCGGCCAGCGCACCCACACGAACGCCCGCACCCGCAAGGGCAAGGCGAAGCCGATCGCCGGCAAGAAGAAGTAAGGAGAGGCGTCGATGGCTCGCGAAAAGCAGCGCGTAAAGCGCAAAGAGCGGAAGAACATCACGTCCGGCGTCGCCCACGTGAACTCTTCTTTCAACAACACCAAGATCCTGATCGCCGACGCGCAGGGCAACGCGATCGCGTGGTCCTCCTCGGGCGCGATGGGCTTCAAGGGCTCGCGCAAGTCGACCCCCTACGCGGCCCAGGTTGCCGCCGAGGATGCCGGCAAGAAGGCCCAGGAGCATGGGATGCGCACCCTCGAGGTCGAGGTGCAGGGTCCGGGTTCGGGGCGCGAGAGCGCGCTGCGCGCCCTGCAGGCGGTGGGCTTCACCATCACCTCGATCCGGGACGTGACCCCGATCGCCCACAACGGTTGCCGTCCCCCGAAGCGCCGTCGCGTCTGACGCGTCGCTCTTCGGTGGCCCCGGCCCGCGCCCGCCGCGCGGGCCTTCGGCCGTTTACGTGGACGGAAATTAATTCCTCGGGACGCCCGGGCGGTCTGCGGATCCCGCTCAGGCACGGATGGAGGACCATCGCATGATCCACAAGAACTGGCAGGAGCTGATCCGGCCGACAGCCCTGGACATTCGTCCGGGCGCCGACGCCCAGCGCCAGGCCACCGTGATCGCCGAGCCGCTCGAGCGGGGCTTCGGCCTGACGCTCGGCAACGCCCTGCGTCGCGTCCTTCTCTCGTCGCTCCAGGGCGCCGCGATCGTCTCGATCCAGATCGACGGCGTGCTGCACGAGTTCTCGTCCGTCGCCGGCGTCCGTGAGGACGTGACCGACATCGTCCTGAACATCAAGGGCGTCGCGGTCAAGATGGACGTCGAGGGACCCAAGCGCCTGACGCTGCGGGGCGAGGGCCCCGGCCTTGTCGTCGCCGGCGACATTCAGGAGACGGCGGGCATCGAGATCCTGAACCCGGATCACGTGATCTGCCACCTCGACGAGGGCGCGAGCTTCCACGTGGAGCTGGTTGTGGACACCGGCAAGGGCTACGTCCCCGCCGACCGCAACAAGTCCGAGGACAGCCCCATCGGCCTGATCCCGGTCGACGCGCTGTTCAGCCCTGTCAAGAAGGTCAGCTACAAGGTCGAGCCCACCCGCGAGGGCCAGGTGCTGGACTACGACAAGCTGACCCTGCAGATGGAGACGGACGGCTCGCTGACCCCGGACGACGCGGTCGCCTACGCGGCCCGCATCCTCCAGGATCAGCTGTCGATCTTCGTCAACTTCGACGAGCCCGAGGCCGCCGGCCGTTCGGACGACGAGGAGCTGCCGGGCGGCATCAATCCGATCCTCCTCAAGAAGGTGGACGAGCTGGAGCTGTCGGTGCGGTCGGCCAACTGCCTGAAGAACGACAACATCGTCTACATCGGCGATCTCGTTCAGAAGACCGAGGCCGAGATGCTGCGCACGCCGAACTTCGGCCGCAAGTCGCTCAACGAGATCAAGGAGGTCCTCACCCAGATGGGCCTCCACCTCGGGATGGACGTGCCGGACTGGCCGCCGGACAACATCGAGGACCTGGCCCGCAAGTACGAGGACCAGTTCTAAGGAGCCGGATAGCCGGTTTCGGTTCGCAGATCTGGAGGGCGGCGCGGAGGACGCGCCGCCCTTCCGCATTTGTCGAACCTGCCAGACAGGCCCGGATCGAGGCAGGGCGGCTGAAGTTGATCAATTCTGTTACCCTTAGTAATCTTGGCGCCTGGGGGTGGACTTGGACGCGCTGAGTCGCGCCGGCGCGTCCGCGATTTGGGGACGATTATTGATGACCACGGTTTACGGGACCTTGGGCGACGACCTGATCGACGCCACCGACACCTATCATGTCTACGCGTTGGACGGGGATGACACGATCGTCTCCACCGCCGGCGCGACGGTCTACGGCGGCGACGGCTACGACGTTGTCGACTACGGCGCCGAAGACTACAGCTACGACCAGTTCCTCATCTCGTTCCTGGCGAACGGGAGCGTGACCGTCTGGCTCTGGGGCGTGAGCCACGGCGATCGTTTCACCGACACTTTGTGGGGGATCGAGGAACTCCGGTTCGCCGACGGCCAGGTGGTGGAGCTTCCCGAAGTGAGGCCGGTGATCCTGTATGGCGGCGACGGCAGTGACAACCTCAAGGGCGGCAGCTTGGGAGACTCCCTGTACGGAGGGGGCGGCGCGGACTGGGTCTATGGCGAATACGGCGATGACCACCTCGAAGGTGGCGACGGCCCCGACCGTATCTACGGCGGCAAGGGCGTCGACACACTCTACGGCGGCGAGGGCGTCGACACGCTGTACGGCGGCGAAGACAATGACACGTTGTATGGCGGAACGGGCGACGACCACTTCGTTCTGGTGGGCGGCTCTAACCCAGATGGCGCCGATGTAATCTACGGCGGCGACGGTGTCGATTATTTCCACTTGACTGATCGCCAGTTTAGCGAGGACTGGCTTCTGCGCACCGGCTCCGCGCGGACCGGAGATGGCGGCGCGCGGATCGACGTCCATATCCTGGAAGGCGTCGAGTTCCTGAAATTCAACTACGGCGACGCTGTTTCGATCGACGCCTTGCCATCTTTGGTCAAGGGCACGTCGGGCGACGACACTTTGGTCGGCGACGAAGGGTACGGCAGGCTTGAGGGCGACGACGGCGACGATGTGATTTTCGGCGGCGGGGGGCGCGACCTGATCTTCGGCGGCGACGGCGACGACGTGATCACGGGCGGCGACGACGACGACTTCGTCTCCGGCGGCGCCGGAGACGATGATGTCGCGATCTTCGAAGGGCCCGCCTCCCGTTACGAGGTGCTGCTCTGGGCGCCGGGCAAAGCGCAGGTGACGGACCTGATCGGAGATGGCGGGGTCGACATGCTGGAAGGCGTCGAGACGCTCCGCTTCGACGACGGCGACATGGTCGTACGTCAGGACGTCACCCAGTCCCCCACCGAGGGCGACGATCTCCTGTTCCAGGACTATTTCGAGTCCGACGTCTCGGCGCTCGGCGGCGACGACGTGTTCTACGCGGGCTACACCCAAGGGATCACCAATGTCGACGGTGGCGACGGCTACGACGTGGTCCGCTTCGACGCCCCCGCCTATGCGGACCCGCTCTCCCGCCGATTTTGGGAGACGACGCTCTCGCGGGACGATTTCTCGGTCAGTCTCGACGCTCTTGGCGGCGCGAGTGTCTTCTGGTCCCAGAACCCGGACGGGGACGGGCCGAAGGCGTTGTACAGGTTGACCGGCGTCGAGCGGCTGGTCTTCGCCGACGGCGTCTATATCGACATCCCCCAGGACCCCAGCATGACGCTGATCGGGACCGACGACGACGACACGCTGGTCGGCGGGGATTCCTTTGACACGCTCCAGGGCGGCGGCGGGGCGGATCTCCTGCTGGGCCGGGCTGGAAACGACTTGCTGGAGGGCGGCGACGGCGACGACGTGCTCGAGGGCGACGGCGGCGCGGACAGTCTCTACGGCGGCGACGGCGCAGACACGCTGATCGGCGGCGACGGGGACGACCTGCTGTTTGGCGGCGACGACGAGTATCTCGACGAGGGCGATGACATCGACGTCGCCGTGTTCGACGGTGACTTCGCGGACTACGAAGTCGTTGTGTCGGCGCCGGGGCGCGCCACGGTGAGGGACCTGGTTGGCGAGGGCGGGACGAACACGCTGCTGAATGTCGAACTGATGCGCTTCGCCGACCGCGATGTGCCGACGTCCGGTCCCGGGGACGATCCCTCGGAGGGCGATGACGATATCTACGCGGCATTCCAGACCGGGCCTGTCGACGCGCTCGACGGCGACGACGTGATCCATGCGTCGTTCGGCGGCATGTCCGTCGATGGCGGCGCGGGCTTCGACATCGTCGACTACGCAAGCTTCGCATGGCTTTACGGCTACGAGCGCAGCGATTTCCTGATCACGATTTCCGGCGACGGCTCCGTGGAGGTCTCTCTAACGGCCGCCGCCGAGGGGGACGGCTTCACCGACCAGCTGGTCAATGTCGAGCGGCTGCTGTTCGCCGACGGCGTCAGCGTGGAGGTTCCGCAGCCGCTGACCCTGCCCGGCGGCGCCGGTGCGGACGAACTGGTCGGGGGCGGGGCCGACGATGTGCTGCGAGGGCGTCGCGGCGCCGACCTGCTGGATGGCCTGGGCGGCGCGGACAAGCTTGTCGGCAATCGCGGCGCAGACCGTCTGCTGGGGGGCGACGGTCGCGACGATCTCGACGGCGGCCTCGGGGCGGATCGGCTGCGGGGCGGGCGCGACGCCGACGACCTCGACGGCAGCCGAGGCGGAGACCGCCTGTTCGGCGGGGGCGGCGCCGACGACCTCGACGGCAGCCGAGGCGCCGACCGCTTGTTCGGCGGGCGCGGCGCCGACGTCCTCAACGGAGGCGGCCAGCGCGACAAGTTGTGGGGTGGCGACGGCGACGACCGTCTGTCCGGCGGGCGTGGCAAGGACGTGCTGTGGGGCGGAGACGGCGCGGACCGGTTCGAGGTCGACTCCGGAGACGGTCGCGACGTGGTGAAGGACTTCGCCATCGGGGTCGATCGCCTCGACTTCGGGGATGGCATCGACGGGATCGGCGAGCTCGAATTCCGCCAGAACGGCGGCTCGGCGGTAGTGATCTACGACGGCGGCCGCCTGGTTCTGCGCGGCGTCGACGTGGACGACCTGGCACACGACAGCCTGCTGTTCTGACCGATCCGGGGCGGCGGTATTCGTCGCCCCCGCGCTCCCGCCCTTGCCCCGGCGGGCGGAATCCTGTATCGGCGCGCACGAAATGGGTCTGCGGGCATTCCGCGGGACCCCAAGGAGGGGGACGCCATGGACGTCTCCCGGACAAAGCATAACGCGAAAGGATCACTCCCATGCGCCACGGTCACGGTTACCGCAAACTCAACCGCACCCATGAGCATCGCAAGGCGATGTTCGCGAACATGGCCAGCTCGCTGATCGAGCATGAGCAGATCAAGACGACTCTGCCCAAGGCCAAGGAAATGAAGCGGATCATCGACAAGCTGATCACGCTGGGCAAGCGCGGCGATCTGCACGCCCGCCGGCTGGCCCATGCCGAGCTGAAGCAGGACGCGGCCGTCAAGAAGCTGTTTGACGTGCTGGGCCCGCGCTACAAGGAACGCTCGGGCGGCTACTCGCGCGTGCTGAAGGCCGGCTTCCGCTATGGCGACATGGCCCCGATGGCCTTCATCGAGCTGGTCGAGCGCGACGCCTCCGCCAAGGGCAAGGGCGACAAGGAGCGTGTCGCCGCCGAGGAAGCCGCCGCCGACTGATCGCGCCGCGCGATGTCGACGCCGCACGCAGGAGCCGCCCCCCTCGGGGCGGCTCTTTCGATTCGCCCTTCCGGGCGGCCGCGGCGCCCCCGGCCCGCATTGCCGCGACCCGCCTTCTCTTTCCCGTCCGCCGCACCTAGGTTCCCCTTCGCATCCCCCCTCGCCGCACCCGCCAGGAGGCGCCTCATGCCCATCGTCCGCACCGCCCTTGCGACCGCCCTCGCGCTCGCCGTCGCGACCGGTCCGGGCGTCGCCCGGGCGGAGACGACGGTTCCCGGCTCGATGACCGAGATCCAGCTGTCCTTTGCGCCGGTGGTGAAGGCGGCGGCGCCCTCGGTCGTGAACATCTACGCCAAGCGGGTGGTGGAGCGCGGCGGCCTCGCCGGGCCCTTCGCGCAGGACCCGTTCTTCCGCCGCTTCTTCGAGGGCATCGCGCCCAGGACCCAGCAGGTGCAGAACTCGCTGGGCTCGGGCGTGATCGTGCGGGCGGACGGGCTGGTGGTGACCAACCTGCACGTCGTCGGCCAGGCCACCGAGATCCGCGTGGTGCTGACCGACCGGCGCGAGTTCGAGGCCGAGATCCTGCTCGCCGACGAGGACAGCGACCTGGTGGTCCTGAAGCTCGACGGGGCGCAGGATCTGCCCGCCCTGCCGCTGCGCGACACCGCCGAGGTGGACGTGGGGGACCTGGTGCTGGCCATCGGCAACCCGTTCGGGGTGGGGCAGACGGTGACCTCGGGCATCGTCTCGGCGCTGGCGCGCACGCGCGAGGCGCCGGGCGGGGGCGCGGGCTATTACCTGCAGACCGATGCGGCGATCAACCCGGGCAATTCGGGCGGGGCGCTGGTCGACATGCGCGGGCGGCTGCTGGGGATCAACACGGCGATCCTGTCGCGCTCGGGCGGCTCGATCGGGATCGGCTTTGCGGTGCCCTCCGACCTCGTGGCGCAGGTGGTGACGCAGGCCGAGGCCGGGCGCTCGACGCTCGCGCGGCCGTGGGCGGGGATCTCGGGCCAGCCGGTCGACGGGGCGCTGGCCGAGGCGCTGGGGCTCGAGCGGGCGCAGGGCCTGGCGATCTCGGAGGTGCATCCGCGCTCGCCCTTCGCGCAGGCGGGGCTGGCGCGCGGCGACGTGCTGCTGTCGGTCGACGGCCGCACGGTGGGGGCGGAGCCGGAGCTGGCGTTCCGCCTCTCGGCGCTTGGCGTGGGGCGCGAGGCGGCGGTCGTCTGGCTGTCGGACGGCGAGCGGCGCGAGGCGAGGCTGCGGCTGGTCGCGGCGCCCGACGAGCCGGCGCGCGACCTGCGCCGTCTGCCCGGACCCTCGCCGCTGGGCGGGCTCGAGGTGTCGAACCTGAACCCGGCCGTGGCGATGGAGACGGGGTTGCCAGACGACGCGACCGGCGTGGTGGTGGTGGACGTGGCCGACGCGGCCGCCCGCGCGGGCTTTCGCGAGGGGGACCGGATCCTCGCGATCAACGACGCCGAGATCGCCGACACCGCCGCGCTGGAAGCCATCGCCAAGAGCCCGCCGCGGGTCCTGGAGCTGGCCGTCGAGCGCGCCGGGCGCCGCGGCTCGATGCGCTTCTCGCGCTGAACCGATGGCGGATCTGTTCGACCGTTCCGGAGACAAGGCGGGGGGCGAGGCTCCGGCCTCGTCTGGGGCGCGCCCGGCCTCCCGCCCGCTCGCCGACCGGCTTCGCCCGGGCGCGCTGGGGGAGGTGATCGGCCAGGACCACCTGCTGGGCGAGGGCGCGCCGCTGGCCGCCATGGTGGCCGCGCGGGAGCTGCCGAGCCTGGTGCTGTGGGGCCCGCCTGGGGTGGGCAAGACCACCATCGCGCGGCTGCTGGCCGAGGCGACGGACCTGTCCTTCGTGCAGATCTCGGCGATCTTCACCGGGGTCGCGGACCTGCGGAAGGTCTTTGACGGTGCGCGGGTGCGGGCCGGGAACGGGCAGGGCACGCTGCTGTTCGTCGACGAGATCCACCGCTTCAACAAGGCCCAGCAGGATGGGTTCCTCCCGCACATGGAGGACGGGACGATCACGCTTGTCGGGGCGACGACCGAGAACCCCTCCTTCGAGCTGAACCGGGCCTTGCTGTCGCGCGCCCAGGTGCTGGTGCTCAACCGGCTGGAGACGCCGGCGCTGGAGGCGATGCTGGATCGGGCCGAGGCGCTGGAGGGGCCGCTGCCGCTGACGCCCGAGGCGCGCGCGGCGCTGGTCAACCTCGCCGACGGGGACGGCCGGGCGCTGTTGAACCTGGCCGAGCAGGCGTTCCGGATGGGGCCCGGCCCGGTGGATGCGCAGGCGCTGGCCAAGCGCCTGACGCGGCGGGCGGCGCAGTACGACAAGTCGGGCGACGGGCACTACAACCTGATCTCGGCGCTGCACAAGTCGGTGCGCGGCTCGGACCCCGACGCGGCGCTCTACTGGCTGGCGCGGATGATCGAGGGGGGGGAGGATCCGCGGTTCCTGGCCCGCCGCATCACCCGCATGGCGGTCGAGGACATCGGGCTGGCCGATCCGCAGGCGGTGGGCCTGTGCCTCGAGGCCTGGCAGACCTATGAGCGGCTGGGCAGTCCCGAGGGGGAGCTGGCGCTGGCCCAGGCGGTGGTGCATCTCGCGCTCGCGCCCAAGTCGAACGCGGTCTACACGGCCTGGAAGCAGGCGGTGTCGCTGGCCAGGAAGTCGGGGTCGAGCGCGCCGCCCGCCCATATCCTCAACGCGCCGACGCGGTTGATGAAGGAGCAGGGGTTCGGAGCCGGCTACGCCTATGATCACGATGCCGAGGACGGGTTCTCCGGGCAGGACTATTTCCCCGAGGGGATGGAGCGCCCCTCGCTGTATCGCCCCGTCGAGCGGGGGTTCGAGCGGGAGCTGGGCAAGCGGGCGGAGTATTTCGCCCGGTTGCGCGCGAAGCGGCGCGGCGAGGACTGAGAGCGGCGAAGACTGGGGGCGGCGAGGACTGGGGGCGGCGAGGACTGGGGGCGGCGGCCGGGACGGATCTCGTCGGCGCTGCGCGCCAACGTCGCCCGCCCGGCCGCCCTCATCCCGTGCGCGCCGCGCTCAGCCGAACAGGATGTCGCTCTCGGGATCGAAGCTCCGAACGGGATCCTCGACGATCACGCGGGTCTTCGCCCAGGTGATGTGGACGTCGCCCTTCCTGGTGTCGATTTCCAGGTCGTCCAGGCTGTTGACGCCCTTCATGTCGACCACGACCGTGTCGTTGATGGGGTTGAAGTCCTTGATGACGTCGACGCCGCTTTTCCGGGAGGTGTAGACGAAGAAGTCGCGGCCGGTCCCGCCCCAGAGCTTGTCGTCTGCAGCGTCCCGTAGAGGAAGTCAGCGCCCTCGCCTCCGTAGAGCTTGTCGTTGCCGGCGCCGGCATGGATCCGGTCGCTGCCCGCGCGGCCGTAGCCCTTGTCGTTGCCGCTCATCAGTTCGAAGCGGTCGTCGCCGGCGCCGAGCTTGAAGACGTCCTTGCCTCTGAGCTCCTGCAGCCAGAGCTTGCGGTTGTCCGTGTCGCTGTTCGTGCCCGAGACGGCGAAGAAGTCGGCGGCGTCGATCTTGAACGTGAGGGTGATCGCGCGGCCCTCGGAATACGTGGTGATCGTGCCCGAGTTCGGCACCAGGTTGGGCCCCGAGGGCGTGTCGACCGCCGTGTAGCCGAGGCCTTTGCCCTCGCAGGGCCCGCCGCCCCCGTCGCCGTAGCGCACGTCGAACCCGGACTCGGACGGGTTCCGGACCTGGACGTTGTCCTCGATCTCGGCCCGGGTGAAGCCGAAGCCCCGGGTCAGGAGGTCCACGCTCTCAGATACGGACTTTCGCACAAGGAATTTCATGAAGGTCTCCGTGGCTCTGTCAGATTTGAATGTTTCGGGCAGGGCGCCTGTGCAGGTGGGTTTCATCAACAAGGAACGGGGGGCGGCGGCGGCGCAGGGTCCGGACGTCGTCCGGCGGGCTCGCGCCGGGCGAAACGACTGTCGCAAGGTCGCGGCCGCAACGCCGCGCCGGCTTGACCGGCGCGGCCGGGGGGCGCAGAAGCGGCGGATGACGATCCTCTATGTTGCTCTGGGCGGCGCCTGCGGCGCCGCGTTGCGGTTTCTGTTCGGCCGCTGGGCGATGCGCGTGTCGGGCGCGGAGTTTCCGTGGGGCACGCTCGGGGTCAACGTCATCGGCTCCTTCGTCATGGGCCTCGCTGCGGTGCTGCTGATCGAGCGGACCGAGGGCGGCTGGGCGCGGTTTGCGCCCTTCGTGATGACGGGGCTGCTGGGGGGGTTCACCACCTTCTCGGCCTTCTCGCTGGATGCGCTCTACCTGATGGAGCGGGGGCGGATGGCGGGGGCGGCGATCTATGTGGCGGGCTCGGTGGCGCTGTCGGTGGCCGCCCTGTTCGCGGGGCTGGCGCTGGCGCGCGCGGCCTGGGGCCAGGGCTGAGGGAGGAACCGGCGATGCCCGGCGTGCAGACCGTGACCGTTGACGAGGACGAGGCCGAGAGCCGCGTCGACCGCTGGCTGCGCCGGCGGTTTCCGCAACTGACCCAGGGGCGCATCGAGAAGATGCTGCGCAAGGGCGAACTGCGCGTGGACGGGGCGCGGGCCAAGGCCTCGACCCGGCTCGAGGCGGGGCAGTCGGTGCGCGTGCCGCCGATCCCCGACGAGATCCTCGAGGGCGACAGGCCCGCGGCGGGGCCCGAGATCTCGGGCGCCGACGCGCGGATGATCCAGGACTGCGTGATCTATCGCGACGACCACCTGATCGCGCTGAACAAGCCCGCCGGCCTGCCGGTGCAGGGCGGCTCGGGGCAGAGCGGGCGGCATGTGGCGGGGCTCGCCTCCGCGCTGCGCTTCGGGCGGGACGACGATCCGCGGCTGGTGCATCGGCTGGACCGGGACACTTCGGGCGTGCTGGTGATGGCGCGCTCGGCCAACGCGGCCAAGGCGCTGGCCGGGGCGTTCAAGGCGCGGGCCACGCGCAAGATCTACTGGGGGGTGTCCGCCGGCGTGCCCGATCCCAAGGCCGGCACCATCAAGTGGGGGCTGGTCAAGGCTCCGGGCCACGGCAAGGGGGGCGAGGGCGAGAAGATGCGCGTCGTCCACCCCGACGAGATCGCGACGACCGAGGGCGCCAAGCGCGCCGTCACCGACTACATGGTCATCGAGGCCGCCGCCCGCCGCGCCGCCTGGGTGGCGCTGAGCCCGATCACCGGGCGCACCCACCAGCTGCGCGCCCACATGGCCGCGCTGGGCACGCCGATCGCGGGGGACGGCAAGTACGGCGGCTCGGGCCAGACCAACGAGGGCGAGGGCTGGGGGGCGCAGCTGGGCGGCGTGATCAGCCGCAAGCTGCACCTGCATGCGCGCGCGTTGATCCTGGCGCATCCGGGCACGGGGCGGCAGATGAAACTGGTCGCCCCGCTGCCCGAGCACATGGCCCGCACCTGGGAGGTGTTCGGCTGGCGGCCGGAGGATGCCCTGGACGATCCGTTCCTCGACGAGGAGTGAGGCGGGAGGCGCCCTGCGGGCGGGCCTGGCTGCGGGGCGCATGAGGGGCAGGGGGCGCCCGGAGCTTGGGGCGCGGGAGCCTCCGGCGGGCTCCTGACTCTCCAAAGAACAGGCCCCGCGCCTGGTCTCCGGATCCGCCTCTCGCTGATTGATGCCTGAGCGACTCGCCCGCAGGGGTCAAGGACAAGCCGCCTTCGGCGGTCGCTGCGCGATCCCTGACCCCTGCGGACGAGTCGCTCTGATTGGCATCAGCGAGAGACGGCTCCGGAGAACAGGCGCTTGCCGAGGGGGCTCGGGGTCGCGCGCGGAGCAGGGCGGCTCGGCTGGACAGAGGGGGCGGCGGGGGCTACCCCTCGCCGGTCCGTCACGACCCTTCGGAGCCCTGTCTTGGCCACGTCCCCGCGACCCGACCGGCTGAAGCTCGCCGTCTTCGACATGGACGGCACACTCATCGACAGCCAGCGCATGATCGTGGCCGCCATGGCGCACGGGTTCGCCGATGCCGGGCTGGCGGCGCCGACGCCCGCGCAGACGCTGTCGATCGTGGGCCTGTCGCTGCCGGTGGCGGTGGCCCGCCTGGCGCCGGGGCTGAGCGGGGCCGAGGTCGACCACGTGGTCGAGCGCTACAAGGCCGCCTTCATCCGCATGCGCAAGGAGACGGGAGGCGAGGCCGCCTCGCCCCTCTATCCCGGCGCCCGCGCGGCGCTGGAGCGGCTGGCCGCGCGCGACGAGGTGCTGATGGGGGTCGCCACCGGCAAGGCCATGCGCGGGCTGACCCATGCGCTCGCGGCCCATGACCTGGGGCGTTTTTTCCAGACCCTGCAGACCGCCGACGGGCATCCCTCGAAGCCCCATCCCGCCATGCTGCTCGACGCGCTGGCCGAGACCGGGACGCAGGCGGAGGACGCGGTGATGGTCGGGGACACCGAGTTCGACATCGAAATGGCCCGCGCCGCCGGCATGACCGCCATCGCCGTCACCTGGGGCTACCACCCCGAGACGCGCCTGCGCGACGCCGGCGCGCATCACGTGATCCATGGCTGGGACGAGCTCGACGCCGCCCTGGCCCTGAGCTGGGGGGAAGTCTGATGGCCGCGCCGAAACGCTTCTGGACGCAGGCGGCCGCCACCCAGACCGCCGAGGGCTGGGGCGTGGCGCTGGACGGCCGCCCCCTGCGCACGCCCGGCAAGGCGGCGCTGATCGCCCCCACCCGGGCGCTGGCCGAGGCGCTGGCCGCCGAGTGGGACGCGCAGACGGAGATCGTGGACCCGTCCTCGATGCCGCTGACCCGCAGCGTCAACACCGCCATCGACCGGGTGGCCGACAAGCACGCCGAGGTGGTCGAGGCCGTCGCCGCCTACGCGGGCTCGGACCTTCTGTGCTATCGCGCCCCGCATCCTGCGCGGCTGGCCGCGCGCCAGGCCGAGGCCTGGGACCCGCTGCTGGACTGGGCCGCGCGGGAGCATGGCGCCCGGCTGCTCTGCGCCGAGGGGGTGATGCACGTCTCCCAGCCCGAGGCGGCGCTGGTCCGCCTGCATGCCGCGACCGCCGCCCACGATCCGCTGGCGCTGGTCGCCCTGCACGAGCTGACGGTGCTGTCGGGCAGCCTGGTGATCGCGCTCGCCGTCTCGGCGGGGCAGATCGGGGCCGAGGACGGCTGGGCCCGCTCGCGCGTGGATGAGGAATGGCAGGCCGAGCAATGGGGCGAGGACGGCGAGGCGGCCGCCATGGCCGCCCGCAAGCGCGCCGATTTCCTCGCCGCGCGACGCCTGCTCGACCTGATCTCCGACTGACCGCCGAAGGATCGCCGCATGACCGACACGCCCCCCGCCTCCCCCCGCTGGCCCGAGACGCTGGAGGACATCCCCGGCCTCGCCGAGGCCGCCAAGTACTCGGGGATCGAGATGCTGGAGGCGATCCGCACCGGGCGCCTGCCCTCGGCGCCGATGTCGCGCACGGTCAACTTCCTGATCCACACGGTCGAGACGGGGCGGGTGGTGTTCCGGGGCGAGCCGGGCTTTGACGTCTACAACCCCCTCGGGTCCGTGCATGGCGGCTGGTACGGGGTGATGCTCGACAGCGCCATGGGCAGCGCGATCCATACGCATCTGCCGGCCGGAAAGGCCTATACGACGCTCGAGTACAAGGTGAACATCCTGCGCGGGGCGCGGGCGGACAGCGGGCCGATGCTGGCGATCGGGGAGTCGATCCATGTCGGCCGCTCGACCGGCACGGCGCAGGGGCGGCTGGTGGGGGAGGCGGACGGGAGGCTCTATGCCACCGCCACCACCACCTGCCTGATCATGGATTTCGCCTGACAGGGCGCAACGGGGGCTGACGGGCCCGGAGGGAGGACGCGATGAAACTGCTGCGCTGGGGCCCGAAAGGGGCCGAGAGGCCGGGGATGCTGGACGGGGACACGGTCCGCGATCTCTCCGGCGCGATCCCCGACCTGACGCCGGCGACGGTGAGCCTGGAAAGCCTCGCGCGGCTGCGCGAGCTGGACCCCGCCACGCTGCCCGCCGTGAGCCCGGAGCGGATCGGCGCCTGCCTCTCGCGCGTCGAGACCTTCCACGCCATCGGCCTGAACTACCGCCTGCACGCGGACGAGACCGGCAACCCCTGGCCCAAGGAGCCGATCGTCTTCGCCAAGGCGGCCTCCTGCCTCGCAGGTCCCGACGACGCGCTGGTGATCCCCAAGGACAGCGTGAAGACCGACTGGGAGGTCGAGCTGGGCGTGGTCATCGGCCGGGTGAGCGAGCATGTCTCGGAGGCCGAGGCGCTGTCCTGCGTGGCCGGTTACTGCGTGGCCAACGACGTCTCCGAGCGCGAGTGGCAGCAGGAGCGCGGCGGCACCTGGTGCAAGGGCAAGGGCGCGCCGGGCTTCGGTCCGCTGGGGCCGTGGCTGGTCACCGCCGACGAGGTGCCCGACCCCCAGGCCCTGCCGATCTGGCTGAAGCTCAACGGCGAGACGGTGCAGGAGTCGACCACCGGCGACATGATCTTCTCGGTCGCCGAGATCGTCAGCTACCTCAGCCGCTTCGTGCGGCTGGTGCCGGGCGACGTGATCGTGACCGGCACCCCCTCGGGCGTGGGGCTGGGCATGAAGCCGCCGCGCTTCCTCGCCCCCGGCGACACGCTGGAGCTGGGGATCGAGGGGCTGGGCGTGCAGCGTCAGGCGGCGGTGGCCTATCCGGGCTGAGACCCGCAGGGAGGGCAGGGCGATGGCGACCTGGGAACGGCTGGCGATCTACTATGCGCCGCCCGCCGACAGCGGCCTCTGGGCCTTCGGCTCGGCCTGGCTGGGCTGGGACGCGGAGGCGGGCGCGGTCCCGCCCCGCCCCGCGGTCGAAGGGCTGCCCGAGGATCCGCTCTCGCTGACCGTCTCGCCGCGGCGCTACGGCTTCCACGGCACGCTGAAGCCGCCGTTCTTCCTGGCCGAGGGGACCTCGGCCGGGGAGCTGGAGAGAGAGGCCGAGGCGCTGGCCGCCTCGCTCGCGCCCTTCGAGGCGCCGGCGCTGTCGTTGCAGACCACCGGGCGCTTCGGTTTCCTGGGGCTGTCGGCGCCCTCGCCGGAGATGGCCGCGCTCGCCTCGGCCTGCGTCGAGCGGCTGGACCGGTTCCGCGCGCCCCCCTCGCAGGCCGAGCTCGCGCGGCGGCGGAAGATGAGCCTCACCCCGGCGCAGGAGGACAACCTCGCGCGCTGGGGCTACCCTTACGTGTTCGAGCAGTTCCGCTTTCACCTGACGCTGACCTCGGCGCTGGCGCCCCGGACCCTGGCCGCCACGGTCGAGGCGCTGGCCCCCCACGCGGCGCCCTTCTGCGAGGCGCCGCTGCCGGTGCGCGAGATCGCGCTGTTCGGCGATCCCGGGGGCGGGGCGCCGTTCCGCCTGCTGCGCCGCCTGCCGCTGGGCGGCTGAGGCGGGCCCGGGACGGTCGGATCTGGCAAGGTCGACTGATATTTGATGCCGCTCCGCCCGACGCCTTTTGCGAAACGGTTCGGCGCGCTAGGTTGTCGTCGGTTCGCAATCGGGCGCGCACGGACGCGCCCCAGCCCGAGGACGCCGCATGCATCAGGTCGCCATCCTCGCCGTCGTGCGCGGCCGGGTGCAGATGGTCGGCTTCCGCGACTGGACCTGCAGCGCGGCGGACCGCCTCGGGGTCTGGGGCTGGGTCCGCAACCTGCCCGACGGCGCGGTCGAGCTGCTGGCCGTGGGTCCCGAGGATCAGGTCCAGGCGCTGTGCGACGCCTGCGCCGACGGCCCCCCCGCGGCGGCTGTCGAGCGGGTCGAAACCCGCCCCTTCCCGCATGAGCCCCGGATGCCCGACGGCGCCCCCCTGGGCGGTTTCCTGCGCGCCAACTGAATTTCAACCGGAAGTGTCGCGACGGCGCCCCGGCGCTGGCGCGAATCGCTTGTTTCATTGAGACTTGCTCAACGCCCGCGAATGAGGCGCCCTGCTGTCCGGGCGCCTTGAACA
Source organism: uncultured Albimonas sp. (assembly GCF_963977235.1). Lineage (NCBI taxonomy): Bacteria > Pseudomonadati > Pseudomonadota > Alphaproteobacteria > Rhodobacterales > Paracoccaceae > Albimonas > uncultured Albimonas sp. Next base: position 28,004 of record NZ_CAXBOD010000042.1, read on the forward strand.
CCGGCGTTTTCTTCGCCGGCGCCGCAGGATTTCGGCGCCGCGGCGCGAGGGGTTGACCTTCTGTGAAGCCCCCGTTCATTGTTCGTGATGGGCCGAGGGGGGCCCGGTTCCCGAGCCTGGCTCGGAGCCCACGAATGACGATGCTCGCCGCGGTCGGAGGGGCCGTGGCGATCCAACCCGGAAACCGCCCGCCAAACAGGGCGAGGAGCCGGATCCACAGGAAGAGGTGTACCGACTTATGAAACGCAACCTTCTGATCGGCGCGCTGGCCGCCGCAGCCGGCCTCTCGGCCGGCGCCGCCTCCGCCGCGACGCTCGACGACGTGAAGGCCAAGGGCTTCGTCCAGTGCGGCGTCGCCACCGGCGTGCCGGGCTTCGCCTACACCGAGGCGTCGGGCGAGTGGACCGGCTTCGACGTGGCCGTCTGCCGCGCCGTGGCCGCGGCCGTGTTCGGGGACGCCCAGGCGGTGAAGTTCACCCCCACCACCGGCAAGACCCGCTTCACCGCGCTCGCCTCCGGCGAGATCGACATGCTGGCGCGCAACACCACCTGGACGTTCAGCCGCGACGTCGACCTGAAGTTCACCTTCATCGGCGTGAACTACTACGACGGCCAGGGCTTCATGGTGCCGCGCGCGCTGGGCGTGACCTCGGCCAAGGAGCTCGACGGCGCCACGGTCTGCATCCAGACCGGCACCACCACCGAGCTGAACCTCGCCGACTACTTCCGCGTCAACGGCATGTCCTATGAGCCGGTGCCGATCGAGACCAACGCCGAGGCCCAGCAGAAGTACCTGGCCAACGCCTGCGACGTGTACACCACCGACGCCTCCGGTCTCGCCGCCACCCGCTCGACCTTCGAGGCGCCCAAGGATCACGTGATCCTGCCCGAGATCATCTCCAAGGAGCCGCTGGGCCCGCTGGTCCGTCACGGCGACTCCGAGTGGGGCGACGTCGTGCGCTGGGCCTTCAACGCGATGGTCATCGCCGAGGAGCTGGGCGTCACCTCCGAGAACGTCGCCGAGATGGCCAAGGGCACCGACAACCCCGAGATCAACCGCATGCTCGGCTCCGAGGGCGAGTACGGCGCGATGCTGGGCCTGCCCGCGGACTTCGCGGTGAAGGTGATCTCGTCGGTCGGCAACTATGGCGAGGTGTTCAACGAGTTCATCGGCCCGGACACCGCCATCGGCCTCGAGCGCGGCCTGAACGCTCAGTGGACCCAGGGCGGCCTGCTCTACGCGCCGCCGTTCCGTTGATCGGTTGACCAACGAGGGGCGCGCCGGAAACGGCGCGCCCCTCTCGCTTTGCACAACATGACGCCCGCCATGGCACGACCGGAACAACCGGCGGCCCAGGGGAGGCCGGGCGCGACGACAGGCGAAGGATGAGCCGAATGACGGCGATAACGGACCCGCCCCGCGCGGACTTCCGCCTCGGGATGCTATGGACCGACACCCGCTACAGGTCGCTGACCATCCAGGTCATCGCCCTGATCCTGGTGTTGCTGGGGGGAAGCTACCTGGTGTCCAACGTGCTGGCGAACCTCGCCGCGCTGGGCAAGGACTTCAGCTTCGGCATCCTGACGGGGCCGGCCTCCTACGACATCAACCAGCGCCTGATCGACTACACCTCGCGCTCCTCCCACGCCACGGCGGCGGTGGTGGGCATGCTCAACACCCTGCTGGTCGCGGTGATGGGCTGTCTGCTGGCCACCATCATCGGCGTGGTCGCGGGCGTGCTGCGCCTGTCGAACAACTGGCTGATCTCCAAGCTGATGACGGTCTACATCGAGACCGTCCGCAACATTCCCGTGCTGATCCAGATCCTGCTGCTGGCCGCCGTCTTCGACGAGTTCCTGCCCTCGCCCCGCCAGGCGGGCGCGGACGCGGCCGTGATGGGCATGGTGGCCACCAACCGCGGCTTCTACATCCCCGGCCCGGTGTTCGGCGCCGGCTCGATCTTCGTGGTCGCCGCGCTGATCGCGGGCGTCATCGGCTCGGTCTGGTACGCGCGGATGGCCAAGCGCGTGCAGCAGGACACCGGCCGCCTGCTGCCGATCATGCGCGTGCGCCTGGCCCTGATCGTGGGGCTGCCGCTGCTGGTCTGGCTGGTGATCACGCTGATCGCCGGCGCGCCGATCACGCTGCAGTATCCCGAGCTGCAGGGCTTCAACTTCGAGGGCGGCATCTACATGCGCAACAGCCTCGTGGCGCTGTGGCTGGCCCTGTCGATCTACACCGGCGCCTTCATCGCCGAGAACGTGCGCGCGGGCATCCTCTCGGTCTCCAAGGGCCAGACGGAAGCCGCCTTCGCGCTGGGCCTGCGGGCCAACCGCACGATGAGCTTGGTGATCCTGCCCCAGGCGCTGCGGGTGATCATCCCGCCGCTGATCTCGCAGTATCTCAACCTGACCAAGAACTCCTCGCTGGCGATCGCGGTGGGCTACATGGACGCCACCGGCACACTGGGGGGCATCACCCTCAACCAGACGGGGCGCGAGTTCGAGACGCTGCTGCTGCTGATGGCCTTCTACCTGTCCATCTCGCTGACGATCTCGATGATCATGAACCTCTACAACGAGCAGGTGAAACTGGTCGAGCGGACCTCCGCCTCGGGCACCGCGTTCAGCTTCAGCCGGCTGTTCGACAGCATGACCGGCCCGTGGGACACGCTCAAGAAGGGCGACGCGGCCCACCAGCCCAACTTCGGGGTGGCGAGCTGGCTGAACCTGGTGGTGCTGCTCTATGCCGGGATGCTGGCGGCCGAGCTCGCCTATCTGTTCCTCGCCGACGTGCCGCAGCTGCGGACCCCCTACTTCAGCTGGCCGCTGGCCGAGCAGCTGACCTTCCTGGCGCTGGTGGCGATGACGCTCTCGACGCTGCTGACGGCGCTGTTCAAGCACTTCCGGGTCGTCGACCTGGCGGTCGCCACGCTGGCGATGTGGATCATCGCGCTGGTGGCGGGCAACCAGCTGGGCTCGCTGATCCCGGCGATCTCGGACCCGGTGGTGATCGTGGGCTGCGCGGCCGCCCAGATCGGCGCCATCGCCTACCTGGTGTTCGGCGCGAGGCCGAACGTCACCTACTTCTGTCGCGTGCGGAGGGCTGAGTGATGTCGGACGTTCACGCGCAGACCGTCGCCTTCGTCGCCCCCAGCCAGATCCCGCCCTCGCCGCCCCCGGCGCGCGAGCGGGGGGCGCTGAAGTGGCTGCGGGCGAACCTGTTCTCGTCGGTGGCCAACGGCATCCTGACGGTGCTGGCGATCCTGGTGATCGTCTGGTCGCTTCCCGCCCTGATCCAGTGGGCCTTCATCGACGCGGTGTGGTCGGCCGACAGCCTGAGCCAGTGCCGCGAGATCGCGGCCTCGCGCGGGGTCGAGGGCGCCTTCGCCTGCTGGGCGGTGATCAACGAGCGGTTCAACCAGTTCATCTTCGGCTTCTACCCCGAGGAGCTCTACTGGCGCCCGATCCTGACCTTCGTGCTGCTGTTTGCGGCCGCGGCGCCCGTGCTGTTCAGCGCGCTGCCGCGGCAGGCGCTGATCGTGACCGCGCTGTTCCCCTTCGCGGCCTACTGGCTGCTGTGGGGCGGCCCGGTGCTGCCGGTGCTGCTGGCCATCGTCGGTCCTGCGGTGGGCTACGCCGCCTTCCGCGGCGTCGAAAAGGCGATGCACGGCGACGCCGGCGCCGCGGGCATGGTGGTCGGCGCGCTGGTCACCATCGTGTGGTGGTCGATCGTGCCGGGCATGGTCGACGCCGGCCCGGGCCTCGAGCCGGTCGAGAGCGCGCGCATGGGCGGCTTCATGCTGGCGCTGATCATCGGCATCACCGGCATCGCGGCCTCGCTGCCCTTCGGGATCCTGCTGGCGCTGGGGCGCAAGTCGGACCTGATCTTCATCAAGACGCTGTCGGTGATCTTCATCGAGTTCATTCGCGGCGTGCCGCTGATCACGCTGCTGTTCGTGGCCTCCTCGGTGCTGAACTACTTCTTCCCGCCGGGAACCGCGCTCGACCTGATCCTGCGCGTGGTGATCATGGCCACCCTGTTCGCCTCGGCCTACATGGCCGAGGTGATCCGCGGGGGTCTCGCCGCGCTGCCCTCGGGCCAGTACGAGGCGGCGGATTCGCTGGGTCTCGACTACTGGAAGTCGATGCGCCTGATCATCCTGCCCCAGGCGCTGAAGATCTCGATCCCCGGCATCGTCAACACCTTCATCGGCCTGTTCAAGGACACCACGCTGGTGTCGGTGATCGGCCTGCTGGACCCCGTCGGGATCATCAACCCGATCCGCGCGGACTCGAACTGGAACGGCATCGTCTGGGAGTTCTACGTCTTCGTGGGCCTGTTCTTCTGGGTCTTCTGCTTCGGCATGTCCCGCTACTCCATGTACCTCGAGCGCAAGCTCCAGACCGAAAACCGCTGAGCCCAGGGAAGGAATGAGAAAATGACCGAGACCGCCTTCTCGAACGAGGCCCCCGTCGACGCCACCAAGATGAAGGTGTCGAACGAGGTCGCGATCCAGATCACCAACATGAACAAGTGGTATGGCGAGTTCCACGTGCTGCGGAACATCGACCTGACCGTTCATCGCGGCGAGCGGATCGTCGTGTGCGGGCCTTCGGGCTCGGGCAAGTCGACGCTGATCCGCTGCATCAACCGGCTGGAGGAGCATCAGCAGGGCACGATCACGGTGGACGGGACCGAGCTGACCTCGGACCTCAAGAACATCGACACGATCCGCAAGGAAGTCGGGATGTGCTTCCAGCACTTCAACCTGTTCCCGCACCTCACGATCCTCGAGAACTGTACGCTCGCCCCGATCTGGGTCCGCAAGGTCCCCCGCCGGGAGGCGGAGGAGACGGCGATGCACTTCCTCGACAAGGTCAAGATCCCCGACCAGGCCCACAAGTATCCAGGCCAGCTCTCGGGCGGTCAGCAGCAGCGCGTGGCGATCGCCCGCTCGCTGTGCATGCGGCCGCGGATCATGCTGTTCGACGAGCCGACCTCGGCGCTCGATCCCGAGATGATCAAGGAGGTGCTCGACACCATGATCGAGCTCGCGCAGGAGGGCATGACCATGATCTGCGTGACGCACGAGATGGGCTTTGCGCGCCAGGTCGCCAACCGCGTGATCTTCATGGACCAGGGCCAGATCGTCGAGCAGAACGAGCCGGAGGAGTTCTTCAACAACCCCCGCTCGGACCGCACCAAGCTGTTCCTCTCCCAGATCCTGGGCCACTGAGCCAGGCCGCGAGGGCTTCGCGCCCCAACCGTCTAGATCTTTCGCGACCCCGCCGGCGACGGCGGGGTCGCGTCGTTCCGGCCGGACTGTTGCCAGGCGAAACAGGTTCGGCCCGGCAATTTCGCTGATGCAACCAACGCCCTCGCAGTTGCGGCGATTGTCTCTCAACCCATTGTCTATGCTGCATATTGGATCGTTGATCCGCCCATCCGCCTGGCTATAATCTCGCTCACGGGGGCGCAATTTGCGTAGGATGAGTGCATGACCCGCGACACCAGTTTCAATCCACGCTCCGCCTTCCGGGCGGGGCTGCTGCTGGCGGCCGTGGCCGCGGCAGGGCCCGCACAGGCGGCGGCGGTGCATGGGCTGGCGGGGAGTTTCTGGGATCTCGACGGCAGCATCAGTTCGCTCGCCGCCGCGCGGACCGAGATCGAGGGCCGCACACCCGACGCGACCTTCCGCGCCACGACGCTCGACTACCCCGCCGGCGAGCCTCAGCAGGCCGAGGACGGCAGCACCTCCCTGAGCGAGCTGCTGGGCGACAATGCCGAGGATCTGACGGGCGCGAACCCGGATATCGTGTCCACCAGCGTCTGGGTGATGACGGGGTGGCTGGACCTTGCCCCCGGGACCTATTCGATGAGCCTGGGCTCGGACGACGGGTTCTCGCTGTCGCTGAACGGCGCCACGGTCGCCGAACACTCCGAGCCCCGCGGCTTCGCCTACAGCGATTTCACCTATGAGGTGATCGGCTCCGCGCCGGTGGCGGTCAGCCTGTTGTGGTACGAGAACTGGGGCTACACCGGGATGGAGTTTCTCGCCGGGGGAACCCCGCTGGGCGGCGACGCGCTGCTGATGGCGGCCGAGGACGACCCGGACTTCGCCGCCGTTCCCGCGCCGCCCGCCGCCGCCCTGCTGGTCGCCGCGATCGCCGCGCTGGGGCTGCACGCCCGTCGCCGCAGGGCCTGACGCGACCGGGCCCCGCCGCGTTTTTCGGCGCGGCGGGGCCCGGTGGTTCTGCGCGACGTCGATGTTCGGGCAAGCCGGCCCGACGCCGCGTGGCCCTGCGCCCTGATCGCGGCAGGGGCCGGCGCGGCTGAGCGTTGGCGGGGCCTCAGCGCTCCTTCAGCTTGGTGTACTTGGCGCCTTCCAGGCTCACGCCGGCCATCAGGCCCTCCTGCCCGTAGACCACCGCGATCACCGGATGCTGGGTGGTGCGCGAGGTGACGGTGCCGGCGAGGTTGTTGTTCAGCGCCGTCACCTCGGCGTCGGCCGCAAGCTCCCACCCAGAGGAGCGGCGGAAGTTCTCGAGCGCCGAGGTGGTCATGAAGAACAGCGCCTGGTCGAATTTCTGCATCCCGGCCTGCAGCCCGATCGAGGCCGCGCCGACCGAGTAGTAGCCCACCGACTGCCCGCCGATGCGCAGCGCGCCCTCGCCGTACATGCCGCCGACCAGCAGGCCCGCCTTGGTGATCGAGGGCATGACCAGCACGCCCTTGGCCCGCGACATCAGCTCGCGCGCGCCGTTGACCGAGGTCATCAGGTCGTCGATCGAGTGCTGGACCCGCAGGTCGATCACGTCGGCCGGATCGGCCGCGCTTGCCGGCGAGAGCGGCGCGATCGCCAGCGTGGCGGCGGCCAGGCCCGCGCCAAGCAGACGGCGGCGGATGGGGTCGGGGCGGGCGCCGGCGGCGGCGGCCTCGGCGCGAAGGGCGCGGGTCATGGGAACTGCTCCTGTCCTCACGGATCGCCATCGTTGCGGCGATGGAATTGGACGGCGCAGGTCGCAAACCGACCTCGCCGTCGCGGAAAAGCATACATGGGACGGGGGACCTTGTCCCGCCATCCCTCCCGCACACGCTCAGTCCGCCGGGGCCATGCGCATCAGCCGCCCCTCCTCGGCGTCGGTCAGGAACCACACGGCGCCGTCGGGGCCCACGCGCACGTCGCGGATGCGCCCGAAGGCGTCCTCGACCAGGTCCTCCTCGCCCACGATCTCGCCGTTCTCGACCTCCAGCCGCACGATCTTGCGGAACTTCAGCGCGCCGGCCAGCAGGTCGCCGTCCCAGGCCGGGAACAGGTCCCCGCGGTAGACCGCAAGGCCCGAGGGCGCGATCGAGGGATCCCAGTAGTGGGCCGGCTGCGCGACGCCCTCGGCCGCGCTTCCTTTGGGGAACTCGCGGCCCGAGTAATGCGTGCCGTAGGAGACTTCGGGCCAGCCGAAGTTGGCGCCGGCCCGGGGCAGGTTGACCTCGTCGCCGCCGCGCGCGCCGTGCTCGGTCACCCAGAAGGTCCCGGTCTGCGGGTCGATCGCGGCGCCCTGCGGGTTGCGGTGGCCGAGCGACCAGATCGAGGCGAGCCCGCCGCCGTCCACGAACGGATTGTCCTGCGGGATCGACCCGTCGGGCAGGATCCGGTGCACCTTGCCGTTGGCGACGTTGGGGTCCTGGGCCGAGGGGCGGTTGCCCCGCTCGCCCATCGTCACGAACAGGGTCCCGTCGGGCGCGTGGGCGAGGCGCGAGCCGAAGTGGCGCCCGCCGCTTTCGTTGGACTCCATGGCCAGCACCACCTCGACGTCGACCAGCCGCCCCGCCTCGCGGTCGAGGCGGGCGCGCGCCACGTGGGTGTTGGCGCGTCCGCCGTTGGCGGGGGCCGAGTAGGTCAGGTGGATCGTCCCGGTTTGGGCGAAGTCGGGCGAGACGGCGACGTCGAGCAGCCCGCCCTGGCTCTGCGCGTAGATCTCGGGCAGGCCCTCGATCGCTTGGGCGCCCTCGTGGCTGACCAGGATCAGGCGGCCGGGGCGCTCGGTCACCAGCAGGGCGCCGGTCCGGGCGAAGTCGGGCAGGAAGGCGAAGCCCCAGGGATGATCGAAGACCGGGCCGACGGGGAGGATGTCGACCGGACCGGCCGAGGTCTCGAACACCTCGGCGCGGGTCGGGGCGCAGGCCACGGCGGCGGCGAAGGCGACGAGGGCGAGCGCCAGGGCGGCGCGAAACGGTCGGGCGGTCATGCGGGGCTCCCTGTCCGGCGGTCGGCAGGCGCGCGGCCGGGCGCGCGTCCGCCTCACGAGGTGGGCGCGCGCGCGGGTCCGGCAAGGGCTCAGGCGGGCGCAGGGCCCTCGGCCGCCGCAACACAGATCACGTGTCCGTCAGGGTCGCGCAGGAAAAGCTCCCGCATCCCGTACCAGGCGGTCTCGGGCGCCTTGAGGACGGCCCCCTCGGGCAGGCGGGTCAGCACTTCGTCGGGGGAGAGGTCGCGCAGATAGATGCCGATCCCGGGCCGGTCGGGCAGGCCGCCGGCGAAGCTCGGCAGGTCGGCGGCCAGGCTTTCGACCGTCTGCAGCATCAGCTGGCCGCCGGCGCCTTCAAGGATCGTGAACACCGAGGCGTCCGGGTCCGCCTCGGGGCCGAAGCGGCTTTCCCGCGCCGCATCGACGGTCATCGTCACCGCAAAGCCCAGCGCGTCGCGCCAGAAGGCGACCGAGCGGGCCATGTCGGTCACCATCAGGTTGGGAATGATCATCTCGATCTCCGGGCAGGAAAGGAACATTTCGCGAACATTCTTGCCCGATTCCCGCCCGTGCGTCGAGCGGGCGCATGAGGCGCCGCGCCCGCCTCGGAGGCGCGGGGCCGATCTGTGCCGCGCTCAGACCAGGAGGTCGAACCTGGTCAGCGGCGCGTCGCTCTCGATCTCGATTTAGCGGGCGCCGAGGTCCACGCGCCAGGGCCGCCCGGCGGTCTGGAAGACGCTCAGGTCCCGCCAGGGGACGTCCGCCGGCCCGCAGGACGGGCGGCGGCGCCTGTCGGTTGCTTCCCGCGGGGGGAGGCTCAGCCGGCGGTGTCGAGCAGTTCGGCCGCCTGCGGGGCGAAGTAGGTCAGGATCCCGTCGCAGCCGGCGCGGCGGAAGGCGCCCAGGCTCTCGAGGATCACCCGGTCGCCGTCGAGCCAGCCGTTGGCGATGGCCCCGGCCAGCATCGCGTACTCGCCCGACACCTGGTAGGCGAAGGTGGGCACCTGGAAGGTGGTCTTCACCCGGTGGCAGATGTCGAGATAGGGCATCCCGGGCTTCACCATCACCATGTCGGCCCCTTCCTCGAGGTCGGCGGCGACCTCGCGCAGGGCCTCGTCGGTGTTGGCGTAGTCCATCTGGTAGGTCTTCTTGTCCCCGCGCAGCGCGCCGGTGGCGCCGACCGCATCGCGGAACGGGCCGTAGAAGGCCGAGGCGTACTTGGCCGCGTAGGACATGATCATCGTGTCGGGGAACTCGTTCTCCTCGAGCGCGCGGCGGATCACGCCGATGCGCCCGTCCATCATGTCCGAGGGACCCAGGATGTCGCAGCCGGCCTCCGCCTGGGCGAGCGCCTGTTTCTCGAGCGCCAGCAGCGTCTCGTCGTTGAGGATCACGCCGTCGCGCACGATGCCGTCGTGGCCGTCGGAGTTGTAGGGATCCAGCGCCACGTCGAGCAGCACGCCCATGTCGGGCAGCGCCTTCTTGATCGCGCGGGTCGCGGTGTTGACCAGGTTGTCGGGGTTCCAGGCCTCCTCGGCCTCGGGCGACTTGTTCTCGGCCTCGGTGTAGGGGAACAGCGCCACGCAGGGGATGCCGAGGTCGGCGGCCCGGCGCGCGGCCTCGACCGCGCGGTCGACGGTCAGGCGGGAGACGCCGGGCATCGAGGGGATCGGCTCCTCGGCGTCGACGCCCTCGCGCACGAACATCGGCCAGATCAGGTCCTCGGGGCGCAGCCGCGTCTCGCGGACCAGGTCCCGGATCCAGCCGGCCTGGCGCAGGCGGCGGGGACGCGAGAACGGAAAGGGCGCGAGGCGGGCGGGGCTCATGGCTGCGGTCCTCCTGGAGCAGGGCCCCGCGGGAATGCCATGAACGCAGGGGGCGGGACAAGCGTGGGGAGATCGGGGACGGAGGCGCCCTGCGGGCGGGCTAGGCAGGCGCGCCTGCCGGCGCGCGCGGGCGGGCGCCCGCGGAAGGCCGCTTCCGGACCCACCAGGGAACAGGGCCGCGCCTGTTCCCCGAAGCCGCCCGTCGCTGAAGATGCCTGAGCGACTCGCCCGCCCCGGTCAAGGACAAGCCTCGCTTCGCTCGGTCGCTGCGCGATCCTTGACCGGGGCGGGCGAGTCGCTCTTCACGGCATCAGCGACGGACGGCTCCGGGGAACAGGCGCTCCGCGGCGACCACCCTGGCGGGGCGGGCGTCGCGCGGGGCGGCGGCGGAGTTGACAGCTGTCAACGCTGCAAGTCCGCCGGGCCTGAGGGTCAGCGCGGGCGGCGGTCGGGCTGGGCGAGGGCCATGAACTCGGCGCGCAGGGCGGGGGTCTCCTTGAAGGCGCCGGTCAGGCGGGTGGTGACCATCGAGACGCCCGGACGGTGCACGCCGCGCGTGGACATGCAGTGATGCTCGCCCTCGATCAGCACCGCCACGCCGCGGGGCTTGAGCGCGCGCTCCAGCGCGCCGGCGATCTGGGCGGTCAGCTTCTCCTGCACCTGCAGGCGCTTGGAATACACATCGACCACGCGCGCGAGCTTCGAGATCCCCACCACCCGGTCGGTGGGCAGGTAGGCGACATGGGCCTTGCCGATGATCGGGGCGAGGTGATGCTCGCAATGGCTCTCGAAGCGGATGTCGGTCAGCAGGACCATCTCGTCGTAGCCCTCGACCTCCTCGAAGGTGCGCTGGAGCATCGCCTCGGGGTCCTCCTCGTAGCCGGCGAACCACTCGCCATAGGCGCGCGCGACCCGGGAGGGGGTGTCGAGCAGGCCCTCGCGCGCAGGATCGTCGCCGGCCCAGCGCAGCAGGGTGCGCACGGCCGCCTCCGCCTCCTCGCGGCTGGGACGGTCCATGGGGGCGATCTCCTCGGGGTCCGGAAAGCCGGTCTGACGGATGTTCATGAGCGGTCTCCGCTGGGGGCGACGTGTGTCCTGGCGGATACGTCGGGCCTCCAGCGGTTGGATCAACCGTTTCGGAAGAAATTTCCGCGCACCGGCGCCCGCGCGTCGGGGGGGCAAGGGAGCAGGGACCGGAGCGCGGGACGGCCGCAGGCGCCTTCCGGGACGCCCGCGGCCTGCGCGGGTCAGCCCAGGGCGGCGCGGGCGGCGGCCTCGAGACCGGCCATCGCCTCGCGCCAGGGCCGGGGGCCGTAGCTGATCCGCGCCACGCCCAGCGCGGCGAGCGCGGCCACGCCTTCGGGTCCGCCCGGGGGGCCGAAGATGTTGGTGGGCGCCGGGCAGCTCGCGCAGAACTCCGCCACCAGCTCGGGGTCCGAGAGGGTGATCGGGTAGATCGAGCCGGCCCCGGCCTCGGCGTAGGCGGCGGCGCGCTCCAGAGCCTCGGCCATCAGCCCGCGGTGGGCGGCGGGGTCGCCCGCGCGGATGAACAGGTCGATGCGGGCGTTGACGTGCACCGGCAGGCCGGCCTCGGCGCAGGTCGCGACGATGGCGGCGATGCGCGCGGCCTGGGCGGGCGCCGGGTGCACGCCCTCGCCGCCGATCACGCTGTCCTCGAAGTTGATCCCCACCGCCCCGGCGCGAGCCAGCCGCAGGGCGTTGGCCGAGGCCGGCGCGGGATCGGCGGCGTAGGCGCCCTCGAAGTCGATGCTGACGGGCAGGTCGCCGGCGGCCAGGACCACCCGCTCGGCGATCGTGACCAGCAGGTCGAGGGGCAGCGCCTCGCCGTCCTCGAAGCCCATCGCCTGGGCGACCGAGGCGCTGCCGGTCGCCACCGCGGCCGCGCCCGAGCGGGCGACCGCTGCGGCCGAGCCCGCGTCCCAGGCGTTCCACAGCACCAGCGGCGCGCCGGGGCGGTGCAGGGCGGCGAAGCGGGCGAACTTGTCGTCTCGGGTAGCGGTCATAGCGGCAGTTGCTCCTGTCTTGGACGGGCGGGGGCTAGCGGCGCCTCATGGGCCAGCAGGGCGCGCTTGCGCCAGAGGCCGCCGCCGTAGCCGGTCAGCGTGCCGTCGGCGCCGATCACCCGGTGGCAGGGGATCAGCAGGGCGATCGGGTTGGCGCCGTTGGCCGCCGCGACCGCGCGCGTCGCGGTCGGCCGCCCGATCCGCGCCGCGACCTGCGCGTAGGAGCGGGTGGCGCCCGAGGGGATCTCGCGCAGCGCCGCCCAGACCTGCGCCTGGAACGGCGTGCCGAGCGGCGCCAGCGGCACGTCGACCGGCGCGCCAGGGTCGGCGAAGACCCCCTCCACCACCGCCCGCGCCCGGTCGAGCATCGGCGAGCGGCCCTCCCGCACCGGGCCCAGCGCGGCGCGCAGGCGGCGGAACTCGGCGTTCAGGACGGCGCGCTCGGGGAACTCCAGCAGGCGCAGGGCCTCGTCGTCGGCCACGGCCAGCATCGGGCCGAGCGGGGTCTCGATCCAGGTCGCAAGCGGGCCGGGCGCGTCGCCGGGCGGGTCCAGATGAGCGCTCGCCTCGGCGCGCGCGGCGGCGAACTCGGCGTCCGTGGGGCGCCGGGCGCGGGGATCGGAGGGGCGAATCGCGGACATGCGCTCAGGGATAGCGCGGATCGGGGCGGCGGGGCGCCCGGATCTTGCGGGGCAGGGGGATTGCGGGCGCCGCGGGCCTCAACACTCCGGGACGTTGACGGCGAGGCCGCCGCGGGAAGTCTCGCGGTACTTCTCGTTCATGTCGAGGCCGGTCTGGCGCATCGTCTCGACCACCTGGTCGAGCGTCACCCGGTGCTGGCCGTCGCCCTGCAGCGCGAGGCTGGCGGCCAGGATCGCCTTGGTCGCGCCGAAGGCGTTGCGCTCGATGCAGGGGATCTGGACGAGGCCCGCGACCGGGTCGCAGGTCATGCCCAGGTGATGCTCGAGCGCGATCTCGGCGGCGTGCTCGACCTGCGCAGGCGTGCCGCCCTGGGCGGCGGTCAGACCGGCGGCGGCCATGGCGGCGGCGGTCCCGACCTCGCCCTGGCAGCCGACTTCCGCGCCCGAGATCGAGGCGTTGCGCTTGACGATCCCGCCGATGGCGGCGGCCGCGAGCAGGAAGCGGCGCGGCCCCTCGCGGTCGACCAGCGGGCAGAACTCGCGCGCATAGCGCAGGGCGGCGGGGATCACGCCCGCCGCCCCGTTGGTGGGGGCGGTGACGACGCGGCCGCCGGCGGCGTTCTCCTCGTTCACTGCGATCGCCCAGGCGGCGACCCGGCGCATCGGCGCGTCGGCCGGCTGCATGTTGACGCCCGAGGCGCGGTCCATGCCCTCGGTCAGCGTGCGCGCCCGCCGGCGCACGCGCAGGCCGCCGGGCAGCATCCCCTCGGCCCCCAGGCCTCGCTCGATGCAGGCCAGCATCTCGTCGGCGATCCGGTCGACCAGCGCCAGGGTCTGGGCGCGGGGGCGGAAGCGGTCCTCGTTGGCCAGCGCCATCTCGGCGACCGACAGGCCCGAGGTCTCGGCGGCCCTGAGCATCCCCTCGGCCGAGATCCAGCGGTGGGCGGGATCGGGGATCGGGGCGCCGGCGGAGGTCTCCTCGCCCTCGCGCTCGATGAAGCCGCCGCCGACGGAATAGTACATCTCCTCGGCCACGGTGACGCCGGCGGGGGAGACGGCGGCCAGCGACATGGCGTTGGGGTGGCGGGGCACGTGGGTGCGCCGGTCGAGGTGGATGTCGGCGTCGGGATGGAAGGGGATCGTTTCGCCGTGGGGCAGGGTGAGGGTTCGGGTCTCGCCGATCTCGCGCCACATGCGCTCGGCCTCGGCGGGGTCGACCTCGTCGGGGCGGGCGCCGGTCAGGCCCAGCGCGATGGCCTTGTCGGTTCCGTGCCCCTTGCCGGTCCAGGCGAGCGAGCCGTAGGCGGTGACCTGCAGCCGCGCCACCGCCATCCCCTCGAGCGCGGCGGCGAAGGCGGCCGCGGCGCGCATCGGCCCGACGGTGTGGGACGAGGACGGGCCGAGCCCGATCTTGAACAGGTCGGCAAAGCCCGCGGGCCAGCCGGCGGCGGCGGGGCCGGGAAGCCTGGAACCCGGCTGGGGGGCGGTGTCGGACATCGGGCCTCTGGCGCTGACATGGGGGGAGGGCGCTTGGCGGGCACACTGCCACGGGCGGGCCGCCCGGCGAAGCGCGCATGCGACGCCGCGCCGGTCTGGCGCGACTCGGATGGGATCGAGGGTCGCCTGCGGGAGGCCGGAACGAAAAAGGCCCTCCCGCGAGGGGAGGGCCTTTCGGCGCGCAAGGCCGGGAATTGGCTCCGGCGGTAGGATTCGAACCTACGACCAGCGGATTAACAGTCCGATGCTCTACCACTGAGCTACGCCGGATCAGGTCCGGCCTTGCGCGGCGCGGCTGCCTATTAGCAACCGCGGGAGGGCGCGTCCAGAGGGGTTTCGCAACATATCGCCCCCCATGGCGGGCGGCGCAGGCGCGCAGGGGGGCCGCGCAGGCGCGCCGGCCGGTCAGCCGCCCGCCGGGCGGCCGCCGTATTCGCGCGTCACCTCGGAAACGATGCGCCCCACGGCGTCGCGCAACTGCTCGAGCCGCTCGTCGCTGATCCGGCTGCGCGGGCCCGAGACCGAGATCGCCGCCGCCGCCGTGCCGTTCTCGCTGACCACCGCCGAGCCGACGCAGCGCAGGCCGTCGGCGTGCTCCTCGTCGTCCACGGCCACGCCCTCGGCGCGGATGCGGTCCAGCTCGCTAACCAGGGCAGAAGGGTCGGTGATGGTCCGCGCGGTGGCGCGCGCCATGCCCTGCTCCTCCAGCACGCGGCGGGCGCGTTCGGGGCGCATCTGCGCGAGGATCGCCTTGCCCGCGGCCGACCAGTGCATCTTGGTGCGCCCGCCCACCCGGGTCAGGGCGCGCATGGCGTGTCGGCTCTCGACCTGGCCCATGCAGACGATCTCGCCGCCGGACTCGAGGTATATGTTCGCCGTCTCGCCGGTGCTTTCCATCAGCCGGCGCATGTAGGGCTTGGCCAGCACGATCACGTCGCGGGTGCGGGCGAAGGCGGCCCCGACGGTGAAGGCGGCGACGCCCACGTGCCAGCAGCCGCTGGCGGTCTCGAAGCGCACGAATCGCTCGCTTTCGAGCGTGGTGAGGATCCGGTGCGCGGTGGAGGCGGCCAGTCCGGATTGCGCGGCGGTTTCGGAGAGAGTCAGGCCGTCCGCGCTCTCGGACAGGGCGCGCATGACGGTGACCGCCCGGGTGATCGCCCGAACCTGTCCCGCTCGCCCATTGGTGTCCTTGGGAGACATCTGCAGCTTCCTTTCTGTTCGGAAATCAATCTAGGTCCCCGTAACGGAAGGGCCATAGCCGCCCTGACATGGCCCCGGTTGTACGCAGATCGCCTTGGAATGGCCGTCTCCGGCCTCGACAGGGGCGAGATCTGGGCGATAGTTGTATACAACTCGGCCGCCCCGCTCCGGGCGGCGGCCACGCGCGGGCCCCGTGCCCGCCGCAATCGGGGGGAGGGACTCCATGCACGCGCTCCGCGCAGACGGCGCCGTCATCCACTACCGCGACGAGGGCGATCGCGGCGGCCTGCCGGTGGTCTTCGCCAACTCGCTGGGGTCGGACCTGCGGGTCTGGGACGCGATGGTCCGGGCGCTGCCCGCCCGCCTGCGCCTGATCCGCTACGACAAGCGCGGCCACGGCCTGTCGGACTGCCCGCCGGGGCCCTATTCGATCGAGGCGCTGGCCGACGACCTCGCGGCCCTTCTCGATCACCTGGAGGTGAGGCGGGCGCTGGTGGTGGGCCTGTCGATCGGCGGACTGATCGCGCAGTCGCTGGCCGCCCGGCGGCCGGAGCTTGTTCGGGCGCTGGTGCTGATGGACTCCGCGGCCAAGGTCGGCGACGCGGTCATGTGGAACCAGCGCATCGAACAGGTGCGCGCGCGGGGGCTCGAGTCCCTCGCAGACGGCCTGATGCAGCGCTGGTTCTCGGCCGCCTTCCGCGCCAACCGTCCCGAGGAGGTCGCGATCTGGCGCAACATGGTCTGCCGGCAGACGGCCGAGGGCTATGCCGGCTGCTGCGCGGCCCTGCGCGAGGCCGACCTGCGCGAGGCGGCCCGCCGCCTGTCGCTGCCGGTGCTGGCGATGGTGGGCGACGAGGACGGCGCCACGCCCCCCGCGGTGGTCGAGGCCACCGCCGAACTGATCGCCGGCGCCCGCTTCGAGATCGTGCGCGAAGCCGGCCACATTCCCTGCGTCGAGCATCCGCGGACCTGCGCCGCGATGCTCCTGTCCTTCATCTCGGAGCACAACCTTGACTGACCGCCGCGCGACCGGAGAAGCCACCCGCCGCAGCGTCCTGGGCGACGCCCACGTGGACCGCAGCCAGGGGACCGCCACCCCCTTCGACGCCCCCTTCGTCGACTTCATCACCGAGGGCGCCTGGGGCACGGTCTGGTCCGGCGACCAGCTCACCAGGCGCGAACGCTCGCTGATCACGCTGGCGCTGCTGGCGGGCCTCGGGCGGGAGGAGGAGTTCCAGCTTCACTGCCGCGCCACGCAGAACACCGGCGCCAGCCCCGAGGACATCCGCGAGATGCTGCTCCACGTCGCCGTCTACGCCGGCGTGCCTGCGGCCAACACCGCCTTCCGGCACGCCAAGACGATCCTGGCCGACCGCATTGCGGAGGCGGACGATGCGCAATAGTCCCGGCGGCCTCCCCGGCGCGTTCTTCACGCGCGACCGCAGCCAGCATCCCCCCGCGTTCGCGCCGGGCTACAAGACCTCGGTCACCCGCTCGCCCGACAAGCCGCTGATCGGGCTCGACAACACGCTGTCCGAAATGACCGGGCCCGCGTTTGGCCATGACCGGCTTGGCCCGCTCGACGACGACCTGATCCTGAACTTCGCGCGGCCCGGAGAGCTTCCGGTCGGCCCGCGGATCATCGTCCACGGACGGGTGCTCGACGAGAACGCCCGCCCCGTGCCCGAGGCGCTGGTCGAGGTCTGGCAGGCCAACGCCGGCGGGCGCTACCGGCACAAGAAGGAAAGCTATCTCGCGCCGCTCGACCCCAATTTCGGCGGCTGCGGGCGCTGCCTGACGGACGAGGCGGGCTGGTATCGCTTCCGCACCATCCAGCCCGGCGCCTATCCCTGGCCCAACGGGCCGAACGACTGGCGGCCGGCGCATATCCACTTCTCGGTCTTCGGCCACGGCTTTGCGCAGCGCCTGATCACCCAGATGTATTTCGAGGGCGACCCGATGATCTGG